>JANXYP010000105.1 GCA_025355955.1 Chloroflexota bacterium
CAAGCTCGGCTACGCCAAAGAGGCGGTCAAGCTGGTGCTGGATCGCTTCAGCCCGCAGGATGCCATCGCGGTTATCGCCTTCAACAGCCGCCACCAGACGGTCATCCCCGCGCAGCTTGCCAACGATGTGAACCGCCCCCGTCTGAAGCGCGACATTGACGCACTGCATCCCTCGGGCGGCACGCGCATGGCTCCCGCGATGCGCGAGGCGTTGCGCCAGCTTGCCCTCGGCGCACGGCTGGGCGGGCCAGACAATGCGCCGCTCAACCGCATTGTGCTGCTCACCGATGGCCGCACCGAAGCGGAGGCTGATTGCCTAAACGCCGCTACGCTGGCGGGCCAGCAGCATATCGGCGTTACCGCGCTGGGCCTCGGCACCGATTGGAACGAGCGGCTGCTGGACGAAATCGCCGCCCGCACCGGCGGCATTGCCGATTATGTTGACCAGCCCTCGCGCATCGTGGACTACTTCCAGGAGGCGGTGCGTGCATTGCAGCAGGTGGTGATTGACAACGCCACCCTGCGCTTCCGTCTCGCCAACGGGGTCAGTCTGCGTAACACCTACAAGGTAGTGCCGCAAATCAGCCAGCTTGCCTCCGCGCCCAACATCGGGGCCGACCTCGGCGTGGTCAGCGAATACTATCTGGGCCAGATTGAGCGGGGGCGCGGCCAGGCGCTGATGATTGAGATGCTGCTGCCACCATCGGAGGCGGGCCGCTTCCGCGTCGCCAGCGCCGAGCTAACCTTCGACCTGCCCGCCAGCCGTCAGCGGGGGATGGTGGTCAGTTCCGACATCATCGCCACCTTTACCCCGCCCGCGCAGCTTACCAGCACGCCGCAACCGAATCAGGGGGTGATGAGCGTGGTGGAGAAGGTAGCAGCATACAAGCTGCAAGAGCGGGCGCAGGAAGACCTCGATGCGGGCAACACTGGCGCGGCCATCCAGAAGCTGCAAGGGGCGGCCACGCGGATGCTGTCGCAGGGGGAAATTGAGATGGCCCAGCGGCTCACCGCCGAGGCGCAGAACCTGCAATCCAACCAGCCGATGAGCGATGAATCGCGCAAGGCGCTCAACTATGGGCTGCGTAAGACGGTGCATCTCAACCTTAACGACCCCAACAATCCGCTATTCTAAGTGCTACAAGCCTATAGCGAACGTCTTATCATTACATACAAATGCTGAATGGCTAAATGGCGCAAGATTGTGAGTGGCTGAAAAGGTCTAAGGGCTGGGGCGTAGCCCCATCGGTGCAGAACATAAATGCTGCAAAGCTATATTGGCCAGTTATATATACGTAGCAAAAACCAGATCGGCCCGGGATCGGCCTTTAGCCTCAATTATAGGAGGCGAGGGACAGCGCCTGAGTAGACAACTTGCCTGCCCTTCACTTATACCTAAAGGAGTGTTCTAAAATGGTTCTACCTATGAAGGATATGACTCCCGATCAGCGTGATTTCTTCTATGCTAGCATGGGAGAGCTATCTGAACTAGCGCAATACTATGCCGAAGGGGCGACGATGGGAGACCTGGCGCTGAATAACGTAACTACCGCCTTTTTTGTCTCGCTGACAACTGAGGAATTGAAGGGCATACTAAATGCCACCACCTTCATAAATCATACATAAATCATATGGCCGAGAGATTCATGGCCGAACGCAATGGCGCTCCTGCGTGGGCTTCGGATCAACCGGCCAGTGAACCCGTTGATAGTCAGACATAAGCATAGCAGGATGCCGCCACTGCCTTCGCTTCCAACCCTCTCCAACTGCAAGAGGCAGCAAAAAGGAGACAATTATGAGCCAGAGCATAATCCACGTAGACGCATTTACCAACCAGCCGTTCGCGGGCAATCCGGCAGGGGTGTGTATCCTGCCCACGCCAGGCGATGCCGCATGGATGCAGCTTGTCGCCCGCGAGATGAGCCTGCCGGAGACCGCCTTCCTGCACCAGCAGGACGATGGCTATAGCCTGCGCTGGTTCACCCCGCTGACCGAGGTTGACCTGTGCGGTCACGCCACCCTTGCCAGCGCCCATGTGCTGTGGGAGCAGGGCCACCTCAAGCCCGACCAGCAGGCCCGCTTCCACACCCGCAGCGGGCTGCTGACCGCCACACGCAGCGGCGACTGGATTGAGCTTGACTTCCCCGCCGCGCCCGAACACCAGACCACAGAGTATGCCCATCTCAGCGAGGCACTGGGGGTGAGGCCGATGTATGTGGGCAAGAACCAGTGGGATTATCTGATCGAGGTCGGCTCCGAGGAGATGGTGCGGCAGATGAAGCCCGACTTTGCGGCGCTGCGTAAGGTGCCGATTCGCGGCATTATGGTGACAAGCGCGGCCAGCACGCCTGGCTACGATTTCGTCTCCCGCTTCTTCGCCCCTGGGGTGGGCATTGATGAAGACCCCGTAACTGGTTCGGCGCATAGCTGCCTCGGCCCATACTGGGGCAAGCGGCTGGGCAAGGATGAGATGGTCGCTTATCAGGCATCGGCACGCGGCGGCGTGGTGCGGGTGCGGCTTAGTGGCGACCGTGTGATGCTGGGCGGCCAGGCAGTCACGGTGATGCAGGGCGAGCTAGTCGCGGGTGGGAGATAGAGGCGTGGCAATCAGCATATTTCAGGTGGATGCGTTCAGCGACAGGAAGTTTGCGGGCAACCCAGCGGCAGTCTGTCTGCTGGACGAAGCCGCCGACGCGGGTTGGATGCAACGAGTCGCGCAGGAGACCGGCCTGCCCGCCACTGCGTTTCTGCACCAACAAGAGGGTGGCTACGCACTACGCTGGTTCACCCCTACCATCGAGTTGCCGCTATGCGGGCATGGCACGCTGGCAAGCGCCCATGTGCTGTTCGAGAGCGGGCGGGTGCCGCGCAACGCTCATGCCCAATTCTACACTCAGGCTGGCACACTATCCGCGTGGCTAGACGAAGGCTGGATCCAGCTTGACTTCCCCGCGCAGCCGGTCAGCAAGGCAGACGAGCCAGCGGATCTGGCTGCTGCGCTGGGTGATGTGACAATCAGCGGCGTGTACCGCAATGCGGCAAAGTATATGGTGGAGCTTGGCAGCGAGGAGCAGGTTCGCAACGCCCGCCCCAACTTTGCTGCCTTGCGCGACATCCCCGCCGACGGCGTGGTTATTACCAGCGCGGCCAGCACGCCCGGCTACGATTTCGTCTCCCGCTACTTTGCGCCCAACCATGGCATTGATGAGGATGCGGTAACTGGCTCGGCGCACACCGCGCTAGCCCCATTCTGGACGGCGCGACTGGGACGCAACCCGCTGGTCGGCTATCAGGCATCGGCACGCGGCGGCACGGTGCGGGTGAAGATGAACGACGACCGCGTACAACTTGGCGGACAGGCGATAACGGTAATGCGAGGTGAGCTAGCCTGACAGTCTTTCGGTTTAAGGGATGAAAAACAGGTGCAGCAAAACGATACTAGCAGCGGTGGCACAGAGAATAGCGGTAAGTCCCAGCCAACCCCGAACTGCTGCTCGATATGACCCATGGCGATAACGCAAGCCCACGCTACCAGCTACCCACGCACAGAGCGTGAATGGAATGGCGAAAAGAAGGCCAAGCGCGGTAAAGCAAGGGTCAAAGATTGGACCAAGGCTACCTGGATGCGGATGATACAAATAAGACTCGACGAAGCCAGTAAGCCAGATAGCGACGAGCAAACCGACTGCTCCGCTAATAGGCGCGGCCACTGCCCAGCTTGTAGCATCGCGTTCAAGGTGTGAAGGTTCCCGTTCACCAGCTTGGGGTTGATTTAGCTCAGGTGTAGGCACATCCAGTATTAGGCCGCCAGCAGATTTAGACTGTGGTACATAATCAGGTATTGATACTTCCTCATCTTCCCACTCTGGCAGGTGTATCGGTCTAGGGGCAGGCCGCTGCTCATCTGGCTTAAGTTCGCCGCTCATTGTTCGTCCTTCGCCAACCTACTGCATTGCCTCTTTGGTGCTTGCGATAATTGTGGTAGCGCTTCGGCGATCGGGCTACGCCCCCATCCCCCGGTAACTCGGCGGCCTTGCGCCAGCCGATAGGCATTAGTGCGCTTCAACCTTACCTCTCACCAAACCTCTCCCCCAAGGGGAGCGGCTTTTTGCTTTCCCCACATCAGTTTGTCCTCACCCCATTATACACCTTGCTCGCCAGTAAGTGCGTTATGTTCAATTGCTGCTTTTTATGAGAGACCGATGACGGGTGTGATACAAGTTATTGGGTAGCTTATTCGCTCACCAGGGCGGGCCACCGCCCGCCCCTACGTTTACCCAATAACTGGTAACACTCCCACCAATGACAACCATAGTGCGATCTAAGCAGCAAAGTGCTAAAATACAGGCAGTAGCAATCCATCATGCAAACGCAAGAATGAAGCAGGCTGCGCCGTGCTAGCTAATTTGGGGATATAAGATGCAGGACAACGAACCGCTTGATTTCGCCGCAATGCTCGATTGGTACCGCCATCGTGCGCGGCTCAATCTGCACGAGCTTGCCACAGCGGGCAATATTCCATTCTACACTATTCGCAACTGGGCGTGGGGCGCTACTTTGCCAAGCGAATGGCGTGATGTGGTATTGCTCGCCCGCGCTCTGAAACTTAGTGAGGCGGAGGCTGGCCCTTTCCTTATCGCTGCCGGTCATCATACCAGAGTATCGTGCTGGCAAACATCGGCACCGCTTACGCTGGTATAGGTGAGCCTGATAGAGCGATCGAGTACCTACGGCGCGGGCTGGAGGTCGCCGACGAGATTGGCTACCAACGCTACCAGAGCTTCTGCCTGAACCATCTGGGGTCCAGCTACCTGACTATCGGCCAGCGAACGGAGGCGCTGGCCTGCGCGGAGCAGGCATATGCGCTGGCGCAGGCGATTGGTGAGCGGCAGTACGAAAATGGCGCACTTGGTCTCATCGGTGAAGTCTACTTGATACAGGGTGAGTTGGCAGTGGGATGGCACTACCTGAGTCGAGCCATCGAGGTTGCCCAACAGATCGGCCATGCTCGTGGCCTAAGCCGACACTGGCACAATCTGGCCCAGCTCTGCATCGGACTGGCACGCTACGAGGATGCGCTGACCTGCCTATTCAAGGCTCGCACCCTGCGTCAGCAGTCAGCGGACTTTCGTCTACCTGCCACTGAGCAGCTGATCACTGAAGTCAGTCAGATGGTGGGGGCGGGGGAACGGGCCACGCTACTCGCCAGCGCCGAAGAGAAGGCGGCGTTGACCGATTGGCGGCCACCCCGCCGCGCCACTGTGATATAATGCTGAACGGAAGGCGCAGGCAGATGGTTGGCGCAAATTGCAGCGCTTGCCTGTGGTGGTGATCGCTAATGAATGAGGAAGAGGGTAACGTTCTCAAACGAGATGACAACGTAACTGGCGTGGTGGCTCGACTTGATCAGGCCCAGGCCGAGTTGGAGCGGGGCGATGCCGACCGCGCCCAATCCATCCTCAGCTCGTTGGGTAGGGGGGATTTGCCGCGTTATACCCAGATGCGCTACCGCTACCTATGGGGCTGGACTCATCTGCGGGGCAGGCATTATCGGGATGCAGATATGGATCTCACCACCGCATTGGCACTGGCAAAGCAACTGGATGAGCGTGAATACGTTGCCCGCATCAACTACCGCATCGGTGTCAATCATTACCGCCAGAGTGAGTTCGCTGACGCAGAGCGCTACTTCTTGCGCTGCTGGAACGCGATTTATGAGGGTGAGGTGCGCGACCTGCTGTTCAGGATGTACGTCGATCATAGTCTGGGCAACTGTTCATTGCGTCTTGGCCGGTTCGTCGGCGCGGCCAGTCATTACCGCGATGCGCTCAGTTACGGCGCGGATGTTGATGACCGCAAATGGGTTAGCTCGGTCTACTGGGGCCTGGGGCTTGCCTACCTGCAACAGGGTGAGGTTGCTCTGGCAAAGCTAGCTCTGGAGGAAAGCCTGTATTTGGCGGAGCAGGCGGCTGCCGACTCCTTCCTGGTAGAGGTAAGTGCGATGTATGCAGTGGCTCTGATCGAACTGAACCAGGCACGGGCCGCCGAGCAGGAACTGAGGCGCACCATCTACCTGAGTAGGCAAGTCGGCAACAGCCGGATCCTGGCGCTTGCCTATGGCTGCCTGGCCGAAGCGCAGCTGATTGATGAGAGGCTAAGCGAAGCGCGGGCCACCGCCACGCAGGCGCTTGTCGAGGCTGAGTGCGAAGGGATCAGCTCCCTCGATCGCGCTCAGGTGCAGCTTGTTCACGCCAAAGTGCTGACCGTGGCTCGGGAGCGAGGGGCGGCAGACAACGCATACAGCGCCGCAGAACTGGGGATGAGTACGAGCGGAGACGATGTGAAATATGCCGACCTGCTTCGTGACTATGCCAGAGCGCTGATTAGTTGGCGGGAATACGAACGGGCAGCAGTGAAGCTGGGGTTGGCCTGCTACCTGCTCAGGCCATACTGGCGCATATGGTTCGATTAGAGGGAACAGCAACAAGCCTTCACCTGGTTGGGTGAAGGCTTGTTCGAGTATCGAACGCCATAGTAGCAGGTCCGCTTGTCATCGTCTGCGTCCTGTAGATATTCGTAGTCGCTTTTAAGTTGCCCTCCCCAGCGTCAGGGAGGGGCGGCGCAAGCGAGGGCAGTGGCGGACAGGCGATTAGTCGGGGCAGTCGGGATCGACGATCGGACAGGCTCCTGCGGCGGGTACGTTGCCGAAGCCAGGGCCGCTATGTTGCTCCAGACTGGCGAAGATGCCGCTGAACAGCAGTCCAGCGAGTAGCAGCGCCAGGCCAAGTTTCTTCAACATTGGTTTTACTCCTTTCCCTTTAGATTTGATCGCTTTAGCAAGCGGCACTGGCCAGTGGTTCCTTGCAACGTCAATCTTAAGGGCAAAGGGGTGATCAAAGCTGCCCCTTGTGGGGGCAGTGAGGAGGTCAAAGCTGGGGGTTAAACTGGAACGTTTATCAGGGGGCAGTGTAGTGGAGAGAAACAGCGGACAAATCACCGACAAAGTCAGCTTCGCTGATTTGCTGCGTAGCGAAACAGAAGGGGCGCGCCTCAGCTATAACCAGCTGGCCGAGCAGGCGGGGCTACCCTTCTATACTGTGCGTAACTGGACCAAGGGGAACAGCGCAACCGCGCGACTGGCGCGATGTGCTGAAGCTCGCCCGGGTACTGAACCTCGACGAGCAGGCAGTGGATCGGCTGTTGGGAGCTGCCAATCATCCGCCGCTTGACCAATTGCGCCGCCGCTTCCCTGGAGAGCAAACCGTCCTGGAGGGCTGGCGCACGAGCAGCACCGCTAACCCAGGCAGTACAATTGACCCTGGTCAGCGTAAACCGCACCCCTCCCCTGCTCCAGGGCCGCGCCGCGTTGCGGGTAACGTGCCGCTGCCCTGGTACGAGCGCATCGAGGAGCGTATCAATGCGCTGGCGCTTAGGGTAGGTGGCAGTGGCACACGCAATGCTGGCGGCGCGATTATCGCTTTCGCCCTGCTGATCATCTTTCACCCACTGGTGTTCTTTGGCCTCGGCTACTTCGTGCCGCAATCTAGTCGGCTACAGTGGGATTCCGACCAACTCGCCTGCCTGACGCTGGCGAGCTGCGGACTGCTGATGCCCGCTACCTTCGCCCTGGTCGACCCAGCTAGCAACGCAGCGTTTAGGGGGGTATCGAGCTGGCGGGTACACGCCTCGTTGTTGATGGGAGCAGGGCTTGGTTATGTGGCCGTTGCTGGCACACTCTTGTTCTCGCTGGCGGGGCTGGCGGCGCTGTTCGGCCTGGCCGGGGTGGGCGTGGCCGAGTTCGTCTGGCAGCCACTCTTGCGGGTACTCTGGGCCGCGCTACTGACGGCTGCCTTTGTGTTTGGCTGCTACTGGGGGGTGAGGCGAAGCATGGTCAACTGGACGGCACTGGATGGCCAGCTAGCATTCTCAGGTCGCAACTGGCTAATTATGCTGATGGTGCCACTGATGGCTGGGCCGTTTGTCGGGTTCTTCCTTTACGAGTTCCGCGATGAACTGCGCTCCATCTGGCTTGGTCCCTTGCTCGGCCTGGCAATATTGATTGTCAGCTGGCGCTACTACCCCAAAGTGGAAGGTTGAGTTAATATCGCTGGTGGCTACCGTCTGCCCCGCCTTAATGGTACGCAGCAAGAATACTTCACGGATAGGGACTGACGCTGCCCATTGTCCAGTCGATGCTGGCGCTACTGGCTTAATGTTACACTATAAACGTAGCGGGATTTGGGGCCACGCCGCCGCACCATCAATCTTTGCCGCTCCAGGCTGTGAACTGCATCGAGCAACAGCGGGTAGGAAACCTGATGGTGCTCCTGTAGCGCGGTGTGTAGCTGACTTAGGGTACACTCGCCCAACTCTCTTGCCACGGTCAGCGCCCTGGTTTCTAGCTCAGGCAGATCAGCATCTCCGGTGCGCTGACGGAGTCTAGTTCTTGACACTCGCACGGAAGTTAGTGTGGGCGCAACTTTACCCTGCAGCCGTTCTTTATCCAGCGCTGTCTCCTCAACTGTTGTCGAGGCAAGTAGGTAGTATCGACGCGGCCAGCTCTCCACTCTTCCCAGCCTGCCTTCCTGCATCAGGGTTCGCACTGCGCTGGCAACTGCGCCGTAGGACAGATTCGCGCTTTGGAGTAGCGCACGGTGCAGTTCGCTGATGCTGGGTCGCTTTAGCTTATTCACCAGCTCCAGCAGCCGGGGCTTCAGTTGCAGCTGCGAGGTTTTCGCCCGCCCACGCGACAGCCCTTCTGCCATCCCCTGGGCATCCCCGCGATGCACCAGGCTGCCCGCTACTCTGGTGGGGACGCGCAGCACTTGATCGCGCAGCGCTTTATGCAGTTGCTGGGAACTAACCTCTTGTTCGCGCTCCGTCGGTTGAACGGTAATAGGCTCGTCACTCGCAGCCTCAGTTTCGATTGGTGTAGCAGCTTCTTCGTCGGGCATCTTCTTCCCCCCTCTATATATTACTATCAAAGAGCTTCTACCAACACCCCTGATGAACTCAGTCGAAAAGGATGTAGCTATAACCTGCGGGCGCGTACCAGCAGCACCTCGTTCTTCAGCACTACGCCTCCATCGCTGGCGGGGTGGGCCTTGAAGAAAGCAATCATATCGTGCATTAGCGCTTGTTGCACTTCAGATGTTTGCTTGTGGTAGAAAGGTCGCATCGTGCCAGTGGCATCGAGCATTGCTTGAGCTCCCTGCTCCGCGCTGGCGAAATGCCAATCGTGGCGCACGAACTGATGTTCGATGTTGCTGAAACCAGCATCGGTGAACAGACTTTGATGCAAGGCAGGATCACCTATGTCCCATAGCCCGGGCGTGCCAGGTAGCGACGGGCCTGCGGTGTAAGGCGCGGCCACGTCAGCGGTGCCAGCTAGTTCGCAGCGGCTGGCCTCAGCCCATACCGCAATAGCAATGCACCCATCCCGGTCGAGTTCGCGGCGCATCCCGCGCAACATTGCTAGCTTGTCGGGAACGTACATCAGCCCCAACTGGCTGAGGGCGACGCTGAAGGTGTGCGGCTTGACATCGAGCGCCTCGGCATCCATCTCCATCCAGGTGATGTCGGTATAGCCCTCGTGTTCGGCATTATTGGCCGCAATTGTAAGAAGCTGTGGTGATATGTCGGTTCCGACTACTACACCTTTCTCGCCCAAGCGACGGCGCGCTACCAGCGCAACCACTCCGCTGCCGGTCGCCACATCCAGCACCCGATCGCCGGGAACAACCCCGGCGTAATCAACCAACTGCTCGGCAAGCGCGGCGGTGAGGTGGCCTAGCTGGCTAGCCCAATCTGCGGCGGCAAGGTCCCAGCCCTTCTTCTCGTGAGCCTTGAAGCGGGCTGGGTCGAAATGGTTACTCATATTTCTGCCGCATCCTTTCCATGATATAGTCAGTCAGGTTTCCGATCGTGCCGAGCGGGGCGAGGACACCAGGATCGTCAGTGATGTTGATGCCGAACTCGCTCTCCAACTCAAGCACGAGGTTGACATTCAACTGCCCACCACGCTCCATACCCTGGCTGAAAATGGGGCTATCATCATCGAGGTGGGTCATATCAAGCCCCTCCTCGGCGCGCAGATCGGAGAGGATCGAGATTACTTGGGCATCTACCTGCTCGCGGGTAGTGAATTGATCGTCCATGGTAGCTCCTGTCTAACCTATTTCTTTTCCTTCGCCTTTAGCAGCAACAAGCTGAACAGCGCCACCGCACCCGCACCCGCACCCAGAAACAGCCGCAAGGTCTGATTGGGCTGCTGGGGAACGATCACACCATCGGGAGGCACATAGTCGCGCATCCGCATCCACAGCTTGAGCGTCTCCTTCATCGAGCGGGAGACTACCTTCCAACTACCGCCGCTCTGCTCGCCAGCGGTGCGGGGTAGATGGTTGACCCCAACCTCCACGATAGTGCGCCCGCGCACGTTGGCCTTGGCAAGTATCTCGGCATTGATCAGCCCATAGCGGGCTTGCAGGTTGATGCCCCTCAGCACATCGGCGTGGAAGACCTTGAAGGCGCAGTCTATGTCACGCACATGGACGTTGAAGAGCAACTGCACCGCGATGTTGAATAGCCGTGCGTATATAAGGCGCACCGCTGGGTCGTTGCGCTTGATGCGATAGCCCGCCACGATGTCATAATGAGGCACATAAGGGGCGAGGCGGTTGAGGTCGAGCAGGTCGAACTGGCGGTCAGAGTCGGTGAACATAATGTAGTCACCTTTCGCTGCATTCATGCCAGTGGTGATGGTGTCGCCATAACCGCGATTGACCTCGTGGTGGATGACGCGCACGTGCGGGTTGGCGGCGGCGAGCTGGTCGGCGATTTCGCCAGTGCGATCCTTGCTGCCGTCATTAACCACTACCACCTCATAATCGCTGAAGATGGTAGGCAGCACCTTCTCGGCATCGTGGACAACAGCGGCGATGTTCTCTTCCTCGTTGTGGGCGGGCAGCACCAGTGAGAGCTTGCCATCAATCATGTGATTGGTATCTCCTCTTTGAGCTTTATGTAGACTTAGCTAGGCGGGTTATAGCCCGCTTTGAAACTCAGTTTAGGCTAAAAGTATAACATAAAATACTTTGCTTTGCCCAATTTACCGCAAAAGGCCCGCACCATAATGGCGCGGGCCTCTCGCTCAGAAGCGGGCTTACTTGCTCATCTGCTGCAAGGCGGTGTAGGCGGGACGGGGGCTGTAGTCGGCGTTGAGTACCGCCCAGGGTACCTTTTCATCGCTATTGGGCAGGCCGAGGGTGCTGAAGTTGAGGTTCCAGACGGTCATCACTCCCATCCAGGGGTAGTCGTTGACCCCCTTCTGGAAGGCGCGTACCAGGTATGTACCCTGGGTCTGCTCGTCAATCAACTGGCAGTATTCGTAGCCATTGGCGGGGTTGGGGTTATCCACGCACGAAGGCCAGCCGAACTCAGTGAGCCACATCTGCTTGGCCTGGTCGCCGTTCGCCTCCATCACCTGGCGGAGTTGCTCGATGCGGCGGAAGTAGAAGCTGGGATCATTAAGCCAGCAGTCGCTACGTGGCTGGTACTTGGGAGGGCAAGCGCCGCTGCCGGGCTGGTCGGGCCACAGTTGGTCGGGCGAGTTGCCGTAGCCTGCGCCGTGTGCGCCGAGTGCGTCAAAGTAATCTTTCACCTCGCCACCATTGATCGCATAAATCTGCCCCAAGTAAGCAACATCGTCAATCGCCAGGCTCGGGTCGTTCACGCCGGTGGGGGTAAGCGCGCCGAACAGCACGACAGCGTGGTGATCGGCGAACTTCACCCCCCAGTAGCCGTAGCGAAGCGCGGTGACGTAACGAGCGGGGGCGACTTGACCGCCGGTCTCCACTGCGTAATTCTCCTCGTTCCAGATCTCGTATGCGGAAACCAACCCCTTGTAGTGGCTAGTCAACTGGTAGACAAAGTTGCCGAGGTCGGTGGGATCGTCAGGCAGCCCGCCCTTGATTGCGCCAGCCGTGGCCCAGTCGGGCGATTTGGCGATGCTGAAGATCAACTTCAGACCTTTAGTATTGGCATCGGCGACAATTTGATCAAGTGAACCCCAGGCGTACTGTCCCTTGTTGCCCTCGATATCTTTCCAGGAGATCTGCAGCTTGACCCAACCGAAGCCTGCGCCCTTCACCATATCGTAAGCCTGATTGTGGTCAACGTAGTAGAGGGCGGCGTTAAAACCATAACCAACGTGTGGACCTAGCAGCGGTGCGCTGTAGTGGCCTACACCCTGGTAGCGCCACTGCAGGTAGTGCTGGCCGATGTTGCCCATCTGCACACGGTAAGCGGCGTTTGGTTCGCTGGGAACGTAGGTGAGGACGCGGCGCTCGAAAGCTTGGATCAGCACAGCGGTGTTGGCATGACCTGCGTACTTGACGTTGGCCCAGTACGGTTCGCTGATCGGCAGGCCGGTTGCGTAGTTCCAGGGGTTGTTCATTTGCTGGTTGACCCGCTGGCCGTTGACCAGTACCTGCCCATGCGCGGTGAGGAAGTTCCAGAACACTGCGGGGATGTTATGCTGCGTCGTCGGCTCGAAGTAGACGAATTTAGTGCCAGCATCGCTGGCTTTGCTATTGTCATTGCCGATGTTGCCCGCCTTGTCAATCGTCGAGGTGGCGTTCTGGTCGGTCTGGTTGGGGGCGGGCAGGCCGTTGCCCCCGGTAATGCTGCTGACTGTCTGCCAGGTGCGATAGGTAGGAGCGTTGCCATCATCGGCATCGGAGGCGAGCGGGATGTCGCTGGGGAAGCGCGACTCGAAGGTTGTGTCACCGATCTGCATCCTGCCGCTAATTAGCTCTTCGGTGAGCAACCCATTGGTAACATAGTAGGCATTACCAGGGTCGGCGCTGGGGTCGTTAATCTCCATGCGGCTCTTGTCAAAGTATTCGACCTTGCGGGTCTTGGTCGCGCCCTTCGCGTCAAGATAGGTCTCATAGGTCCAGTAATTAGGGGTTGGTCCCCAGTACCAGGAGCGGCTCACCGAGCCGTCGGCAACGTACTGGTCGGTACGCTGCCAGGTGCGGGTGAAGGCTGCGTCGGCGAACTGCTTGTCGAGCGGGGTAGAGGCGGGCGCGGTATTTGGCTGCGCCGCTGGCGATTGCGTAGGCGCGGCGCTGCTGTTGCCCCCCGCACTGGTCAGTAGCATGATGATGGTGAACAGGGAGATGAGCGTTGTCGCTCGCTTGCGGAAACTTGACACCAGGGTGTTCCTCCTTGTGGGTAAGTGAAACGGATGATACGCAACGGCCACATTATACCATTTTAACGTTCCAGCCGCTATTTGGTTGCCCCATAAGGAAAAGTTTGTGATATAATGCCAGGGCGGAGCCAATTCTGCCCATTTTGCCATCACTCAAATCCGCACTCTTACTCTACATTCTACATTCTGTATTCTACCTTCCATAATAAGGAGGAGACAAGCATGGTCGCGACAGATGACCGCAGCGACGCGCCGAGCTTCGTAATGCGCCGTCCCGATTTTGATAGCACTGACCACGTGCTGAACGAGCAGCGAGTGTTCAGCCCTACTGCTGAAGAGGTGGCAAACGCCAACATCACCGCCTATATGCACAGTAAGGGCTTCGACAACTATGAGGACTTCCACCGCTGGAGCATCGAACACTTCGAGGAATACTGGGCTGACCAGGCACGGGAGCTACACTGGTTCAAGGACTGGGAGCAGACCTTTGATTGGTCGGGCAAGCCGTTCGCCAAGTGGTTCGTGGGTGGCAAAATGAATATTGCCTACAACTGCCTCGACCGCCACAAGGGTACACCCGTCTGGGAGCAAGTTGCCTACCACTGGGAGAGCGAGGACGGCAGCGAGAAGCGCACCATCACCTATGCCGAACTGTATCAGGAGGTAAACCGCTGCGCCTCCGCGCTCAAGGCAATGGGCATCGGCAAGGGTGATCGCATCACCATCTATATGCCGCGCGTGCTGGAGATGGCAGTGGCGATGCTGGCAGTAGCCCGCATCGGCGCGATCCATTCGGTGGTGTTCGCTGGCTTCGCCTCCGTTGCGCTGGTCGACCGTATTGACGATGCTCAGTGCAAGGCGGTGATTACCTGCGACGGCTATGTATACAAAGGCAAGGTGGTCAACCTCAAGGGCATTGTGGACGAGGCGGTGGCGAAGACCCCCAGCATCGAACACGTCCTCACCCTTAAGCGGGCGGGCAATGAAGTTGCCTGGCACGAGGGCCGCGACGTGTGGTGGAGCGATGCGATCAGGCAGCAGCCCCTGGATGTCGAGGTGCCAGCCGAGCCGATGGACAGCGAGGATTTGCTCTACATTCTCTACACCAGCGGCAGCACCGGCAAGCCGAAGGGCGTGGTTCACGTGCATGGCGGCTACGCGGTGGGCTGCTACGCCACCACCAAGTTCGTTTTCGACATAAAGCCCAACGATGTCTACTGGTGTACCGCAGACCCGGGCTGGGTCACCGGCCACAGCTATATCATATACGGGCCGCTTATGGCGGGCGCGACCAGTGTGCTGTACGAAGGGGCGATGGACTTCCCCGATCCAGGGCGATGGTGGCAGGTGGTGCAAGACTACAAAGTGACGATTATTTACACTGCGCCCACCGCCATCCGCGCCCTGATGAAGCAGGGTGAACAGTGGCCCGCCAAGTACGACCTCAGCAGCCTGCGCTTGCTGGGCAGCGTGGGTGAGCCAATCAACCCCGAAGCCTGGCTCTGGTATCGCCGCGTCACTGGCGACCGCCTGCCAATTATGGATACCTGGTGGCAAACCGAGACGGGCAGCATGATGATTAGCCCGACCATCATCCAACCACTCAAGCCCGGCTCGGCCACTCGCCCGCTGCCGGGCATTGATGCCGAGTGCGTCACCATCGAGGGCAAGCCGGTGGGCCGCACCCGTGGTGGTTTCCTGATCATCCGCAAGCCCTGGCCCAGCATGATGCGTACCATCTATCGCAGCCCGGAGCGTTACGAGACCTATTGGAACACCATCGCCGATGTCTACTTCGCGGGCGATGCCGCGCACGAGGATGCCGACGGCTACTTCTGGATCCAGGGGCGGGTGGACGACGTGATCAAGGTCAGCGGCCACCGCCTGGGCAGCAGCGAGATCGAGAGCAGCCTGGTCAGCCATCCGGCGGTGGCTGAGGCGGCGGCAATCGGCCTGCCCGACGAGCTAACTGGCGAACACCTCTATGTCGAAGTCATCCTCAAGAAAGGCTTTACCTCAAGCGACGAACTAGCCGCCGAACTGAAGAAGCACGTGCGCGGCGAAGTCGGCCCCATTGCCGTACCCAAGACGATCGTGTTCGTGGATGCGCTGCCCAAGACCCGCAGCGGCAAGATCATGCGCCGCGTAATCAAGGCGAAGGCGTTGGGCCAGGATCTGGGTGATATTACCACTTTGGAGGGGTAGTGATTAGTGATTGGTGATTAGTGTTGAATTACGCCATTTGGGGCGCACGAACGACGTGCGCCCTTCCGTTTTTGCTCTACCAGCAAGATTTGCCCGAAAGTACCACGCAAAACCACACGTTTTTGCCTGGTTTGGCTGTATAATAGTAGGTGTATTCGCAAAAGCAAGCAGCTATGGGTATAAGGAGGGGAATATGCGTAGGATCAATCGTCGGTGGCTCGTCGTCCTGCTGGCAGTAACGCTGTGCAGCGTTGGTCTCGCCCAATCGTCGTCAAACCAGGCTCCCGTATCGTCAAACCAAAACCAGCCATCAAACCCAGGCAGCCAGTCCGCCAGTGATGCAGCGAAGATGCCCGACCTCAGCAAGTTGGCGCTAGCCTTCGTGCCGAATGTCGGCCAGTTCGATGCCCAGGTGCGATACGTGGCGCACGGCCCCGGCTATACCCTGTTCCTCACCGACAAAGAGGCGGTGATGGTTATCAGCCAGCGCCAATCCTCGCCAGGGCGCGATAAATCGCCCCGCTACCAGTCCCCCCAACCCTCGCAAACCTCAAACCTCAAACCTCAAACCTCGGTTCTCCGCTATCAGTGGCAGGCTGCCAACGCCGCGCCGCAGTTCGTCGCTGCGAATAAGCTGGCAGGCAGCAGCAACTACTTCATCGGCAACGACAAGACAAAGTGGCACACCGATGTTCCCAGCTACAGCCGAGTCACCTATCAGGCGCTCTACCCTGGCATTGACCTCAGCTACTATAGCACCGGCGGTCAGTTGGAGTATGACTTGACGGTTGCCCCTGGTGCAGACCCATCGCGCATCCGCCTGGCAGTTACTGGCGCGAAGGTCGAAGCGGTCGCGGGTGAGCTGCTGCTGCACACCACAGTAGGCGACATTCGCCAGCCCGCGCCCCGCATCTATCAGGATGGGCCGAACGGCAAGCAGGAGATTAGCGGTGGTTACCAAGTGCTGGCCGACGGCAGCATCGGCTTCAGCCTCGCCGCCTACGACACCAGCAGGCCGTTGGTGATTGACCCGGTGGTTGACTACGCCACCTACCTCGGCGGCGACGGCTGGTGGGATGAAGGCATGGCAATCAAGGCTGATGCTCAGGGTAATGCCTACGTCGCGGGCTACACCGACTCCGACAACTTCCCCGTCTACAACCCGATCCAGCCAGCCCAGCCCGGCGGTTATGCCTTCATCAGTAAGCTGGCTGCCGATGGCGCTAGTTTCATCTACTCCACATACTTTGGCGGAGGCGGCGAAATAAACTGCGGAATGGACGTGGATAGTGCAGGCAACGTTTATGTGATGGGCGATACCCAGTCGGGCAATTTCCCGCTAGTCAATCCAATACAGTCGTCGTTGCGCGGCGCACAAAACCTGTTCATGTCGAAGTTGAACGTCGCGGGCAACCAGTTGCTCTATTCCACCTACTTCGGCGGCGATCACTATGATTACAGTGGCGGAGTGGCACTAGACAGCAATGGCAACACCTTCTACACAGGTGAGACCAATTCCGACAACTTCCCCACCCAGAACGCAATTAAGTCATACCTAAGCGGTAATTCCGATTCCTTTGTCGTGAAGTTCACCAGCAACGGGGCGTTGATATTCTCCACCTATCTGGGTGGTGGTGGAGGTGACGGCGTAAACGTATATTCTGAAAGTGCGGTGGCAACGGACAGCGCTGGCAACGTTTACGTAACGGGCAGCACTAACTCTGCCGACTTCCCCACCACCGCCAATGCCTACCAACGCAGCCTAAGCGGTCCCTCGGATGCCTTCATCACCAAACTGAGCAGCGATGGTCAGCACATCCTCTATTCTACTTACCTTGGCGGCAGCGAAGGCGAGGATGGGGCAGGCATAACCGTAGGCAGCGATGGCAGTGCCTATGTCACCGGCGGAACTGGTTCGCTCAACTTTCCGGTTGTCAATGGGGTGCAGAGCCTATATGCAGGTGGTAGCCTCGATGCCTTCGTCACCAAATTGTCGCCCGATGGCTCATCACTGGCATACTCTACCTACCTGGGCGGCACTGACTACGACATCGGCCAGAGCATCGCGGTGGACAGCCAGGGCAACGCTACAGTTACTGGCCGCACCTACTCACTGGACTACCCCACTTACAATCCCGTGCCAATGCGGTCACAGGATACCTACGGCCCATTTGTCACCAGGCTGAACAGCTCGGGCAACGGCTTTATCTATTCCACCTATCTAGGCGGCTTTCCAGGCGGCACCGATCAGGGCATGGGCGTGGCTCTCGATCAGAGCGGCAACACCTATCTCACTGGCATTACCTTCTCCGCCTACTTTGCCACTACCCCCGTAGTACAGTCGGTCAAAGGAGCGGGCCATGATGCCTTCGTTGCTAAACTAAACCCTGCCTCGGCCACCCCTAGCGCGACCATGACCGGCACGCCACCGACCGCAACACCAACCGATACTCCCATCCCAACTCCTCAGCCATCCGGCAATTGCGCCAGTGGCTTGCAGCGGGTGGAGCTAGTTAACGACAACGCCGAGGCGCTCCCCGACCACACTCTTATTAACTATGCAGGAGATAGCTGGGTTGTCATCACGCAGACCTCCCATAGCCCTACCCACTCTTGGTCGGCCAACGCCTTTGGCAGCCCCAGTTATGGCCTAAACAATCTGGCAACCCATGACATCCCACCCTTGCCCGCCAATTCCAGCTCCGTCCTCTCCACCTACGGCCTAAACTACCTGGTAACGCATGACATCCTGCCACTGCCGATCAATTCCGGCTCCGTTACCCTCAGCTTCTGGCATCACTACAACTTCGGCTATGGCGGCTACTCTCAACAGGGCGGAGTGATCGAGGTCAGCACCGACAATGGCACGACCTGGAGCGACCTGGGCGCAGACATCGTGCAGAACAGCTACAACGGCACGGTGCATGGTGGGCCGCTCGATGGCCGACCGGCCTTCGTCAACTCTAATCCGGGCTACCCCAACTACATCCAGACCATCGTCAGACTCACTACCCATGCGGGGCGAAATGTGCGCATCAGATTTGCCACCAACGCAGGCGGCACCCCCCCACAGGGCGGCGCTTGGAACGTCGACGATGTGGAGATCTACGCCTGCACCAACGGCACGCCAGTGCCAACCAACACCCCTGGTGGCCCCACCAACACGCCGGTGCCGACCAACACCCCCGCCACGCCGACAATGACACCAGTCGAGTGCGCCAACCCATTCTTGGACATCAATAACAACGTCTTCTACAACGCGATCCACATTCTGAACTGTCGCGGGGTGGTCAGCGGCACCGATGCCAGCCACTACAGCCCAGCGGGAACCGCGACGCGCGGCCAGTTCGCTCGCACGGTGGTGAAAGGCTTTGGTCTGCCGCTGATTACCCCCGCTAGCGGCCAGGACTTCACCGATGTGCCGCCCAGCTACTTCGCCTATCTGTACATCGAGAGCGGCTATCATGCAGGCATCCTCAGTGGCTTCGATGCGGCAAGCTGCATTGCTGCAGGTGCGACTCCGCCATGCTACCTGCCCAACCTGGCAATTACCCGCGCTCAGACTGCTCGGCTGGTAGTGAAAGCGGCTGGTTATGTGGTAATCACGCCAACCGGCGGCTCAACCTTTGTGGATGTGCCACCCAGCTACTACGCCTACGCTTATATCGAGACTGCCTACACGCACAACATCATTCGCGGGGTGGACAGCACGCACTTCCAGCCGGATCGCAACATCCGCCGCGACGAGATGGCCCAGATCGTCTACACCGCAGTGACTCTGCCGTAGCCGAGTGCTGAGGTTTGAGGCTTGGCTGGCTTTAGGTAGGCTTGCAAACCAGCACTCCGCCCGCTATACTAGCCCGCAAGAAGCTGAAGGCAAAATAGCGTGAGGGAGAAAGCAGAACGATGGGCTACAAATATTGCGTGCTGGGTGGCGGGCGACAGGGAACGGCGGCGGCTTATGACCTGGCTCAGTTTGGCGAGGCCGATGAGATTATCATTGCCGACCGCGAACTGGATGCCGCTACCCGTGCTGTGGTGCGGGTCAACGAACTGGCGGGCCGACGCATAGCGCGGGCCGAGCGGGTGGATGCCAACGATGAAGAAGGGATGATCGCGCTGCTGACCGGCGTGCAGGCGACGATTAGCGCGTTGCCGTTCGTTTTCAATTTGGCGGCCACACGGGCGGCGATTGCCGCTGGCACGAACTACTGCGATCTGGGCGGCAACACCGAGGTGGTGCAACAGCAACTCGATATGGACGAGCAGGCCAAGGAGAAGGGCGTAACCGTCATCCCCGACTGCGGACTGATGCCGGGGCTGGGCAATATCCTGGCGGTTTACTCGATGGGGTTGGTGGCGAATCCCCGCGAGGTACGCATCTACGTTGGCGGGTTGCCGCTCAACCCCCGCCCGCCGTTCAATTATCTACTCAGTTTCAACATGGATGGGCTAATCAACGAATACAGTGGTAGCGCCATCTACCTACGCGGCGGCCAACCAACCGAGGTGGATGCCCTGACCGAGCGCGAGGAACTCGACTTCCCACCACCGCTGGGCCGCTGTGAGGCGTTTGTCACCAGCGGCGGCACTTCGACCGTGCCGTACAGCTTGCAGGGCAAGTTGCAAGTCTACGAGGAGAAGACGGTGCGCTACCCCGGCCATCTCGATCAGCTGGTCGCCTTCAAGGAACTGGGGCTGTTCGAGGCGACGGCGGTCAACGCGGGTGGCGTGCCGGTTCGTCCCCGCGATGTCATGTCTGCGCTGCTCGCTCCGCGCATCACCTTCCCCGAAGACCAGGACGTAGTGGTGATGCGGGTAATCTGCATTGGCGACAAGCTGGCGACGCTCGACCTGTTCGACAGCTACGACGAGGCCACCGGCTTTACGGCAATGGAGCGCACCACTGGTTTTCCCACCGCTCTAGTCGCCCACATGATGGCTCGTCATGACCTGCCCACAGGCGCAACCCCACTGGAGCTGTCGATACCGGCAGCGGAATACGTGACGAGGCTGGCGGAGCGGAAGTTCAATTTGAATGAGGTTGTGGAGTTATACGATTTCCAGCGGGTAATGCGGTAAATCGTAGGGGCGGGCGGTGGCCCGCCATGCAGCGTCAACAATGCTGATTTTACCGTATCACCCAAGCGAATTTGTAATATAGCTTCATTCACTACAACTATAGGAGGAATCACAGTGAGCGAGTCGAACCCAAAGGATAAGACACGGGATGATCGCACCGATTTTGATTTCTTCATGGGCAGATGGAAAGTACACCACCGCCGCTTGAAGGAGCGGCTCAAGGGTTCAGATGCGTGGGAAGAGTTTAATGGCACATCGGTTGCTCGCCATGTTCTAGGTGGGCTAGGCAACATGGATGAAATCACGCTAGAACGACCTTCGGGGAGAGCGGAAGGCATGACCATACGGCTCTACGACCCCATAACCAGGCAGTGGAGCCTCTACTGGGCGGACAGCGTGAGTGGAACCCTGCAACCACCGATGATTGGCCGCTTCGAGGACGGGCGTGGAGAGTTCTACGCTCAGGAAATCTTCGAGGGCCAGAGCGTCTTTAGCCGCTTCATCTGGTCGGAGATCACCGCAACGTCTTGCCACTGGGAGCAGGCGCTCTCAGCTGATGGCGGGAGGTCGTGGGAGACTAACTGGACTATGGAGTTTGTTCGTATCGAATAAACGCGGGGTCTCAAGTTAATGCTGTAGTAGTTTAATTGTACTGATGGCTGGCGCTCATGTCAACCGCAGGTGAGGCATCATGCACCCCCAGCACCCGCCACAGCCGCCGCTTGATTGCATCGAACCAGGGATAGATCGTGGCGATCGCGGCGAAGCCAAACAGTCCGCCAGTGAGGGTGCGGAGTAGCACGTCGCTATGGCGCAGGCCGAATAGCTGGGTTAGGCCATCGATGACCAGTGGCAAGGCGCAGAGCATCATCCAGCGCAGCGGCAGGGGTCGGTAGGTGCGCCCATCGCGCCGCGCCCAGGCGTAGTATAGCCCGCCCAGCAGCATCGCCGTGTAGATCGCCAGGCAGCGCTGGCAGAGGCAGAGTTGGAAGCCGTATGGGTAGTAGGAGTGGGTCGGCACCTGGTCACAGATAATGCCGTAGCTGGCGAAGAAGAAGTTGCCCGCATCGGTAAGGCCGATGCTATTCAGCCAGGGGCCGACGAAGGCAAAGATGAGCAGCAGCGCATAGTATAGGTTGGCAAGCAGCAACCAGTGGCGAAAGAACCACACTACTACCCCACGCAATACTCCCCGCACGCTGGAGTCGAAGGTGCGGCGGCGGTTGCCCGCCCACTGCGTCTCTGCCGTGGCGCTGATACGGGCGATGTAGGCTTCGCGGCTCTCATTGGGAGCCTGTGGTAGCGGTTGCTGGTTCATGGTAGTATCTTGCCCAGGTTGCTCTGCAGCATGGCGGCATCCATCGCGCCAATCTGCACGAATTGTATCACCCCGTTACGGTCAACGAAGAAGCTGGACGGCGTGGCCTCGATGTTGTAGTTGAGCGAGATAGTGTTGTTGTCATCGTCCTGAATTACCGGAAAAGCCATCTTGAACTGGGCAATATAGGATACCACCTGCTGCTTCATACTGGAGTTTTCGGTGTCCACCGCCAGCACCACCAGCCCCTTGCTATCGTGATACTTGGTGTAGGCATCAACCAGCGCGGGCATCTCCGCCCGACAGGGGCCACACCAGGTTGCCCAGAAGTTGATCAGCACCGGATGGCCTTTCAATTGGCTGAGAGCGACTGGCTTACCGCTGTTCAGGTCTGTGCCAGCGGCGGCGGGTGCGATGTGGTTGGCGCGGGGGGCGGGGCCATTGTCGGCCCGCAGCGGGTTGGGGTAACTGATCTGCGCGGTGCGTGTGTCATAAAGGCTTGACTTCCAATTGTTGAGCAGCAGGTCGCGTTGGTCGGAGGCGAGGCTGAGGCTGGCGATCTTGTCGTTCTTATAGTTTTCAATCGTTAGATTGATACGTAGTGCGTCGCTGAGGATGCTGCGGGCCAGACCGTATTTGATCAGGGCGGGGCTGAAGCTGGCAGCATCAATATGATTGCTGCTGGCGATGGAGGCCATATAAGTCTCAATCTCGGCCTCGCTCACCAGCGGATAGTTGTGCTTGTGCATATCCTGCAAGGCCAACCGCTCAAACACCAGGCTGCTGAGAACCTGGTCCGCGGTGATGCTGCTGCCGGTCTGACCGATCGTCTCGTTGATTGCCTTGTTGAGATTGGCCTGCACATCAACGTCGCTCTGGCGGATTGCTTCGCCATTGACGAGGGCGGCAATCGTATCACCGTCGCCGCTGCCCCCGCTGGTAAACAGATAGAAATAAAGCGCCCCCCCTGCCAGGGAAATGAGCAACAGCACCGCGATCACCCGCCCGGCGGGCAGTTTTGAGTTTTGAGTTTTGAGTTTTGAGTTGAAAGACGGTTCTGGTTCGCCATCGTTGTCGAGGTGTGATTCATGCCCAGCGTCGGACGCAATATCGGGGGCAACATCAACAGCGGGAGCAATGAGTTGCGCCCCTATGTGATTATCATCATCGTAGGGGCGGGTTCCTTGATGCCCAATAGTGGGGGCATTGTTCGCGTGCAGGTCAGACATTGATGCTCCACGAAGGGAATAGCGCGCTGAAGAAGCCAAGCGAACCCTGGAAGATGGCCCAGCCCATCACCAGCAGGAAAACACCGCTGATGAAGGTGACAACGTTTAGGTCGCGGATAATAGTCCAGCCGCCCACCCGCCAGGTGAGGCCGTGGCGGGTAAGCTTACGCAGGAAGCCGCTGACGCTGCCTACCGCCAGCGAGGCGATCAGGAACGGCACACCCAGGCCGAGGGTGAAGACGAAGAAGAGCAACCCAGCAGTACCAATGCTGGCCGAGTCGAAGCCGAGGCTGTAGACCGCGCCGAGGGTCGCGCCAACGCACGGGGTCCAACCTACCGCAAAGCCCATGCCAATTAGCGAGGAGCTAAAGTAACCGAGACGGGGGTTGGCGTTGACATTCATATGCTTCTCGAAGTTGAGGAAGGGGATGTTGATCAGGCCAAGAGTGTGGATACCGAAAATAATCAGGATGATACCCGCGAACTGGCGTACCGTTTGCTGATGCTCGTACAGCACCCCACCCAGCGCCCCAGCAGAAAGGCCCAACAGAGTGAAAATAACCCCAAAGCCTAGCACGAAGAATAGGGTATGGATGAAGGCGTTCAGGCGTGGGCTGATCGCGTGGCGCGGCCTCACCACTGCGACTGCTTGAGCGTGGGCCAGATCCAGGGTGGCGACTGCGCTCCCAGAGGGCATCGACTGGTTCGTGCGGGCAGCAAGACTGAGAGTGTCGTCGGGCTTACGCTCCAGATCTGCAGCGGTCAGTGGGCCGCTACCTTCAAGCAGCGGGTTGGCGCTCTGTGCGGTTCGACCACTGATGTAAGCGAGATAGGGCGGCACCAGCGGCAGCACGCAGGGCGAAAGGAAGGAAACCAACCCGGCGAAGAATGCGGCGAAGATCGTGGGTGCCTGGACATCGAGCAAGGGTAGCATGGCTATGCTCCTCTATTCTGCATTTGGCGATAATAGTCGTTAAGGTTGAGACTGCGGGCGAAGCTGGTATCGACCCGCGGCCAGATGGCGAATATAAGCGCGTATCCGGCGATCACCCCGCTGATCAGGCGCAGCCACCAGTTGAGCGAACCAAGCGCGTCGCTCTGCCCCAACCAGCCGAGCGCGCCGCCCACATCGCGCAGGCCGAAGGTGTGACTGAGCGCGTCAAGCAGGATGGGCAGGCAGAGCAGGATGGCGACGGGGATGCTCAACCCGGCGTAATGCATCTGCCCATGCGAGTCGCGGCGGCGTAGGCTGGGACGCATCCTTGCATAGACCAGACCGCCGACAAACAGACTGCCGTAGAAAGCCACGCAACGATGGCAGTGGGCCACCTGATAGCCGAACACGAAGTAGCTACGCTCCGGCAACTGGTGACAGAAAGCAACGTAGATGCGATTGATGATTTGCGCGGGGCCGCGTAGCCCGATTGCCATCAGCAGCGGTGACAACCAGGGCAGCGTGACGAAGAGGCCCAGGAAGGTGTTGATCAACGCCAGCCAGTGGCGAGCCACCCAATCGGCGGCGTGGTCGAGGCGGCCCAGCGCCGGGTTTGGTCTCCTTAGTGTTCCCCTCTCCCCGCTGGGGAGAGGGTTGGGGTGAGGGGCAGTCTGGCTCAAGTCAGCATCTCCAAAGCGGCGCGCAGGTCAGTGGCGCTAATCGGCGCTTCCAGGTGGGCGCGTTCGTCTATCTCAATCACCGGAATCACGTACTGATAACGCGCAAACAGGTTGGCATCGGAGTTGATATCCACTTCACTGATGTTCAGCCGTCCATAGCTGCCCGCGTCGTCGAAGCGTTCCAGCAACTCTAGCGCCTGTTCGCACAGGTGGCAGCCATCCTTCATGTACATAATAACGTTGTGTTCGGTCATCGCAGTTCCCATAATTATACGGTCAAAAGGTTGGATAAGTATTTGTCAGTTTCGGGATATTGCAAGCAATTATACCACGCAGCGGGCTGACGTGCCAGCTTGCGGGTGCGGTTTAGCACTCTCTCTGTGCTATAATACCCCCACCATAGCAAGGAGGAGGGGCGTATTGGCAAGCGATAGCAACTACGACGCGATCATCATCGGCGCGGGGCATAACGGGCTGACCTGCGCTGCGTATCTGGCGAAGGCCGGGTTGCGCGTGCTGGTGTTGGAGCGGCGTGAACTGGTGGGCGGCGCGGTCTACACCGAGGAGATCTGGCCCGGCTACAAGGTGGACACCTGCAGCGTGTTCCACATCATCATCCACAAATCGCCAGTGGTGCAGGAGCTGGAGCTAGAGCGATATGGACTGCGCTACATGGATATGGATCCGTTCGGCTTCGCCCCTTTCCCCGACGGCAGCAGTATTACTTTTTACAAGGACCTCGATCGCACCTGCGCCAGCATTGCCAAAATCAGTGAACATGATGCCCAGGCGTATCACGATTTCGTGACCATGTGGGGGCGGTTCAACGATGCCGTCTTCGCCGTGTTCAACACCGCGCCAACCAGCGGCGGCATTGGCCGCGTGGCGTTGCAGCGGCTGGCGCAGATGCGGGCCGCCATATCGGGTAGCGGCATTGGCAGCAGCGGGATGGTGCAGCAGGTGCTGGCCCCCTACGGCCAGATTGTGCGGCAGACCTTCGAGAGTGAGCAGGTGCGGGCAGCGGTCGCCTGGCTGGCAGCACAATCGGGGCCGCCGCCCAGCGAGATCGGCAGCGGTGACCTGGCTGGGGTGCAGTCGCTGTACCACGATGTGGGGGCCAAGCACCCGGTCGGTGGCAGCGGCGAACTGGCCTACGCCCTGGCCCGCTGCGTCGAGGCGCACGGCGGCACGGTGCGGGTCGACGCGCCGGTCAGCCGCATTGTGGTGCGCGGCGAGCGCGTCGCGGGCGTTGAGTGCGCCGACGGCAGCTACTACACCGCGCCGCTGGTGGTGAGCAACGCCCATGTGCAGACTACGCTGCTCAAGCTGGTGGATAGCCACGACCTGCCCGCCCGCTTCCGCCAGCGGGTGGCGGGCATCCGCGTTGGCAACGGTATCGGTATGACCATCCGCTGCGCGATGAAGGAATTGCCCAGCTACACCGCCACGCCATCGAGCCTCAATCCGTTCGGCTATGCCGAACACCACAACGCGATGCAGCTGATCTGCCCTAGCGTGGATTACCTGCAGAAGGCATACGACGAAGCGGCGCAGGGGCAGCCCGCCAGTCACCCCGCGCTGGTGGTAATGACCCCCAGCGGGATTGATCGCAGCATCGTACCGCAAGGCAAGCAGTCGCTTTACATCTGGGCGCAGTACCACCCCTACAAGCTAGCAGGAGGCCAGCAGTGGGCCGACATCCGCCAGCGCGAGGCCGAGCGGCTGCTGGCAACTCTGGGTGAGTACGCGCCCAACGTGCTTGATGCGGTGGAGGATGTGTTCATCGAGGATCCCGAAGATTTGGAGCGGCGAGTGGGGCTGGTCAGTGGCAACATCATGCACGTTGATATGTCGCTCGATCAGATGTTCTTCTTTCGCCCGCTACCCGAACTGGCAGGCTACCGTACCCCTATTAGCGGCCTCTACCTGACTGGAGCCAGCACCCACCCCGGCGGCGGCGTATCGGCAATGCCGGGGCGCAACGCGGCTAACGTCGTGCTGGGCGATCTGGCAAAGCGCAAGCGCTGGTTCGTGGGACCGCTAGTTGCGGGCGCGGCAGCGGCAGGCGCGGCGGTGATGATAAGGCGTAAGCGCGAACCGTAATCCCGGATTCATCACCAAACTGGCATCCACATCAGCAACCTTCGTCCGCCCACAAAGCATCATATCGCGCTCTAGTTCGTCGCGCAGAATGGTCAGCACGCGGGTTGCCCCTGCCTCACCGCCCAGGGCGAGGCCATAGATGATTGGCCGACCGAGCAGCACTGCGCGTGCTCCGAGCGCCAGCGCCTTCAGCACATCGGTGCCGCGCCTCACTCCGCCGTCGAGCAGCACTTCGAGCCGTCCGCCCACTGCGTCTACCACTTCAGGCAGCGCATCGAGCGTAGCCAACGCACTATCCAGTTGCCGCCCGCCGTGGTTGCTGACAATGATCGCCGCCGCGCCGTATTGCACCGCCAGCACAGCATCCTCACCAGTGATTACCCCTTTAACCACGATAGGCAGACCGCTGCGGGCGTGCAGCCAGGGGATGATCTCCCAGGTGACGGTGTTGCCCCACAGCTTTGTTGGTGGGTCGCCCGCATCTTGTTTCGCGATCGGGATTACGGCCCGATCGGACAGCGTCTGGTTGCCCAGTATCATGCCAGCGGGCAAGTCGAAACTGTTGCGAATGTCGCGCTCACGCTTGCCCATCTCTGGCAGGTCAATGGTAAGTACCAGCGCCTTTGCCCCGGCGTGAACGGCGCGGTCAATCAACATCTCGCTAATGGCGGGGTCTTCCTGCAGATATAGCTGGAACCAGAGCGGCGCACCCTGTTTGGCAATCTCACTGATGGCGTAGTTGCTCTCAGTGCTGACCACCATAAGCGTGCCGAGCGCTGCTGCGGAGCGGGCGGTTGCCAGTTCGCCGTCGGGGTGGGCAAGCTGGTGGTAGGCGCTGGGAGCGACCATCACCGGAAAGCTGATCTGCTGACCGAGTACGGTGGTGGCAAGATCGACCTTGCTCACATTCACTAGATAGCGGGGGCGCAACCGCCAGCGGCTGAAGGCAGCGCGGTTCTCGCCCAGCGTCAGCTCATCATCCGCGCCGCCTGCGATGAAGTCGTAGGCGGCTGTCTCGATGTATGGCCGCGCCAGTTCGTCAAGCTCTAGCAGGTTGGTGAAGTTCATATTTCGCACCTCTAGCTGCGTCAGGATACTGCCCTACGCCGATAAGCATTATACCGCATTTTGGCGAACGCAGAATCGGAATTGGCGTTGCGCGATACTTGCGTTTTAGCCTTAGTTGGTGTATAATGACCTCAACAAAAGTGAAGAGACACCCTGCGGTGTTCGTGATGTTTAACTAAGTTTTGTTCCAACAAGCTTACGTCGGGAGCAGGTCTGACTGGGGGGTTGGACACGCCGAACTCAGCGTCGGTAGCCCATAATCCTTAAAAGACGTTCCCACCTGTCTGCTAGACAGGTTCAAGACGACGTGAACACACGGCACAGGTGGGGTATCTTTTTGCCTTGCGCCAGGAGAAATTATGCCCCTGTTTATCCTCTACGGCCCCGACCGCTACAGCATGGATGCCGAGACTAAGCGGCTGCTCGATACCTACCTGCCAGCAGAGCAGGGTGGGCGCGACTTCAATCTGCTGCGCCTCGATGGGCAGAAGGTGAGCGCGGATCAGCTGGCCCAGTCGGTGCAGGCGCTACCTTTCCTCGGCGACAAGCGTGTAATTATCATTGATGGCTTGCTGGCCCGCTTCGGCAAGGCAGGCAAAGCGCAGATCGAAGCTACAGGGGATATGGATAACGAAGCGGGTGTGGCCGACGACGAACCTCCCACCGCCAGCCCGACTGCGCCGACCGCAAAGGGCAAGCGCGGCAAGTCCGCGCCCGTCTCATCGAGTCCGGTGGACGCAATCGGCAGGATACTCACCGATGCGTCGGACGGCGCAGTAATCATCACCCGCGACGCAGTGTTGCCAATCAAAGAGAAGGGCAAGCTGGGCTGGAAGTTGAATCTGCCGCGCAACAACCCGCTGACCAAATACCTGAAGGGCGAACAGATACCCTGCCTCGCGCCGCAAGGTCTGGCCCTGGCCCGCTGGGTGGAGGATGAGGTTAAGCGTTACGGGGCGAAGATTGACAAGAGTGCGGTGGATTTGCTCACTGCTGACCTCGGCCCTGAAGACGATCGCAGCCAACTGGCGCAGGAGCTTGGCAAGCTGGCAACCTACGCAGGCGAAGGTGGGCGAATTGATGCCACCACCGTGCGGCTGCTCACCCCTGCCAGCGTGCAGGAGGACGTATTCAGGCTGGTCAACGCTATGGCCGAGCGCGACATCAAGACCGCACTGGTGATGCTGGAGCAGATGCTGGGCAGCGGCCATCACCCATTCGAGTTGCTGGGAACAATCGCCTGGCAGTTCCGCAACCTGCTTCAAGTGAAGGAGCTAGACCGCAAGCGGATGCGCCCCGCCGAGATTGCCGAGCGGGTGGGGATGTCGCCATTCGTGGCGCAGAAGAGTGCGGAGCAGAGTCGCGCCTTCAGCATCGAGCAGCTAAAGGACATTCACCACCGCCTGCTGACCTTCGATGCTGCCGCCAAACGCAGCCTGGTAACACCCGAGCTGGGGCTGGAGTTGCTGGTGGCGGAGGTGTGTAGGAAATAGTTTTAAGTTTTGAGTTTTGAGTTATACCAATTAGCCGAGGTGATATTATAGTTCTGTAGGGGCTAACAACGGTTCGCCCTGCCTCAATCTATAGCGGCAACACAGCTAATGGATATTACTCGCACCGATCGTATATTTTCGTGGGGGGCGGGCTGCGTTCGCTCTGGTGCAATTTACACGATCTCCTAAACTCATTTCTATTGTGCAAAGGATAATGCAAAAGCAAATGCCCCTGAGCATATTGCTCAAGGGCAAACGAAAGGTCGAAGCTCACTGCTTCTAGCTTTCAACTTGTAGCTTTCAACTCAAGCAGCCGCAGGCGCGGGCGTATAGCCCTGGGCTTTGCTCAACTTGTGCATCATGCGCGACTTGCGGCGGGCGGCCTGGTTCTTGTGGATGATACCCTTCGCGGCGGCCTTGTCCAACGCCTTCTGTGCCTCATGCAACGATGCGGCTGCATTTTCGAGGTTCGGAGCGATCGCCGCCTTGCCAATGCCATGCCCGTGAATCTGCCGCTCAGTGCGGGTGATCAGGGTCTTGATCTTCGATTTGGTGGTGGTGTTACGCACGCGCTTGCGTGCAGATGAGCGCATTGCCTTCAGGGCAGCCTGCTTATTTGCCAAACTATTTGCCTCCATCGAGCGCAGCAAACCTGCGCGGCATTATCCAAATGATCTTCATTCCCTCGCCTGCTGTGGAAGAGGGTTAGGTTGGGGTAGCGCTTAACGCCCGCTTAGAGGGCGCAAGAATGCAACGCCCGTCACGGTGCGTAGCTGAGAGGTATTATACCCCAATCTGAGTGAAAAAGCAAGCAGTGCAAGCGGGCATTTCAGCCGAAAACAAACAGGTTTTGTAGGGGCGGGTTGCACTCGCCCCAGGAGAAGGAGCAACACAATGCAAATCCGACTCATGCAGGAAGCCGACATCGCCCATCTGGATGAGATTGACCCCACTGCTACCAGCAGCAGCTATCTGGAGATCGAGGTGGACAGTGGACCAGGCATAAATCACGGCTTTCGCCTGGTCGAGCGCGAACTATGCCCGCCGATTGTCAAGGGTGATAGCTATCGCTACGGTTGGGCCGAGCGCCAGCACGCCCGCCGCAAGCTGACCGAAACGAGTGGGCTGATGGTGGTGGTCGAGGATGGGGATAAACTGGTAGGCGCGATGGAGGTCGAGCCGAGCGATTGGAACAACGCCGCCACAGTGTGGAACATTCTGCTCTCACCGGCGGCGCGGGGCAAAGGGATTGGCCGCCGCTTGATCGGCTGGGCAAGCGCCTGGGCGAAGGAACACAGCTATCGGGCGTTGCTGCTGGAGACGCAGAGCAACAACCCGGCGGCCTGTCGTTTCTACCAGAGTTGCGGCTTCCAGCTTGTGGGTTTCAACGCAATGCTATACACTAACGACGACATTGGCAGGCAGGATGTGGCTCTATTCTGGTGTCTGCCGCTAGACCAGGCATGAGGCACGAGGCATGAGGCACGAGTGAAGGGCAAAAAGCCTCTCCCCCTTGCGGGTTCCCTGTGGGTGTTTGGTGAGGGGTAGTGGTGAAGAGCGCCAACGTTCATCGTAAGCAGTAACCGGGCTGATTGCAAGGATCGCCAGATGGCCCAGACCCGCCAGTTTCCAGTCGAGGATGAGCAACCAGAGGGCGCAGCGCAGCCAACCGCCAGCGTAGGCCGCGCCGTGGCCCGCAACACCATTATCGTAATGACCGCGTTCGTCCTCAGTCGGATGCTAGGGCTGGGGCGCGACATCATCCTCGCCGCCGTGTTTGGCACCGGCAACGGCCTGGGCGCTTACGTGGCTGCCTTTCGTGTACCTGATACCATCTTCCTGCTGGTTATTGGCGGAGTAGTGGGTAGCGCGTTCATTCCCGTGTTTAGCGCGATGCGCCAGCACAAGGAATATGACGCATCATGGCGGCTGACATCTACGCTGATTAACATCTCGCTGGTGATAATATCGCTGGTGGGGATAGTGGCGGCCCTGCTTGCGCCGCAGTTGGTCGGCGGCATCATCGCGCCAGGGTTCAAGCCAGAGCAGCAGGCGCTAACCGTAGACCTGACCCGCATCATGCTGCTGTCGCCATTGTTCCTGGGACTGGGTGGCTGGGCGCAGGGAGTGCTGAACGCAGAGAACCGCTTTGCCTTGTCCGCCTTTGCCCCCATCTTCTACAACCTGGGCATAATTAGTGGGGCGTTGCTGCTTGCGCCCACCTTCGGAGTTTATGGCCTGGCCTGGGGGGTGGTGATCGGCGCGTTTCTGCACTTTGCCAGCCAGGTACCAGGGCTGATCAAAGTAGGGATGCGCTACCAACTGCGGCTGAACCTGCGCGATCGGGGCGTGGGGCAGGTGGTGCGGCTGATTGGCCCGCGCCTGATCGGCCAGCTTGCCTTCCAGGCTAACTTCATCATCATCACCGCACTGGCAAGCGGGCTGGGCGAGGATCGGGTGTCAGCCATAAACTACGCCTACGGGCTGATGATGCTGCCGTTCGGCGTGTTCGCCCTCAGCCTCAGCACGGTCATCTTCCCGACCCTGACCGCGCAGTTCGCCCGCCGCGAAACCACCCAGATGCGCGCTACCCTTTGGATGGGGGTACGGGTGCTGGTGTTCATCAGCGCGGCCTGTGCAGGTGGGCTGCTGGCGCTGCGCTACCAGATTATCGCCCTGCTCTACCAGCATGGTCCCAGATTCACCGCCACCGCAACCGAGCTGGTGGCCGAGCCGCTGCTCTGGTTCAGCCTGGGGCTGGTTAGCTACTCGGTGGTCGAGGTGCTAACCCGCAGTTTCTACGCGATGCAGGATACGCGCACGCCGGTAAAGATCGCGGTGGCGACTGTGCTGCTCAATGCGCTGTTCGCGGTGTCGCTAATCGGCCCGTTGGGGCAGAGCGGGCTGGCCCTCAGCCTGGCGGCAAGCACGACCTGCGAGCTGATGATGCTACTATACTTCCTGCGCCGCCGATTCGCCCGCGAGAACGAAGCGGGGCAGGAGCGCGAGACCCTAATCTCGGCGCTGAAGAGTAGCGCGGCTGCGGCGGTAATGGCCGCCGTGCTGTTGGGCCTGAACACCCTGCTAGGCAACTGGGGCATGGATAGCACAGCAGGCGAATTGGTGCGGGTGAGCAGCAGCATCGCGTTGGGCGGCGCGGTCTACCTGGCAGTCGCCCGCTTGCTCGGCAGCCGCGAACTGAACGAGGCAATCAGCCTGGTGCGGCGACGACGTGGTGCAGGGGTGGCTTAGATATAATGCAAATAGGAGTTACGCAGTTGCTGTATAGTTGTGTCCGTTAGGTAGGGGCGAACCGTTGTTCGCCCTGCTGAATTGCATAACTCCAGTGTAAAGCAGATGACAGTTTAACCTTACCAAATTGCTACTCTATACATGACCATTCTCCTATTGTGATCCATCTTCACTGCTGGTACAATAGGCACAGGTGAGAAATAAACCACCTTACCAAATCGCACTTTTATATTGCATACGGAAAAAAGGCTTACCCGACCGAAAGGCGGGGACGCAAAGCTATGGTTCTAAAGCTGGTTCGCCAGCTATGAACGCCAGGCTGCCCATATTGCTAATACGCACAAACATGGTTGCCGAAACCTTACCAAACACCTTACCAAAAGATAAGGTTCGGCACCACCCGCAAGCAAGCGAGCAGCTCTGGCATCACCCACGAGAGGAAGCCAGAAATGACTCGCTATAATTTTTTCATCAAGTTGTTCGCAGTCGCTATCATCGTTACCTTGTTTGCCGCAATCGCCCCCGTTGGTCGCGCTAGCGCCGACACGGGCGCTACGTCCGGCCCTGCCAGTGGGGTTCCTACCGCCCCCGTGCTGGTTACGGGCGAACAGTACCTGCTCGACAATATTAACGCCACCCGCGCCGCTGCTGGCCTCGGCACGTTGACCATCGACCCCACCCTGGAGCAGCTCTCCCGCAGCCGCAGCACGGACATGGCGACGCGCGGCTACTTCAGCCACTACACCCCCGAAGGCACCACCTTCATTGATATGATTAACAACCTGAACCTCTACTACAGCAATATCGGCGAAATCATCAACCGTAACAACTACGACGATGCCAGTTCGCCCCAGATCGCCTTCACCAGCTTCATGAACAGCCCCCTGCATAAGTCATACATCATGACCCCAGAGTTCAGCGAAGTAGGCGTAGGCATAGCGACCGATAGCAACGGGGTCAAGTATTACACCGTCATCTTCCTCGCGCAGTAAACTAGAACAGCCAACCCAACCGAACACAGTGAGCGGCCTAGCTTATAAGCAGGCCGCTTTCTGTTGCCCTATTATACCGCTTCTAGTGGGCAATGCGGCAAATCGTAGGGGCGGGCGGTGGCCCGCCCTGGTGAAGCGCCAACAATGCTGATTTTACCGCATCACCTATTTGAATGGGTATAATACGAATTCGCCATGGGGAGGGTGTAAATTGCATGAGGGCGGGCAGCCGCCCACCCCTATGATTACATTAGTAAATTGCACGAGGGCGGGCAACCGCCCGCCCCACGATTACATTAGCTTTACACCCTGGCCTTGTGGGTGCCTATTGCGCTGCGAGTGGTGCGGCTGCCGTCGTAGCTGATCAGCACGCGCTCGTCACCGACCAGGGTTTCCAGGTGGACGGGGCGACCCCATAGCTGGTAGAGGTACTGGATGGTCTTCTCCGCGTAGGTGAGGTCGAGTTCCTGACCCTCGTTGCGGTGCAAAAGATAAAGTTCGTGGTTGCGGCGGTAATCACCATCCTCGACGGTAATGTACGGCACACCGAAGTTGGTCATACTGGTAACGATGCCATCGCGCACCTTCTCCCAGTTCTTCTCCACGATGACCCACTCGTTACCCTCTTTGGCATAGAGGTATAGATCTAGCTCCTCGATCAGTTCCTTAGTCAGGTAGTTGCGGAGGAAGGAAACATCGTTGTCCAGTTCGCGCACCTCGAACAGCTTGGCGCGGCCCTGCCCCGCCACCATGCCGAGTCGGGCCTGATCTTCTGCTGAGGGATTGTCCCAACGTTTCTCGATCGCCTCATACATCTTCACGCCCAGGTAATAGGGGTTGACGTGGTAGCGGCTGGGTGCAACCACGCCTGCGTTGACGGTGGCGTACTCGGTGAACTCGTCGCTGCTCATCTCGAACTCGCGCATGATGCGCTGGTGCCAGAAGCTGGCCCAGCCCTCGTTCATGATCTTGGTCTGCATTTGCGGCACAAAATAGAGCATCTCTAGTCGCACAATGCCGATGATGTCGCGCTGCCAATCCTCCAACCCTCGCGCATAGTCGAGGATGAAGCGCAGCAGATCCTTCTCCGGCTCATCGGGGAAGCGGGTACGCTCATCGCGCTCGTCCACCTTGCTCCGATCCTTGAGCCGGCTGAGGTTGGCGTGACCACCTTCGCGGCTGGGCGGCGCAGGCTCAGGCGTGTCGGTCACGCCGCGAAGGTTCCAGATGTCGTCGTAGGCAGACTCCACCGGCTTGCTGGGGCGGTCACGCTCGGTGCGCTTCTCCGCATCGGTCAGATAGCGGAAGGAGAGGTGCGGGTCTACGTGTTCGGCAATGGAGAGGACCGCATCGAGAAACTCCTCCACCTTGCGGGTGCCATGGGTAAACTCGTACTCGCGGATGCGCTCGGCGTTGAGGCTGGCGCTCTCCACCATCTGGCGGTTGGTGAAGCGGTAGTAGGCGTTGTGCTTGAAGAAGTCTACGTGGCCGAGGACATGAGCGACCACCATGCGGTTCTGGGTCAGCGAGTTGTTCTCCAACAGGAAGGCGTAAGCGGGGTCGGCGTTGATGACCATTTCGTAGATCTTGCTCAGGCCGTAATCGTACTGCGTCTTCATGCGGTAGAAGGCTTTGCCGTGCGTCCAGTGCGAGTAGCGCCCCGGCAAACCGTATGCACCGAACTCGTACATGATGCTGGCTGGAACCATCTCGAAATGGATGGGGTAAGGGTCGAGGCCAGACTCCTTCGCCATCGCCCACATTTTTTCGATGTCATCGTTTAGTTGCTCGATTAGCGGATCCATTTGCCCCTCCGGGGAATGATGAATGATGAATTGCTGATCGCCATGTCAGATTTAGTCACTTCGATGAGCATTGATGCGCTTCACAAGCGCCCTCTCCCTAACCCTCTCCCGCGGTGGGGAGAGGGGATAAGCTGGTCGGTGTGATATTGGATAAATTGTCCGGGTTGCCCAGCATTGGGTCGAAGAACTTTTTGAGTGCGGGGTAGACCTCGCGCTTATCCGTGATGGTGACAGTGAGGAACTTGGGTTCGGTCAGCTTGCCAAAGGCGGACATTAGCGTGCTACTGCTGCCGCGATAGCCCTCGCGGATTTCGCCGTAGCCAAAGATGTTGGACAGCGCCAGCAGCTTGTGGACGTACTGCACGCACAGGTCGTTGTCCCAGGGCAGGTTGTCGCCGTCAGAGAAGTGGAACGGATAAATGTTCCAGTCATCAGGATTGAAGCGCTCCTGGATAATCTTCAGGGCCAGCTCATAGGCGGACGAAACCTGGGTGCCACCGCTCTCGCCCTTGTGGAAGAACTCATCCTCGGTCACTTCTCGCGCCTCGGTGTGATGGCTGATGAACACGACCTGGACATTGTTATACTTGGTTCGCAGGAAGCGCACCATCCAAAAGTAGAAGCTGCGAGCGATATACTTCTCGAACTCGCCCATGCTGCCACTCACGTCCATCATCGCAATCACAACCGCGTTGGACTGGTAACGAACGCGCTGATCCCAGGTCTTGAAGCGCAGATCTTGCTCGTGCAGGTCGCCGAAGTGGGGGTTGCCCCGCGCCGCGTTGCGCTTGATGTTCTCGCGGATGGTGCGGCGCTTGTCCAGGTTGGGCATGATGCCGGTGCGCCGCACATCCACGAACTCGACGGTTTCGGACTCAACCTCGCTCTGCTTCTTCTCCTCAAGGTAGGGCAGGCCCAGATCCTCGAACAGCAACGCGGCTAGTTCGTCCACCGACACCTCGGCCTCGAAGTAGTCGAAGCCCTGTTGATCTCCTGCCTCGCCGGGGCCTTTGCCCGCACCCTTACCCTTGGGGTTGCCCGCTGGGCCAAGCACATCGCCAACTTTGGAGTCGCCCTCGCCCTGGCCGCTGTGTTCGCCGCTGTTGGGGTCGAAGCGGAAGCGATACTCATCGAGCGAACGGATCGGCACCTTGATCACCTTCTTGCCGTCGCTGAGGATGATGTTCTCGTTGGAGACAATCTGGCCCAGGTTCTTCTTGAGCGACTCCTTGATCTTCTCCTTGTGCCGCTGCTGGTCAATCGGCCCCTTGCGGTGCAGCGACCAGTCGTGTTGGGAGATCGAGGGAGTGCCGGGTTCGAGGTAGGATTTGTAATCAGTCATGGGTTTCACCTTTTATAGATAACTATGCAGCAAGTTGGCAAGTGCAATAATGTCAGCGAAGTAGCTCTCCAAGTCGCCATGTATCAGGCCATCACTATTCTTACCATGTGCGATCAGGTTTCGATAATGCACTACTTTGTCCATGGAGCTGCCGCTACGCCCTTGAAGAACAGGTAGCAAGCTCTGCTCCCATGGTGCGTTCGTTACTCTAGTAAGCAAAAGAAGGTTCTTCGTGTTAATATTGTGAACCCTGTTCACTTGATTAAGCAACTTATTCATCTGTACTGCTGGCAGGGACGGGCGCAAACGCACATCAACGTCGTAACCGTAAATGTTATGGACCGACACCTCAAGAAAGCCACAGGTTAGCACACAAAGGTATCTGGTAAGGTGGTGCCGTCTTGCTCTCTCCAGGGTCGGATCATCAGACGAGCATAGACGCTCGTATGTCCTAAAAAGGTTACGTAGCTGGTCAGATCGGCTTCTTATATCTGCGGCAATTGCTTGCTTTTTATCCATGACGCTTTAACGTACAACTGCCGGATTATGGCCGTTCTGCTTGCTTGACACAAGGGCTACCCGCAATTCTTCAGCGGTCCGCGCTGTATTGCCCGTATTCAGGCGAGCGAACACTCGGAAAATAGCATCAGGGTCGCCGACATCAGGCGGTTGTTCAAATGAGATTGTATGTACCTGATATTCATCTAGCCGGGCTTTGGCATCTTCCGGCAATTCGCTGTAAGTTAGACCTTTATACATAATGTCATCATAATTGGGCAGGCGGAAGATAGGTGTAGCATCCTCGGAGGAGCCAAACCGCCCATGATAGAATCGTCGAATCGTCTCTAGCCGCTGTTGCCCATCAAGCACGAGGTAGCGGTTGTTCTGATCGTGATACAAGAATATTGGTGGAGTAGGCTCATTGCGTAGTAGCGTGTCTATGAAGCGCGATGCCCTATCTATATCCCATGTGTAGCCATACGGAAGTTTAGGAAAATAATAATCCTTTCGCTTCAGCCGGAATACCAGCCGCTTCACCTCATGGCTAACCCCAAAAGATGAGAGGCTACCGCGTTTGATTAGCTCATCATCCTCGGTGATTAGAAAAGGGGTCAAGTATTCTTGCACGCTCATTAGTTTGCCTACTTTCTATTCTTCGCCATTGTGCAGGGCGGGTGGTGGCCCGCCCCTACGGATTTGCATGGTCTTTATGCCAGCCAATTAGCGGTTCAGCAAACTGCCTACATACTTGAGCAGTTCGTTGGCGCTGGCGGGGGTGTAGCCATGTTCCTCGACGAGGCGGTTGATGACCTCGTTGACGCGCTTGAGTTGCTCAGGATCGGGGGTGCGCGAGGAGGTGGTGATCTTGACGATGTCGCGCAGGTCGGCGAACAGCTTCTTCTCGATCGCTTCCTTGAGCCGCTCGTGCGAACTGTAGGAGAAGGTTTGACCACGCCGCGCCAGGGTGCTGATGCGGATCAGGATCTCCTCACGGAAGGCTTTCTTGGCGTTCTCGCTGACCCCGATTTGCTCCTCAATCGAGCGCATCAGTTGCTCGTCCGCCTCCATCTCCTCCTCGGTGATGGGATCCTTCAGCTTCTGCTTGTTGCAGTAGGCTTCCACGTTGTCCAGGTAGTTGTTGAGCAGGTTGCGGGCGGCCTCCTCGAACGAGTAGACGAACGCCTTCTGCACTTCCTTCTTGGCGATCTCGTCGTACTCCTTGCGGGCCTCGGCGATGAAGTTCATGTACTGTTCGCGCTGCTCCTTGGTGATGCTGGTGTGCTGCTCCAGGCCGTCGCGCAGGGCGCGCAGCGCGTCAATCGGGGTGATGAACTCAACCCCTTCCTTGACCAGCGCGCTGGATAGGCGATTGATGACGTAGCGCGGGCTGATGCCGTCCATACCCTCGCGGGTGGTATCGTCCTGCAGCTCCTTCACATCCTTCTGCTTAAAGTCGTCCACTTCTTCACCATCGTATAGCTTGAGCTTCTTCATCACGCTCATGCCCGCCTTCTTCGACGGCTCCAGGCGGGTTAGCACCGCGAAGATACTGGCAACCCGCAGGGTGTGTGGCGCGATATGCACCTTCTGCAACGCGCTCTGCTTCAGCAGCTTCTCGTAGATACGCACCTCGTCGCTGACCCGCAGGTTGTATGGCACCTTCACCAGTATGATGCGGTCTTGCAACGCCTCGCTCTTGCGGTTGCCGACGAAGGCGTTGTACTCGCTCTCATTGGTGTGCGACACCACCACCTCATCGGCGTAAATCATGCTGAAGCGGCCCGTCTTGATGTTCTGCTCCTGCGACAGGGTGAGCAGCACGTAGAGAAACTTTTCGTCCGACTTGAGAATCTCGATGAACTCCATCATGCCACGATTGGCAATGTTCAGTTCGCCATCGAAGCGGTAGGCGCGGGGGTCGCTCTCGCTGCCCACCTCTCCAATGGTGCTGAGGTCGATGCTGCCCACCAGCTCACTCACGTCCTGGCTCTTGGGGTCGGAGGGGGTGAAGGTGCCGATACCGATGCGGCTCTTCTCGCTCAGGGAGATGCGGCACACTGGCACCTTCTCGATGTGGCCGTCGTAGATATGCTCGAGATCGTAGCGACAGCGCGGGCAGAGGTCGCCTTCGATGTATACGCCATACTCGCGCTCGATGTCGGCGCGCAGGCTTTCAGGGATGAGGTGCAGCGGCTCCTCGTTCATCGGGCAAGCGCGGATGGCGTAGACTGCGCCCTGCTCGGTGCGGGTGTAATGCTCCAGGCCGCGCTTGAGCAAGTTGACGATGGTGGATTTGCCGCCACCGACCGGCCCCATCAGCAGCAGGATGCGCTTACGCACCTCCAACCGCTGTGCGCCGGAGCTAAAATACTCGACAAGCTGCTGAAGTGGGCGCTCCAACCCGAATATTTCGTCGTCGAAGAACTTGTAGGCGGTATCGCCCCGCTTGCCAGTCTCCACCCCATCAGCCATGATCATGTCATAGATGCGGGCGTGAGCAAGCTGGGCGACGCGCGGGTTGCGGGTAACGATCTCGAAGTAGTCGGAGAACGTTCCCTCCCAGTTTAGCGCCTTTTCTTGCGTGCGATACTCTTCCAGCTTCTTAACGATGTCCATCTTGGATCTCCTTCTAGCTGGGTATGGCGGCAGCTTTGTAATCGCCCAACCAGCCTTGCCACCAACGTGCCGAGGCTGGCACGCATGAACTACCTGAATGTGATAACGAGTGAACCGGGTGCATCGTTGCGCCGATAATTGTTTATACCAAATATACGTATAACCAGCCTTCGAGGTTCGTCTAGTGTGCTTGCGACAGCGGCATTGCCCTGATTACTAATCCAGTTCTAACCTCATCCTTTTCGCATCGTGTGCGCCACCACCTCGATGGCTGATTTTGAGTTGAGTAAAGGTGGATTAGGTGTGAACATCAGACATCAGGCGGCAGGTGGTGGGACACGCGCCATCCTGAAAGTTGCTAGGGCGTAGACAAAGCGGCCAGGGCAATAGGCGGGCTTTGGCTACTGCGGAGGGCTTCTATACAAATTATCTTACCATAAACTGTCAATCTTGACAATAGCAAATTACGCCTATCTATGTGTGGGAGGTAGGCGCAAGCGAACATTTGTGCAAACATGGGGGCTTATACTCAGCCAGGGCGAACCACGGTTCGTCGCCACATAATCTATGTATGGTGCTGTTGCCTGGCTACACCAAAAAGCTGTGGCCGATCATGTAGGGGTGGATTTATCGCGCTCTGGTAATCATCTCATACCAATTAGCCGAGGCGATGCTATAGTTCTGTAAGGGCGAACTGTTGTTCGCCCTGGCTCAATCGATAGCGGCGCCACCGCTGATTGGAATCACTATCTCGACCCTGCGCCGAGGTTAACCTGATTGCTGTTGAGCGGCGATGCGTTCGGCTTCGACCTCGCGCAGCATCGTGGCCCGCTTGGCTTCGGCATCTTGCTTCTTCACCTCGGCTTGGTGGCGCTTGGCTTCGGCTTTGGCCTTGCTAGCGTAACCCTGCGCCTTCTTCGCCAGCTTCTGACTCTCTTTGGCATATTGCTTCGCCAGCTTGGCGTTATCGTCGGCCTTGAGGAATGGGCGACGCACATCACCCAGCGCACGCACGAACGAGTACCCGATGATACCCAGGCCCATTGCCAGCAGCGCAGCGATGCCCCAGGGCTGCACATCGCCCAAATCGCTCTCCGCGATGGCACGATCGGGCAGCGAAGAGCGGCGCGATGCCTGCAAACTCAGCCGCTTAATGGTGTTTCGCACTCCGCTGATCTGGGTGTTATCGTTGCTGGGAACTTGCATAATTTCGCCTCCTCTTGTGCCTCGCTAGACGTAGCAGGTTGTGGTTGCGACACGAACCAGTCGCTGAACACCCCATAGATGCCGAGGATGATGAAGCCGACCACCACCAGGCTATCAGCGATATTGAAGGTGGGCCAGTGGAAGTCGCCCACCCAGAAGCGCAGCATATCCACCACGTAGCCCTGGCGTAGCAGGTCAATCAGGTTGCCAGTCGCGCCGCCCAACACCATGCCGATGCCAAGACCAATCCAGAAGCTGGCGGCTATCCACTGAGGACGGCGAAAGATGATGAATAGCAGCCCCAAGATGATCACGGTTCTGAAGGCGGCAAACAGCCAGGGTATGCCAGTAAATAGGCTGAACGCGCCGCCGGTGTTCTGCGAATAGGTGAAGGTGAACACATCGCCGATGATGGGGATGGGGGGGTGGTTGACCTGGCCGGTCTGCGTGAAGGTGACAACCGCCAGGAACTTGATATACTGGTCGAGCAAGAAGCCTACCAACGCAATAATGATGGGAAACAGATTGAAGGCCAGTGCGCTGTTGTTGCGCGCCCGCCCCGGCATCGCGTGGTAAAGTTCGGCCAGCTGGGCATCAGACAACTGGTCGAGCGCAGCTCGTCGCGCCCGCTCATCGGCGGTCAATGTCTCAGTTGGCTGGTTTTCGCTCGATTCCGACGACACAACCCCTCCTATTCCTCATCAGCACTGCTGCTTGCGATGCGGGGGCGCAACTCTGGGTAGGTAGTGCGCTGCGACTGCCGCTCCCTGGCCTCCTCGGCTACCTGCTCTGCTACCGTGAAGCGAGCATAAGGGCGCACCAGCAGGCGTTCGCCAATCGGCGTGCCGCTCACCTCGCTGACACCATAGCTACCATGCTCGAACTTTGCCAGCGCGTGGTCCACCATCGCCAGCAAGCTCTCGGCGTTGCGGCGCAGCGCCATATCCTTCTCCTGCTCCACTACTATGTCTGCATCGTCGGCGATGTGGTTACTGAGACCACCACGCTCGGAGACGAGGTCATCGCCGCCTTCGGCCATCTCGCTGCTGAGGCGGGCCAGCTCACGGTGCAACTGGTCGCGCTCCTTGATCAACTTCCCGTAAAGCTCGACCAGGGTATCTTCGTCGAGGCCGCTGACCGCGACATTGCGGTTCGCGCTGGCCCGGATTTTTGCGTCGTCCATTACTTTCACCTCGCAAGGTTATAATAGCGTTGGCTGTGCCACCGCTTTGATGGGTCATTATAGCACAGCCTGTCAAGGGGGCTGATCTGGAAAACGTCAAGGCAATGTTCATGCCCACATTGACAATCATAGCGGCTTGCGCTTATAATCAGAAAGCAGCACTAACCGATGCGAAGGAATGGCAGCGATGAAGATGATTCTGGCAGTGGTACAGAATGTGGATGCGGATACGGTGATTGATACCCTGCTTGACGCGGGCCATCGCACCACTCGCCTCGCCAGCACCGGCGGCTTTCTGCGCGAGGGTAATACCACCTTGCTGATCGGGGTGGATGATGCGGCGGTGGACCAGGTGATTGACATCTTTCGCCGCGCCACCCGCAGCCGCCCTGCCAGCAGCAATCAGCAGCGTAACGTCGGTGGCGCGACCATCTTCGTGCTGAACCTGGAGCAACATGATCGGCTATAGACCGCTCACCGCAGCAGCGAAGTCGCTATACCAATTAGCGATGGTGCCGCTATAGATTGAGCCAGGGCGAACAACGGTTCGCCCCTAATGAACTATAGCATTGACTCGGCTGATTGGTATTAGATGGTAATCGTTACCCAACAATCTGAAATCTGAAATCTGAAATCACTATGCGTAGCACATTTCTACTCGGCGAGATCGGCGGTATCAAGGTGCGGGCCAGCGCAAGCTGGTTCGGCTTCCTTGCGCTGATGACCTTCGTGTTGGCTTTCTACTACTTCCCTTCCCAAGCGGCATACGACTCATGGGGGCCAGCGCTCTATTTCTCCACCGCCCTCAGCGTCAGCCTGCTATTCGCCCTATCGGTGCTGGCACACGAGCTAGCCCACGCCCTGCTCGTTCGCCGCTTTGGTAGCAAGGTAACCACGGTGATGCTGTTCTTCTTTGGTGGCGTGACCCTGGCCGATGGTGAGCCGAAGCGGGCGCTGCACGAGTTCGTGGTTGCCGTTGCTGGCCCAATTGTCAGCGTGCTGCTATCGCTGGGCTTCTTCGCCGCCGCTTTTCCGCTTGGTCTCGACCCCAACCACCCCACGCCAGTTGCCATTGCTGCCGTGCTGCTTGGCATCCTCAATTTCGCGATGGGTGCGTTCAATCTGCTACCCGGCCTACCGCTCGATGGTGGCAAGGCGTTGCGGGCGATCGCCTGGGGGCTAGGCCACGATGCCTACAAGGCCGACCGTATCGCCGCGATTGGCGGGCAGGTGGTGGGCGGGATAATCATCGCCACGGGACTGACATTTGGCGCAATCTGGAAAGACCCGGTGTTCGCTCTGTTCACCGCCTACGTCGGCTGGATGCTCTTGCAACAGGCGCGTAATGCCTACCGCGACGTAGTGGCGCGGCGGATGATGACTGACACGCCAGTGCGTGCGGCGATGATGCCGCTGGACAATCAGGTGCCACCCGGCCTTTCCCTCGACGAAGCAGTGCATCGCTTCATTGTGGGGCGCACCAGCCTGGAGTCGCGCTTGCAAATGGTGGTCGGCTTCGGCGGCAGGGTGATGGGGTTGATTGCCCCCGTCGATATTAGCCGGGTGCCGCGTGAACTCTGGTCTTCGACTACGGTGGGCCAGAAGATGAGTCCAATCGGACAGACGGTCAGCCTGGGAGCCGATGCCTCACTGTTTGAGGCGCTGTTGGCGATGGATAAGGCCCAGGCCCATCTCGCGCTAGTCACCGAGAATGGCGAGAACATCGGGATGCTCGACCGTCCCACGCTTGCCAGCTATGTCACCCGCGCTCTGGCCCTGAACCTCAGCGGGCAGCAGAAGGGAACCCCGCGTGATTGAGGATCAGATCAACCTTACCTTGGAGCGACTCGCCTACGGCGGTGAAACGGTGGGGCGCAGTGGCGGCAAGGTAGTATTCGCCGCCTATGGCCTGCCCGGTGAACAGGTGCGGGTCGCCCTCAGCGAACAGCGCAAGAACTTTGCGCGGGGGCGGGTGGTGGAAGTGCTGGCCGATGCCTCGCCACAGCGGGTTACGCCTCGTTGCGAATATTTTGGCGAATGCGGCGGCTGCCAGTGGCAGCATATGGATTATCCCGCCCAGGCGATGGCGAAGGGCGAGCTACTCGCCGAGCAGTTGCGGCGCATCGGCGGTATCAACATCGCGCCGCTGCCCACCATCGCCGCACCCGACCCCTGGGCCTACCGCAACGTCGCTCGCCTGCAAGTCAGCTATCCGCTCGAAGCTCGCCAGGTCGAACCGCAGCTCACCTCTACCGAGGATGAGAACACCGCCCCGGCTAATCATCCCAAACTGGGCTACTTCCGCCGCCAGAGTCATAGCATTGTCCCGATCGAACTCTGCTACATTGTTCACCCCGCCATCGTCGCCCTGTTCGAGCCGCTGCAGTGGCTGGTCAACACCATGCCCGGCCATAGCCTCAGCGCAATAACGGTGCGGGCAGCGTTCGCCGACGACACCACCTACCTGCTGCTGCATCAGGGTAATGTGCGGGTCAACCTCAGCGACGTGCGGCGCATCCTTGGAGTGTGGGTGAAAGAGGAGCGGCTGGTCGAGCGCTTCAACCTGCGCGGCATCGCCACGGTTAGCCCACCGCCGCGACCTACTCGCCGCGCCGCCCCCATTCCCGTGTCGCCCGGCGACATTGGTGGCGAAATGGGCGAGTTGGCCTCTGAGGAAGCGGTCAGCAGTGTGCTGTGGGGCGACCCACTGTTCAGTGAGGTAGTGGGCAACATTCGCTACCAATTCCCCGCCGCTGCCTTCTTCCAGGTGAACACCGCAGGCGCATCTGCCCTCGCCAACCTGGTGCACGAAGCTGTCACCGCCGAACGCCCTCCCTTGATGCAGGGGAGGGTTGGGGAGGGGGCGCAGGGCGAACCTTTGTCCACCCCTGCTGATAGCCTATCAACCCAAAACTCAAAACTCAAAACTCAAAACTCAAAACTGTTGGATTTGTACAGCGGCGTGGGCCTGTTCTCGCTGCAGCTGCTGGCGGCAGGTGCGGTAAGCCAGGCGGTGGGCATCGAGTCGCAGGCCGATGCGGTCAAGGCGGCGCGAACCAACGCCGAGGCCCAGGGCCAGATTCCCGCCGCCCAGTTCCATACCGGGCGGATCGAAGATGTGCTGCCCGAGCTGTTGACTGAGGGGTTGGTTGCCGATGTAGTTATCGTCGACCCGCCCCGTGGCGGGCTGTCGCTAACCGTGATCGAGCTGATCATCGTCGCCAACCCCCAGCGCATCGTCTACGTCTCCTGCGACCCCAGTACCCTCGCCCGCGACCTCAAGACACTCGCCAGCCATTACCAACTGTATTCTACCCAGGCAGTAGACCTCTTCCCCCAGACCTACCACATCGAAAGCGTCAGCGTGCTGGAGCGCATACCAGGCTTGCACTAACCCGCCGGATTCAGTACAATATCCTATACTTATCGTCCACCCTGCGACCAAACTGCTCTATTTGTTGCGGTGCGGGATAATGAACCCTGGGCTTGATCGTCGATCTTAATCTACAATCTAATTCTACATTCTGCAATCTGTTAAGGAGAGTGAAGGCGATGGCAATGGCGCACGCCGTAATTCTGGAAGGGGCGCGCACGCCCTTTGGCAAGTTTGGTGGCGGGCTGGCAAGCCTGTCGGCTATCCAACTCGGCGGCCATGCGATTCGGCACAGCATCGAGCGCGCAGGCATCAACAAGGACGAGGTCGAGCATACGGTGATTGGATGCGTCATCCAGGCCGGTCTCGGCCAGGTGCCAGGGCGGCAGGCCAACTTCGCCGCCGGACTGCGCCGCGAGGTGACCAACGATACCATCAATCGGGTTTGTGGCAGCGGGATGCGGGCCATCTACCTGGCCGACAGCTTCATCCGCCTGGGCGACCACAGCGTGGTGGTGGCGGGCGGGATGGAGAGCATGAGCAACGCGCCCTATCTGATGCGCGGCGCACGCTGGGGGCTGAAGGTGGGCGACAGCGCCCTGATAGACGCGATGCAATACGATGGCCTGATCGACCCGCTGCTCGACTTGCGGATGGGCGAGGAGGGCGATATGGTTGCCGCCGAGGAAAAGGTCAGCCGCGAAGCTCAGGATGCCTGGGCGCTACGCAGCCACCAGCGGGCCATTGCCGCCCGTAGCCTGCTGGCCGAGGAGATCGCGCCAGTAGTCATTCACGACAAGAAAAAGGGGGACAACATCGTGGAACACGACGAAAGCCCCCGTGCCGATACCAGCCTGGAGGCGCTGACGAAGCTCAAGCCCGCTTTCACTGCTGATGGCTCGATTACGGCTGGCAATGCTCCCGGTGTCAATGACGGCGCGGCGGCACTGGTGCTTACCAGCGCGGAGTATGCCAAAGCGCAGCGCCTTACGCCACTGGCCGAGATCATCAGCTACGGTCAGGCCGCGTGGGATACACCATACCTCGCCTATACCCCAGCACTGGCGGCGCGGCAGGCGTTGCAACGGGCGGGTCTCACCATTGGCGATATTGACCTGATTGAGATTAACGAGGCGTTTGCCAGCGTAGTGCTAACCAGTGCAAGGATGCTGGAAGCCGATCTGGACAAGGTCAATGTCAATGGCGGGGCAATTGCGCTAGGTCATCCCATCGGCGCAAGTGGCGCACGGCTGGTGCTCACCCTGGCCCACGAACTGAAGCGGCGCGGCGGTGGCATTGGCCTGGCGGCGATCTGCAGCGGCACTGCTCAGGGCGATGCCCTGATCATCAAGGTTGCGCCTTAACCACCTCCCCAAAGGTTACGCCTTACCCCTCCCCATCGGGGGAGGTTGGGAGAGGGTTCGCGCCACTAGATAATATTACGATAAGGCTCCAACCATGCCCATCTACTCATATAAAGGCATCAGCCCACGTATCGCCCCCGATGTCTACATCGCGCCCACGGCGGTGATTATCGGCAATGTGACCATTGGCGCGGGTAGCAGCATATGGTTCAACGCGGTGCTGCGTGGCGATATGGCCCCCATCATTATCGGCGAAGGCTGCAACGTGCAGGACAACTGCACCATCCACACCGACACCGATCTGCCTGCCATCCTCGGCAAACGCTGCTCGATGGGCCATGCCGCCATAGTCCATGCCGCCACGCTGGAAGATAACGTGCTGGTGGCGATCGGTGCGGTGGTCCTCAGTGGCGCTTACATCGGCACCGGCAGCCTGATTGCCGCTAAAGCGTTGGTCGCGGAAGGCAAGCAGATCCCGCCGCGCAGCCTGGTAATGGGTATCCCTGGCAGGGTTGCCCGCGAAGTGAGCGCCGCCGAAACGCGCCGCATCGCTGGCACCGCCGCACACTACATCGAGGAGGCGCGAAACTATCGCGACTCCTGAGCAACGATGTGGTATCTTTCCGAAATAGCAGAGGCAGTGACGCTGCACGTTTAGTGCCACCGCCACTGCCTGACCAGCAGGGGCGAGCCATGGTTCGCCCCTTCAGAACGTAGATTATCTTCTGGTGCAACCTGCCGCATTTGCCTGCACTGTGTCGGTGTCCTCCGCTGGCACACCCGCATAGGAGCCGTTGTAATATAGCACGGCACGGTTCGTCAGCATTGCGCCTGCAATCGCGGCACAGTCCACCCGCGCCGTCACCGTCATCGTCATGCTCTGCCCCGGTGCGATGTTCGACCCCTCATCGTTCTGCGATAGGCTGATATGCGGCTGCGGCACAAGTTCATTACCCTTCGCTTCGCCACAACCCACGCCCATCTTCGACCCTGGCTCAATCGAGCAGCTTACGTATGTTAGGCCGGGTGGTAGGAAGTCGGCGACGTAGAAGGTGTCGGTGGTCAGTGAGCCGCTGTTAGTTACCGCGATGGTATAAGAGACAAGCTGGCCGGGTTGAATGTCGGACTGATGATCGTCCATGCCAATCGTCATCGTGGTCGGGGTGATTACCATATAGCTTTGGATGGTGGCCTCAGCCTGGTAGGGCTGGCCCGCTGCGTCGCGGTAGTCGGCTAGCAGCGTATTGCTCAGAGTCACACCTTTTGCCGCGTTGATACTGGGGTGCATCGTAAGGCTGATGACCCCGCTCGCATCAGCAGGGAAGGGGCTGGGGTTGGTAATTGTGTAGACAATCTGCCCACCCTGGGCGGCACACAGGTTGCCTGCGCCTGCGTCGCAGGTATCAGCGACGAAGCCAGGCGGCAGCATATCCGTCATTCGCAAGTCATACGCCGCCGCCCCGCCGATGTTGCGATAGGGGATACGCGCTCTGAGCGGCTGGTTAGGGTATGCCTGGCTGTAGCTAAAGGGAACATTACCGTAACCATTGCTGTAGCCATAGTCATTTAGCAAGACGCTGGGCTGGTTTGGCAGCGACACCTGGTTAGTGACAACCATACTGGCGATCGGCACCGGCGCAAACAGTTGCGCCGTGTTCGTGATCAGCGCCCCATCCGCTGCATCCTGCTTGAGCCTTGCGGTTACAGTTACGGCGCGACTCTCGCCCACACCGAGCGTGATGCTGCCATTGAAGAAGCGCGCCGTGCTGCCTTGTTGGCTCTCTCCCGGCGCGCAGGTGCCGTCGAAGCCGATGATGGGGCTGGTAGAGCATCCAACCACTTGCATCATTGGTGGCAAATTATCTTCCAGGCGCACGGCAGTTAGCGGCGTGCTTTTTATGTTGGTGAAGCTGATGGTATAGGTGATTAGCTGTCCGTGCTGCAAGGTGATCGCCTCACTACTGATACTGATCGGGATGTGAGGTGGCACAAAGGCGGGGCTGGTGCCACCGAACAACTGGGTGGGTTGTGGTGTACCTGCCTTGTCGCTATAGCGCAGCTCGGCGCGGTCATGTACGTCCGACCCATCGGGTACGGTGGTGGCGAGTTCTCCGTGAAACTGCACGTAGCCGTTCCCTCCGCCTGGTATCGGGCTGGAGAAGGTATACACCACTTGCCCGTTGGCTACCTTGCAGGTGGTGCTTACCTGAGCAATGCAGGTGGCGTTACTCACGCTGATTGGCACATGGTCGGTAATAACCAGGTTATAGGCTGGTTCCCGCCCGCCATTTTATACCATAATCGAGTTGGTAACCGGCTGCCCCAGCACCAGCAGGTTGTAGCGTGGGTAGATAGACTCCGCCTCATCAAAAGGAGTGAGAATCGGACCAGGCAGTCGTCCAGCATCCTGTTCGATGTTAGTGGACGGGTAGGGTTGAGGCAGGCTGGCAGCGCTGGTCGGGTTAGTAATGGGCATATTCGTCCCGCCCCGCTGAGTTACGGCTGATGTACTGCTGGACGGTATGCCCTTCGGCCACAAAGCCAGCATCAGGATAACCACACCGCCGCAAACCAGCAGCAACGGAACCGCATAAGCAGGCAACCCTCTCGTTCGCTCCGACATTGCACACTTCCTCTCTCTTTGCTATAACCAGGCTCTCTGCAAGGTACAACGGTTCAGCGCAGCGGAGGTTGTATGCCTCTTTCAACTTTCAACCGGACTTACGCAGTTCAGCAGGGCGAACCGTTGTTCGCCCCTACGCAAATCCTACATTCCACCTTCTACATTCTACCGTCTTCATTTCGCAACGCGGCGGCCAAGGGACAATCCTCGCACCTGCGTTCACCGCAGTAGCGTCGGTAGAGGTGCATCAGCCCCTGCTGGCGGCGGGCCAGGCCTAGCAACCCGCGTTCGCGCTTGCGCTTACCGAGCAGTTCGTTCGCCATTCGTCGCGTCACCTCGTTGTCGGCCAGGCGGGAGTGTTTATCATATAGCCGCTTCGCTTGCGCCGCCAACGCATGGTCGTCATGCAGGTTGGCGTAGGCGTGGAAGAAGGGCAGTACGATGTTGACCGCCAGGTCGGCGGCGCGGCTCTCGCCGATCAAGTCCTGCGCCGCCTCGCCCAGCCTCACACCAAAGTCGCCATGTGTGGCCCAGTAACTATCAACCTCGCTCACAACTAGCGCCTCGCGCAGAGCGCCGCGATCAAGCGAATGGCGCAGCCCATCGAGCAGCCCGGCAGCGGCGAACCGCGCCAGTAGGGCCGCCGCGCCCGCCACCCGGCGCGACGGGTAATTAGCGGGGCGCACCTTGGTCCACTGCCAGCCGGTGCTATCACCATCGCTGATTGCCTGATGCAAACCCAGAGTGTGGCTGACGGCCAGCCACTGCTGCTCAAGCTCCACGCTGTATTCCATGCTCTGCCAGTCGAGCGGACGCGACTTGCTACGCTGACTGGGCAGCAGCCCTGCGACTCCCAGCAAAGCGGCCTCCAGCAATGCCAGCCGCCCCACCTCCTTGCGCCGCCCCTTAATCAGCGCGGCCAGCGGCGCGGCCGTTGCCAGCTTGGCAAACGCGGCGCGATTCTGGCTGTAGCCCAGCCCGTCCATCAGCCCTTCGTACAACACCTGCGCGGCATAGTCTTCGGCATCGCCTGACTGTACCAGCGAGTCGTAGCTGGCAAGCGCCGCCTCGAACTGCGCCGCTTTCTCGTCGAAGCGGGCATCACCCGCCTCATCCAGCAGCCTGCCCCACACCGCCGCCGACAACTCATCTGCGCCCGCCCAGCACGCCTCGCCTTGCTCGACCAGTCGCTTTATGCTATCCATATAAGGGGCAACCGCAGTAGGCAACTGCGCGATTTTGACGCTAAGGTAGGGGAGTAGAGCCAGTTCGGTTACAGCTTGCCCATCGGCGCGGCGAGTGGGCGCGTCGCCAGGGTGGGGTGGGAACAGGGTGACGTGCAATGTCACATTGTTGTAGGCGGGGTTGCTGTCGTGGCCGTGATGATACCAGTCGGTGGTGTGCAGGTGCAACTCGACATCGCCGCTATGCAGCTTATCGCCCAGGCTGATCACCGCATCGCGGAAGTCCGGCCCCGCGCCGCCATCGAAATGCCCACGATAGATAATCGCAACCGCCTCGTGCGCCACCGTCCAGAATGGCCCGCGCAGCAAGCCGCCGCCCTGTACGCTCCACAGCGCAGCCAGGTGTTGTTCAGTTATCTGGGGGAGGATTAACGGCTCGCTCATCTTTTCAGATAAAAGGCGAGAGATCAAAGATTAAAGATGAAGGCAGTTAGCTTGTTCTCTAATCTTTAATCTCTCGCCTTTTATCTCCTCCTAATGCTTGAAATGCCGTCGCCCGGTGAACACCATCGCTATGCCGTGTTGGTCGGCCATGGCGATCACCTCATCGTCACGCATACTACCACCGGGCTGGATGATTGCTTTGATGCCCGCTTTGGCGGCTACCTCAACGTTGTCGGCGAAGGGGAAGTAGGCATCGCTGGCAAGCACGCTGCCAGCGGCGCGTTCGCCAGCACGACTGATTGCCAGACGCACTGAATCCACGCGGTTCGGCTGCCCCGGCCCCATCCCCACCAGCGACCGCTCGCTGACCAGCACGATGGCGTTGGACTTGACGTGCTTGACCATGCGCCAGGCAAACAACAAATCGTTGACCTGCTCCAGGCTGGGGTGTTCCACGGTCACGATCTGCATCGGCACATCGTTCTCGGCGGTAGCATCGCGATCCTGTACCAGAAAGCCGCCGCTCACCTGACGCAGTTGCAGCACGCGATCATGATCGCTGTCTGCTGGCAGTTCGCCCACCTCCAGCACGCGCAGGTTCTTCTTGCGGGCCAGAATGTCCACCGCTTCCGCGCTGAATGAGGGAGCAATGACTACCTCGTAGAATGTACCCGCGATAACAGCAGCAAGCGCGGCATCTACGGGCCGGTTGATACCTACAATGCCGCCATAGGCGGAGACCGGATCGCCCGCTAGCGCCCGCGCATAGTTGTCGCGCAGATCGTCGCCACTCGCTAGGCCGCAGGGGTTGTTATGCTTGAGGATCACCACGGTCGGCGCAGCGAAGTCGCGCACGATTTCGAGCGCGGCATCGGCATCGAGGATGTTGTTGTAGGATAGCTGCTTGCCGTTGAGCTGGCGCAGGTTGCCGATCAGCGTGCCAGCGGGGTTGCCCAGGCTGTCGGCGTAGACCGCCGCCCGCTGGTGGGGATTCTCGCCGTAGCGCATCTCCTCTACCCGGTGCAGGCTGACGCTAAACTCCTCCGGCAGTGGCAACAATATACTCCCTTCCCCACCTTGGGGGAGGGTTGGGGCAATACTCCCTCCCCCATCTGGGGGGAGGGCTGGGGTGGGGGCTTGCACCCCGCGCAGGTACTGGGCGATGTAGGTATCATAGCTGGCGGTGTGCTGATAGGCTTTGGCCGCAAGCTGCCGTCGTGTGGCGAGACTGACCCCACCCTGACGCATCTCGGCGATTACTGCGGCGTAGTCGTCTGGATCTACCAGCACGATGACGCTCTCGTGGTTCTTGGCCGCCGCCCGAATCATCGCTGGCCCGCCAATGTCAATGTTCTCGATGGCGGTTTCCAGATCGGTGTTCGGCTTACGGATAGTCTCGACGAAGGGGTAGAGGTTGACGACCACCACATCAATGGTGGGCAAGCCCAGCTCAACCAGCGCGGTCATATGCTCGGCCTTGTCGCGCCGCGCCAGGATGCCGCTATAGACCGCTGGATGCAGCGTCTTG
>JANXYP010000369.1 GCA_025355955.1 Chloroflexota bacterium
CGAATGGTGAATGGTAAATGATGAATGGTAAATGGTTGTTGCTCTATCGCTTGATTATGGTACAATATGGAACAATGGAGGCGAAAAGGTCATGAATAATTATAGCTCAAACATGGCTTGGCAATCGGCTTGTCCAGCGCGTATGGCAGCAAGGCAGCAGCCTGGATAGTAGCTTTTTTTTGGCGGCGGTATGGGTTTTGGCCTGGGCTATATCCTACTAATTACTACTCCAAATATGGAGCAAGCCGTACTCGCTTCAGGCATCAGCGTTATCTTGCTATTGGGATTGTCTTTCATTTTTGGCTTCATCCTGAAATCCCTGTTCATCAAAATCCGCCGAAGGTAGCTTTGTACCTGAAAGCGGTCTGCCCCACACCACCGACCCCACAATCTGCAACTCAACCATTCCATCCCTGATGAACGGCGATACTGCCTGCTGCACTGCCGCATCGAACTCAGCGGCGGCTTCAGTAGTCATCTTCTCGCGGGCAAAGCTGCTCATCGAGTGGAAGCTCTGGATATAGCTTTCCAGCGGCTGGCTGAAGGGTACGGGCGAAGTGATCGCCTCACCACGCTTCTCGAACAGCCCACGGTGGGTTAGCTCGGCAACCAAATCCAGCGCATAGTAATCGGGGTTGGTGGAGTAGCGCGGGATAATGCGGCCAAGCTCCTCGCTCCAGGGGGTGGGCAGCGGGTCGCGGGAAACGATTGCCAGATAACCATGCGGCGTAATTACCTCAGCGAAGCGGGGCAGCGCCACATCCCAGTCCAGCCAGTGCAGGCTCTCGCCCGCCGTAATCAACGCATAGGGTGGATGCAACAGCGCATCCTCGGCGCGGCTGACCAGCCAACGCAGGCTGGGATTGTCGCCGCCCAGCAAGCTCTTGCCCACTTCAATCATCTTGGCGGAGAAATCCACCGCATCCACCCGCTCCACCAGGCCGACTAGATGGCGGGCAATGTCGCCCGTGCCGCAGCCAACATCCAGTACGTTGCGGGGCGCATCGGTAATCAGACTGGCAAGGATGGTAAAGGTCTCTGCTGGGTAGGGCGGGCGGCTGGGGTAAGCGGCAGCCACACTGGGTTGCTGGAAAGCGGCGGCGCGCTCTTCACTAAGGTGGGCTGGTTTGAGCGGCATCTGCAATCTAATTCTTCTGAAAGTCAAAATCCAGCACATCACCTTCGCGCTCATCAGCAATGAGTTGGAGTTCATCAAATGTATAGAGATTTTGTGCTTGATGGCGGAGGAGGTAGATATACAATGTTCCAGCAACCTCGCTGAAATAATAATAGAAGCTATAAGGAAAGCGACCCGTCTTCCTCCGCCGCCAGCCGCGAGGGGCAGCATACAATGGCATTCCAGCTAGAGGTGAGTCCGCGATCCGATGGATAGCCAGGAACAGATCGTGTGCACATCTGCCAGCCAAATCATCACCGCCCTATTCGCGGTAGTAATCAGCGGCAGCAACAATCTCATTGCGGCAGGCGCGGGCAACAATCGTCCTTTTGGCTTTGCCCTCACTCACAAGTTAGCTGGCCTGGGGGGATTAAGCTCCTGGTAAACGCTATCTATGCACTCCTCAAGACTCATCACATCCTTGGCGCGTTCGGCAGCGATACGTATTAGCTCTTTGGTCTCGGCACGCTCTGCTGCCTGTGCAAGCTCAGACAAGCGCTGGTACTCTTTAGGAGACAGGATGACTGCAACCGCCTCGCTATCAGCAAGAACTACAAGCGGTCGCTTTGCCCCCTTCACCCTTGCCACCTCTTTGTTAAAGTTAGAACGCAGTTTGGTTACGCTGATCATATCTTCTACTATGTTAATATCAGGCATTATAACACCTCCTTGGAAAGTAACTTACAAGGGGCATTATAAAGTTATTCAGCGCTTTCGTCAACCCTGGGGCGGTTGGCTTCCTTCATTATCTGAGCCAGCCTTCTCCTTCCCCGGCGGCATAATCCCTTGCTGCTGCTGTTGCGGCGGGGTAAGCGGTGCCGTAGAGGGATGATGGCCGGGGGCAACCTCAAGGTCGTATATATCGTCCACCAGACAGAGCGCAAGACATTCGTCGGCGGTGAGATAGTGGTCTCGGCCAGAGTAAATGTAATCCTCCCACCAGGCTGCGTCCTGATTGCAGGTGCGCTGGGCGAACAGGTCGGAGATGATGCGCTTGTAGTGGTTGGCAAGCCCCGCGTAGTCGCTGAAGATGCGCTCATCGTTGCCGGAGAGCGTCCACTGCGGGCTGTGCAGCATCAGCGTGCTGAACGTACCCATGCTGCGCTTGTCGCCTGCCTGCATAATCACCGCGCCCATCGAGTAGGCATAGCCAGTGACCACGGTGTTGACCCGCACCCCAAACAGATGGCGCACGCGGTAGATCATCTCGATGATCGCCAGCCCCGCGCCCACTGATCCACCGCCGCTGTTGATGTAGATGGTGATGTCGGTATCGGTGGCGTTGGCAGCGGCTCGCTGCTCGGCCATCAACAGAATGGCGCGGCCAAAGTTTTCCGCCGCCTCATCGGTTATCTCGCCCAGGAAGTAGATGCCCTGAGTCTCCAGTTCACGATGGCGCAGCTGATTGCTACGTAGCAGATCGTCAAGGTTGATGGTCATTGTCACACCTCTTTCTCCACTGCTCCGTTGAACCGTGTCCGCTGGCTAGTCTTCCTTCGTCGTCGTATCGGGTTCTGCTTGGCGAGGGCCGCGTTGATCTCCTCGGCCTCGGCCTGCTGGGTTTGCAGCAGGGTTTGCAGATGGACGGAGCGGCGCAGGCGCAGCGCCATCGGCGCGATGCTGAGAACGTCGGCAACCGTCACCTCGTCACGGCCCTCGAAGGCGGCGAGGGCGCGGGCAGTCTCGAACATCACGATCTCGGTGCGGTGCGAATCTATGCCCAACTGCTGGATGATGCGAATTGCGGCACGGGCGGCATCCTCGGCGATAATCACGCTATCCACGCGGTCACGTGCGGCGCTGATGGCCACCTGCGCGGTCTCGGTTTCAGCGGCGTACTGCGCGATCAGGCTCTCCGGTTGGCGGCTGAACTGACTGTAGCGACGGTACACTTCGATGCGCTCCTCCACGCTGCCCACCGGGTTGACGTAGATACGCAGGCCCATGCGATCCAGCAGTTGGGGGCGCAAGTCACCCTCCTCAGGGTTCATCGAGCCGACCAGCACAAAGCGGCTGGGGTAGCCGCTCACCACCATCCCCCGCCGCACGATGGTGTAGCCCATCGCCGCCGCGTCGAGGATGGCGTTCAGCACGTCGCCGGGCAACAGGTTGATCTCGTCAATGTACAGGATATTGCCGTGCGCGTAGCTGAGGATACCCGGCTCGAAGCGGAAGCGGCGCTGCTCAATCTCCAGGCGACGGTTAAGCCCGCCCACCACATCCTCCAGCATCACATTGAGCGGCAGTTCAACCACCCGCTGCGGCTGATCGCTGCTGATGGGTTCGCCCCGCGTTAGCCGCGCCTTGCACGAGGCACACACCGCCTCCGGCTCGGTCAGCAGCATTTCCGCGCGGCAGCCATAGCCGTTCTCGCAGGTGCTGACGTTGACGTTGGGCAGCAAATCCACCAGCCCGCGCACGGCGGTGGTCTTGCCAGTACCCTTGCCGCCGATCAGCAGCACGCCCTGGATGCGCGGGTTGACTGCCGCGAGGATGAGTGCGTCCTTCATCTCATCCTGCCCGACGATAGCGGTAAATGGATAGCGGGTTTCGAGTGGCATGAGGCAAGTATAGCACATTTTTGATTGCAGATTGCAGATTGCAGATTGCAGATTGCAGATAATTAAACCACACGCACATCATACCTGTGCATATGGTGCGCCTCACGTTCTTGCAGCGCAAGCGTTACGTTGGGGCGAACAACGGTTCGCCCTGGTTGGGTATGCAAGCAAGTGAAGTACACCCACCCTGGCGATCATTCTTGACGAAAGCAGGACGCTATGTTATCCTTACCTCCGCCATTGCCAGTGGTTGGAAAAATCAGCAGCGAGGAGTAAGCGGACTGAATATGACGAGCGAACGCCCCCATCTCAGCGTAGTTCTGCCCATGTACAACGAGGAAGAGCGCATCAGCAAGAGCCTACACAAGCTGGCTACTTACTTTGCAAAGCAGGGCTACACATATGAGGTGGTGCTGGTCGACGACGGCTCCAAGGATCGCAGCATCGCGGTCGCCCAGGGCATACTCAGCGAGGTGCCGACCCTGCGCGTATTGCAGAGCGAGCGCAACTACGGCAAGGGCCACGCGGTACGCACCGGGATGCTGGCGGCGAAAGGCGATTTCGTGCTATTCAGCGATGCCGACCTCAGCACTCCCATCGAGGAGCTGGACAAGTTCTGGCCCTTTCTTAATGGCAGCTACGATGTGGTCATCGGTTCGCGCAAGATGAAGGGCGCGGTGCTGGAGCGCCATCAGCCCTGGCTGCGCGAACACATGGGCAAGGTGTTCACCTGGCTGACCAATCAGCTGGTGACCCACGACATCAGCGACCTAACCTGCGGGTTCAAGAGCTTCACCCACACCGCCGCCCAGGATATATTTAGCCGCCAACTGCTCGATGATTGGAGCTTCGATGCCGAGATCCTGTTCATCGCCCAGAAGCGTGGCCTGAGCATCAAAGAGGTGGCGGTTCACTGGCACGATGAGCGCGGCAGCAAGGTAAAGTTCCCTCGCGACATCATCCGTTCGCTGCAAGGGCTGATCAACATCCGCCGCAATAACCTGCGCGGCAGATATGGACCGAAACGCGGGTAATAGCAGTTAACCGAGGCGTTGCTATAATTTCTGTAGGGGCGAACCGTTGTTCGCCCTGGTCCAATTTGTACTAGCTGCTCGGTTAATTGGTATAAGCAATCAGATAAAAGCCACCAGCGGGGGTTGGAGGAGAATCTCGAACCCGCGTCGATGCTGAAATAGCTTCCCAGTTCAAAAGTTACCCTTGTCAGCCCGCAGGGGGCTTTTTACCTTTAGCCTGCCACAAAGGAAGAACACTCGTGATCATCCAACCCTTCGTCAGTGACCTGCTTGGCGCAACCGCCTACCTGATTGGCGACGAGCAGGCCAAAGAGGCGGTAGTAGTGGATGCGCCGCACGCGATTACCGATGCGCTAATCGTGGCGGCGCAGCGCTATGGCCTGCGTATCCGCTACATCATCAACACGCACGGCCACTTTGACCATGTGGCCGACAATGTGGCGCTAAAGGCGGCCAGCGGCGCAGCCATCGCCGCCAACCCCGGTGATGCCGACCGCCTCGCCAGGCCCGAGAGCGTGCTGTTCCAACTCCCCTTCGTTATTCCGCCCAGCAGCATTGACCATCCCTTGCACGAGGGTGACACCATCACCCTGGGCAGTATCACCCTACGCATCCTGCACACCCCCGGCCACACTCCCGGCAGCATCTGCATCTACGACGAGCAGCACGCCATGCTCTTCACTGGCGATACCCTGTTCGCTGGCACCTATGGGCGCACAGATCTGCGTGGCGGAGATGAGGCGCAGATGTTCGCCAGCCTCACCCGGCTTGCTGCGTTGCCGCCCGCGACCCGCGTCTTTCCCGGTCATGGTGACGACACCAGCATTGGCGCAGAACGCTGGCTGGCACGGGTCAGTATGCTGGCCCATTTCACCCGCTAATTACAGATATACGTCGCTGGAATGAGGCGCTAGCAGGCCGGATAGTTTATATTGGTATCATCAATTTGCTGATGTAGGGATGGATTACGTACACCCATTTGAAGGAGGCAAGCATAATGCCAAAAGCGCAAACAGTAGCCGAAGAGAAGAAGACCATCACCATCAGCCTTGAGCAGAGCGAGGAGTTGGCTAACGCGATCGCCTATGCAAAGGCGTTTGCCTCACCGACCCGCCTGGCGATTGTTGGCACCCTGGCGCTGAGTCCGACAAGGGGTATGAGCGTCGAGGAGCTATGCCGCGGGTTGAGCGTCAACCCAACCGTCGAGGATGGGATGGGCATCGAGGAAACCGGCCCGACGCAGAACGTTGTTCCCGCCATGATTGAACGCGATCTGCGCCAGTTGGAAGACAGCGGCCTCATCATTGTCGAGCAGTGGGCGGCAAGCAAGCATGGGCAGGAGCCGCTACCGCTGCGGGTTCGCTTCAACCTGGACTACCTAAAGGCCACCGCTGGGGTAATTAGCACGCTGCACCAGTTGCAGGCCCAGGCGCAACCAGCCACTGAGCGGGCCAAGTTGGACGAGCGGGCCAAGACTCTCAGCCGCTTCATGAAGGACGGCAAGTTGATTGCCCTTCCGGTGGGGCTAAAACGCCAGACATACATCCTGGAAGAGATCGCCAAAGCGTTCCAGCCAAACCGTACCTACACCGAGCGCGAGGTGGATGACATACTCAAGGTAATCTACGAGTACGACTACTGCACCATCCGCCGCTTTCTGGTCGATAGCGAGTTGCTGAACCGCGAGGCTGGCGTGTACTGGAAGGCTTGAGGAGTTTTGAGTTTTGAGTTTTGAGTTTTGAGTTATACCAATTTGCTGCGGCGATGCTATAGTTCTGTAGGGGCGAACCGTTGGTTGGCCCTGACTCATGTTAGCCGCGGCGATGCTATAGTTCTGTAGGGGCGAACTACGGTTCGCCCTGGCTCATGTTAGCTGCGGCGATGCTATAGTTCTGTAGGGGCGAACCGTTGTTCGCCCTGGCTCATGTTAGCCCAGCGAGGCTATAGTTCTGTAGCGAACCGTTGTTCGCCCTGGCTGATGTTAGCCGTCCCGTGGTGGGTTTTCTATGGTAGGGTAGATATGCTATAATCGCTTAATGGACAGAGCAAGACATCGCTTCTTTTCCGCCTGGCTGCTAATCATTGCGGTGGCCGGGCTGTTGCTCGGTTGTGATCTCTTCGCGCCTGCCAGCCCCACACCAACCTCCCCACTGGAAGGCGTGGTGATCAGTGCCACAGCCGCACCTACGCCAGCGGATTGCAGCGCCAACCAGCCGCCTCCAGCAATCCAGGATGCCAGGTTTGATGCGCTGTTCGCCAGCCACCCCAACAGCTGGCTAGGCGCGGATGGCGCGTATTCCGTGCCGCTGCCCGATGGCCGCAGCGCCTGGTTGTTCGGTGATACCATCCTCGGCCAGCCACAGGCCGACGGTTCACTCAAACCCTCCGCTTTCATCAACAACTCGATCATCGTGCAGGACGGCGACAAACTGACCGCGCTACACGGCGGCAGCAATGTGCATCCCGCTGCCATGATCACCCCAACCAATCCCGCCACCTGGTACTGGCCTGGCGGTGGGTTGGTGGAGGGCAACAAGCTGCGCGTATTTCTGCTGCAGCTAAAGCGGGCGGGCAATGGTGCGCCGGGGTTCGATTTTACCGGAATCGGCCACGCCATCGCCACTCTGTCGCTGCCCGATCTGAAGGTGGAGGCGGTCGCGCCGCTGCCGTTCGTGAGTAAGGTGGATTACGGTGGTTCGTTCGTTGCAGAAGGCAATTACACCTATATCTACGGTCTAGAAGATCTACAGGGCGTTAAGTACGGCCATGTGGCGCGGGTGGCACAAGGTCAGCTAGTCACCGGCAAGTGGCAGTTCTACGATGGTGCCAACTGGTCGAGCGACCCGTTGTCTTCCACCCGCATCATCAGCGATGTATCCAACCTGAGCGTGTTCAAGCACGGCAAGGGTTATGTGCTGGTGGGGATGGAGACTGGATTCGGCTTTGGCAAGAACATCCTGGCCTATTACTCGTGCAGCCCGACCGGGCCATGGACGGGGCGTACTGTGCTATACACCGTGCCGGAAGCGACCGGCAGTGTCATCACCTATCTGGCGATTGCCCATCCAGAGTTCAGCAAGGATGGGACAATGCTAATCTCCTACTGCCTGAACGATACCAAACCGCAGGGCGGCTTCGTTGCCGCCAATGTATATAGGCCGCACTTCGTGCGGGTGAGCTTTGCCCCTTAGCCATAGTTCTGCTATACTGGTGGCGACTTAGAGCAGCAAGGAGATGGCGGTGATGAGCATCAGGGTGAGCAAGAGCATCAAGGTAAAGGCCACACCGGAGCAGGCGTTCGCCGCCGTCACCGACTGGCACAACGCCACCAGACTACAGACTAACTTCAGCAGCTTCCGACCCATGGATGCCGACGCGCTAGGGTTGGGGGTGGTGGTGGCGATCAAGGGCCGCTTCCACGGGTTGCCACTCATGGTGCGGATGAAGATCACCGAGTTCGATCCGCCCCGCCGCATGGTCGGACAAATCAGCGGCACGCTGAGGAGCATCAATGGCTGGCTGTTCGAGCCGCTGGAGGATGGGCGCACCAAGGTCACATTCATCAATGAGTACGATGTTCCCCCCCCGCTACGGATACTGCTGGGCCAGAACAGCTTCATCGACCGCGACGTAACCCAGATGACCGAGGATGCGCTGCGTAGGCTGAAGGCGCTGCTTGAAGCGGGCAAGGTGCTTTGAGCTTTGGGTGAGATTCATGCGTGATTATCTCTCAAAAAGTTCTGATGCACCGAACTCCCTCTCTTTGCCTCCTCTTTGGGGAAGGGATAATCAGAGCTTTGTTGGAGAGGTACTCCTTCCCTCATCTCTCACACCTCCCCTGGTTGTGCTATAATAAGCGGTGCAGGGTGGCGCATCCTGCGCCGCTATTTTGTGCCTTGCGAATGTGATAATTATGGGAGTGGAGCGAGTTGGCCGACGACAGCGACAACGAATATAGAGCGAAGTGGCTACGCACCCAGCCGCACGGCCTGCCGATAGCGACGGCGCGGCGCGGCATATGGCAGCGCATTACCCCACTACGGGTCATCCACTACTTCCTCATCCTATTCGTCTTCGCCAACCTGCTAGTCGTAACCGCGCAATGCTTCGATTCGATCGGCCGCGACTGGGGTGGGTTCAGCTTCGACTATTATTTCAAGGTTGGTGGGCTAACCCAGGTGGCGCGGGAAGCGGGCTTGCAAACTAACGATCAGCTTGTGCTGATCAACGGTCAACTGCCGATCAACTTCGAGCAGGCTATCGCGCAAAAGCAGCGGGGGTTGCCGAACGCCAATGGTCTGCTGCCTGCAGAGGACATGAACACGGTCATCTACACCGTGCAGCACCCCAGCGCGGGCGGCGGCACAACCGCACCGACCGTGGTTAGAGCGACCACTGCAAGTTTCGGCCTGGGCGATTTCCTCTCATTCTATGGGGTGGGGCTGCTGGTCGGCTGGGTAATGTTCCTCATCGGCGTGTTTATCTACTTCCTCAAGCAGGATGAGCGCCCCAGCCAGGTGTTCATGTTGACCATGATCAACGCCAGCATCGTGGTAACAAGTGGCTACGAGGGGGTCTACACCTATCGGGTGCCGCAACTCGATCTCGACTGGTTCGAAGGGCTGTTCGGCTTCGCGGTGGCGCTGTTGGCCGCCACCACCTTCCAGATGGCGGGCAATTTCCCCCAGGTCAAGCGCTTGATCATCCAGCACCCCGCCTTGCAATACATTGTCTATCCCTTCTCTATCCTGCTGGGCGCAATCTACATCCTCCAGGTGCAGGTCAAGGTTAGCGACATCTTCCAGCGGCAGGTGTATGACACCAGGCCCAGCGCCGCAGCGCTTGGGGCCGGGTTGGTAACCATCAGCTTGCTCTACTTCTTCGTCGCCGTCGCGCTGGACTGGCGACGCGGCAGCGACCCAACCATGCGCCGCCAGGCCCGCATCGTGCTGCTTGGTTCGCTGCTGGGCATCGGCCCACTGCTGTTCCTCTACTTCATCCCCGCCTATATATTCCGCGTCCACTTTATTGATTACAACATTGGCTATGCCTTCCTGCTGATCTTCCCGGTCGCGGTTGGCTACGCCATCGTTCGCTACAAGCTGTTTGACCTCAACTACCTGCTGCGCCGCTCGTTTGCCTACGTGATCAGCAGCGCAGTGGTGCTGGGCATCTACTTCGCGCTGGTGGCCTTCCTGCAAGACCTGTTCACCCGCCTGACCGGGCAGAATACGAACATCTCCATCATCGTTACCACCCTGATCATCGCCATTCTGTTCCAGCCACTACGCGACCGCTTGCAGCGGGTGGTGGATCGGTTTTTCTTCCGCGAACGCTTCGTCTTCCGCCAGGCGATGCTCGATTTCGCCAACCATATGCGCGACATCTACGAT
>JANXYP010000002.1 GCA_025355955.1 Chloroflexota bacterium
GGATACTCGCGCAGGTAGCCGTAGCCACCGAGAATCTGCACCGCCTGATGGGTGACAAAGGTGGCCGCCTCCGAGGCGAACAGCTTTGCCATGGCCGCCTGTTCGCTGTAGGGCAGGCCGCGCTGCTTGAAGTCGGCGGCCTGCAGGGTGAGCAGGCGGGCAGCGGTGGTGCGGGTTGCCATGTCGGCGATCTTGAACTGGATGGCCTGCAGGTCGGCAATCGGCTTGCCAAAGGCGGTGCGCTGGTGCGCGTACCTGGCGGCGTAGTCGAGCGCAGCCTGAGCGATGCCCACTGCCTGCGCCGCCACGCCGATGCGTCCTCCGTCCAGCGTCTTCATCGCCAGCTTAAAGCCCTCGCCGGGCGGGGCGAGCATCTGATCCTTGTGGATGCGGCAGTTCTCGAAGTAGAGCATCACCGTGTTGCTGCCGTGGATGCCTAGCTTGTGTTCGCTCTTGCCCGCGCTGAAGCCGGGCGTACCGCGCTCTACGATGAAGGTGGCAACCGCCTTGTGGCGGATGCTGCGATCGGTGGTCGCCCATATGACCGCGACATCGGCGACCCCGCCGTTGCTGATGAAGTTTTTGCTGCCGTTGATCACCCAGTAGTCGCCGTCCTGCGTGGCGGTGCAGGCCATACCCGCAGGGTCGGAGCCAACCGCCGGTTCGCTGAGGCCGTAGCAGCCCAGCCATTCGCCGCTTGCTAGTTTAGGCAGGTATTTGCGCTTCTGCTCCTCGTTGCCCGCCGCCATAATCGGCCAGTTTACCAGCGAGTTCTGTACCGTCATCGTTACGCTAGTCGCCGCGCAGCCTCGCGCTACCTCCTCCATCGCCAGCGCGTAGCTGACGTAATCCGCGCCTACTCCGTCATACTCTTCCGGCACGGTCACTCCCAGGAAGCCTGAGGCTGCCAAATGCTTGACGCTCTCCCAGGTGAACTCCTCGCTCTCGTCGTAACCAGCGGCACGAGGGGCGAGTTCCTTGTCGGCCAAATCTGCGGCGGCGGCGCGGATGGCCTGCTGCTCTTCAGTCAGGGTAAACTGCATTGTTTTATCCCTTTCTACTATAACTCCCCTCCCGACGGGAAGGGCTAGGGGTGGGTCGTGGCGCACGACTCGCACCCTCCCCTACCCCTCCCGACGGGAGGGGAAACTACAACCTCGCTCTCAAAACTTGGTTTACAAGGTGCTATGCGTTGGCGCTGTACTCGTAGAAGCCGCGTCCCGACTTGCGGCCCAGATAGCCAGCTTGCACCATTTTGCGTAGCAGCGGGCAGGGGCGATATTTGGGGTCGCCCAGGCCGCTGTGCAACACTTCGAGGATGTTGAGGCAGACATCGAGGCCGATGTAGTCGGCGAGGGTAAGCGGCCCCATCGGATGGTTCATGCCTAGCTTCATCACCGTGTCAATCGCTTCCTTGCTGGCAACCCCTTCCATCAAGCAGAAGACTGCCTCGTTAATCATCGGCATCAGCACGCGATTGCTGATAAAGCCGGGGTAATCATTGACCTCCACCGGCACCTTACCGACCGCCTTCGCGGTCTCCTCGATTACCTTATAGGTTTCGTCGCTGGTGGCAATGCCGCGAATAATCTCCACCAGACTCATCAGCGGCACCGGGTTGAAGAAGTGCATCCCGATTACCTGTGCCGGTCGCTTGGTCGCGGCGGCAATCTCAGTGATGCTGATCGAACTGGTGTTGCTCGCCAGGATGGCGTGCGGTGGCGCGGCGGCATCCAGCCGCTGGAAGGTGTCACGCTTGACTTGCAGATCTTCAAACACCGCCTCGACTACCAGATCTGCGTCAGTCGCTGCTTGTTCTAGCACAGTGGTGGTTTGCAGCCGCGCCAGTGCCGCGTCCCGCTCATCGCTGCTCAGTTTGCCCTTCTCCACCAGCTTGCCCAGGCTCTTCCCAATCATGCTTATTCCGCGCTCGGTCTGCACTGTGCCAATGTCCTGCATCACGACATTGTAGCCCGCCACCGCGAACACCTGGGCGATGCCGTTGCCCATCGTTCCCGCACCGATAATCCCGACTTTCATAATATTGCCTTTAGTCAACTTGGCACTCCTTTGCAGATTGCAGGTTGTAGATTGCAGATAGTAGATCGTAGATTGTAGCTGCTGATTTCACCATAAGCAGCAATCAGGTCGGGTGTACGCTCTGCTCCGTTGAGTAATTCATGGCTTCTCTTCCTGCCTATCTTATCAAATAGTGGGCCAAAGTTCAAGCGTGGCAAGGCAAAAGTACCCAGCGACAAGGCAAAAGCGCCCAGCGGCAAGGCAAAAAGCCCCCAGCGGGGGTTTGGGGGGGGAATGCTGCCTTACGTCAATGCTGAGGTTAGCCAATTACCCTGGCAAAAAGCTCCATTTGGCATTGACACAGGTGGCAAGGTTTCTCCCCCAACCCCCGCTGGGGTCTTAATAGCTGAAGGTGGCAAGGTTTCTCCCCCAACCCCTGCTGGGGGCTTAATAGCTGAAGGTGGCAAGGTTTCTCCCCCAACACCTGCTGAGGGCTTTTTGCCTTGCCGCTGGGGGCTTAATAGCTAAAGGTGGCAAGATTCTCCCCAACCCCCAGCGGGGGTTGCTCATATATCTGGCTACCTTCTACATCCTACAATCTGCTGCTGCCGCTGCCGTCACTGCCACCAGTCATATCGTTGTTGCTCGACGGATCAGTGACGATTTCGGTATGTGGGATGCTTTCAGGTGTAGTAGGTGGCTTGTAGCTGGACTGATTGGGCGCTGCGTAGGGCGGTTGACCGTACTGTAGCGAGTCGGGCTGGTTGCCGGGCTGGGCCGCAGGTGGCTGCGTGTAAGCAGGCGGCGGGGCCGGTGGGCTGTAGACCTGCTGGTTGTAGGGTGGCTGCTGGGGTTGCTGGTAAGGAGGCTGCTGCGGCGGTTGACCGTAAGGCTGCTGCTGCCCATAGGGAGGCTGCTGCGGTTGCTGGCCGTACGGAGGCTGCTGCCCATAAGGAGGCTGCTGCGGCTGCTGGCCGTAGGGGGGCTGCTGCGGCTGCTGGTATTGCGGCTGCGGCTGCATTGCCTTCACCGGCTTGGGCAGCGGCGGATACTTGGGCGCGAGGTCGAGGAACAGGGCTGATGCGGCGGCGGCGGGGATAACGATAAGCACCAGGGCCGATACGGCTGCATCCACCAGCCCGATTGCCCAGTTTAGTGCTGACCCGGTGTTAGCATAGTCCACGTTTCCACCAGCACAGGCTTGTGGTGCTAGTTGGCAGGCTTGCTCTACCGTCATGCCCTGCGGCAAACCGTTTAGGTTGAGGCTAGTACCAGGGCCAACACCAGTGTAAACCTGTTGGGTCAAATGGATGCCGTAACCCAGTAGCTGATTTAGCACTGCAGTGAACAGGCCGAGCAGCAACAAGTAGATGACGGCAAAGATAACAACTGGGCCAATAGCGCGACGGATCAGGCTGAGAGCGCGGGCAACCGCATCAAGCGGGCTATGACGCTCCTCGGTAACGACGGGGAAAAGGATGAAGCTACCGCCAACCACGCTTATCATCAGCACCAAGTTGAAGAGGATGAGCGGGATGAACAGGATGTAGCCCAGGATCGGCCCTGCGCCCGTGCGGCCCAGCAAGCCGACCAGCTCCTCAACCAGCACCACAGCGGCATAGAACAGCGCAAGCAGGATAGGGGCAAGCATGAAGCCACCCAGGTTGCTGAAGATGAAGCTGAGGGCCGTCATCCATGATGTCTTGCGCCCGGTCTTGAGTTCATCCATGCACATTTTCACTACCGTGCCGAAGATGATAGCGAAACCCAACGCGAACAGCAGTAGGGAGATGATGCTGAAGATAGCATTACCCCAGCCGTTAAAACTGGGTACAATGCTGAAGCCCTGGCTGTAGTCGAATGGCTGCTTGTCGATCACTCGCCCTATGCCACCAATCAACCCAAGGAAGAGATTCCAGAGGAAGGAGGCAATAATGGCGAACAGTATCTTGGCCGGATCAAGCGCGACCCGCATTGCCTTCATTACCAGCTCGAGATTGCGTTGCAAGTCGCTGGTATCGAGCGCGTTCTTCATGCTACTACCTACTTGCGCGGCATTGCCCTCCGCTCCTCGGATTGCGTTGCCTGCGGCGTTGCCTGTGGCATTGCCAGCGTTCTGCACATCCTGGCCGAAGTTGTTGCCAGGGGGATTGTTCGTAGACATAAGGGAACTTTCTCCTTTCGCCTTGAGCGTAACACTATACGCCAGCCGGTTGCTGACATTCGGACGCTAGCTGCTGCGCCCGTTGCGAACTAACTTAGTCGCATTGATTATATTACAGACGCGCCGAATAAGCAACTGGTTGGACAATGCAGCGTGTGCGTCGAGTTCTTGCATAACTGACCAGGGCGAACGACGGTTCGCCACTACTGAACGCTTGCTCCGCAAGAACGTGACTCATACCCGGTGCAGCAGTTCACGCTGTTGCAAACGCACACCAGAGCCGACGCAATTCAACCCTACCTTACACTTTGCAATTTGATGAGATGCACCCAACTTATTGAACAATGCGTAAAGTGGTACGGTTTCGTCACGTATCGCCTGTTTCAGCATTTTGTATGCCAAAGAGCCAGCGTTTGACATTGCCACGCGCAGTTGGTATAGTTTAGTCCAGAAACCAATACTAAGGAGCAACGAATGTCTTCTGATCTATCTATGCAGGCGCAGAGCGGCAACGCAGAGCGCAGCTATGAGCAGCAGTTTGCCGATGTGGAGAGCCAGATTGATACCGCCGTCAAGTCGATCATCGCGTCGATCCGCCCCGACTCGCTGCCTGAGTTTATCGCCCAGCTTCCAGTTATCGTGCCGCAGATCCCCAGCCTGCGTTACCCCAACCTGGCTGCCGCTGGCAACCTGCTCGATAACCTCAGCCGCGACCTCGACAAGCTGGGGCGGGCGCAGGATGCCACCGAGGAGGACAAGATCAGCGCCAGCCTCGATGTTGACCTTGGCAAGGTTGTGGCGAAATTGACCACCCCGCAGATAAAGCAGTCTATCCGCGTCGCCCTCTTTATGGTGCTGCTGCAGACCGACCCGAATAGCGTGGAGGCAGCGGTGCTGGCGGTAGCGCTGATGAGCATGGACACGATGGAAGCGGGCGACAACCCCATGCTCAAGCAGATGGTGCTGCAGACCATGCAGGACACCGCCCAGCAACTTGCCCAGATGCAGGAGATGATGGCGAACATCCCGCCCGCCAGCGAGGTGAAACCCAACACCCGCCTGCTGCTTCGTCACGGTGAGGGTATGGCGCGACAGCTTGGCCGCACTGCCTACCTGGTCAACTTCCTCAACCTGAACAGCGTGCTGCCGCCGCCGGGTGAGCTGGAGAAAGACGCGCAACGCATCTTCGAGATGACGCAGAAGGCGCAGGCGGAAGGTCGTGAGCAGCCCAATGACGAGGAGAAGCAGGAGCAGCAGAAGATGATGGAGACCACCATCAACCTTCGCTATAATGAGGCCCGCATCGCCCGCGTAATTGCCGACTTGCGCGCTCTAGCTGCCTGGGCGCAGCAGAGCGACCCGCAACGCTTCCGCGACATGGCTGAACTCGCCAACTTCGCCGCTGGTTCGTTCAATATGGTGCAGCCAGGCGAACATCCGGTGCTACAATCGCTCTACGCAGTTGCGATGAACAGCCTGATCAACGACCTGATGATGACGAGCGCCAGCGCTCAAGCGATAGTAGAGTCTGCGAATGTGGTGCAACCAGCGGAGGAGCAGCAGTCGTGAGTAGCGCTAACCCGCAAGCTGATGCCCAGCAGATACTGGAGCGCATGACCCGCCTGCGCGACGAGGGTATTGCCTGCCAGGCGTGCGAACTATATAAAACTCGCAGCAACATGGTGTTCGGCGAGGGCAACGTGCTGTCGCCGATCGTGGTGGTGGGCGAAGCGCCAGGCGAGGATGAAGACCGCGAGGCTCGTCCGTTTGTGGGGCGCTCCGGCAAGCTACTCAGTCAGTTGCTGGGAGCGGCGGGCATTCGCCGTGAGGATGTCTGGCTCACTAATGTAATCAAATCGCGCCCGCTGAAGATGGAAGGCAACCGCAAGACCAACCGCCCGCCAACGGCGGTGGAGATCCGCGCCTGTAACCGCTGGATCAGCACTGAGCTTGATATAATTCGCCCGCGTATCATCATCGCATTGGGGGCGACCGCTGCCAACCAGGTGATCCACCGCGACTTCAAGATGACTATGGAACGGGGGCAGTGGTTCCTCGCCGCTGGCCCGGCTATCCCTACTACAATGCTGCCTGCTGGCACTGGCAGCGACCTCAAGGCGGGTTCCGTCGCCTCGGAGAACCAGCTATCGATGTTCGACGCAACGCCCGCCCCTGCCGCGCCCACCCCTCCTGTCGCCAATGAGAGCGCCGCCTGGGCAATCGCCACTTTCCACCCTGCCTACACCATCCGCCAGGAGGGCGCGGCCCTGGAGCGGATGCAGCAAGTTACGGTCAACGACTTCAAGCTCGCGCTGGTCAAGTTGGCGGAGTTGTATAAATGAGTGCTGGGTGCTGAGTGCTGGAGGCGCATCGCCATGTCTCCCTAACCCTACAATACATCTGACAGCAAATCAATCGTGGAGGGGTAGCAATGGAAATATATGTCAAATCCGATGCCAACAATGTAACCATGTACCAGGCATTCCCCGCTGAGATTGCCGATGAGGCGGTGCGACTAGGTCACTTTGGGCCAGCGTTCAGCCTCAAGCGTATGACCTGGCTGAAAACTAGCTTCCTATGGATGATGTGGCGCAGTGGTTGGGCCACCAAAGAGGGGCAGGAGCGCATCCTGGCGGTGCAGCTAGCCCGTCCAATATTTGAGCAACTCCTGTCGCAGGGGGTGCCGTCCACCTTCGATGACGAGCGCTACGAACACGCAGTCGCGTGGCAGCAAGCGATGAACGATAGCGACATTCTCTACCAGTTTGACCCGGATCGCGACCCCAATGGTGAGCCACTAGCGCGACGAACCCTCCACCTTGGTCTGCGCGACGGCGCGGCTCGCCGCTACAGCCATGAGTGGATCGTGAGCCTGCACGATATTACTGCCGACCTGCCAGCACTTCACGCCCGTGCCGAATCCGGTGAGCAATTTGAGCAAACATATCAGCCCCTTGCCAACTCGCCGCTTTTTAAGAAAGAATAAAGAAAGGGATGGTAATGACTAGCGAATTCCGCCCTATTACCCCTGAGGTATATACCGCAACTAGCGGCGAAACCCAGGTTGGTAGCTTCACGCTGACTGATCCGGCCACCGAGCTGATTGAGAACAGCCGCCCATTCTTTAACTGGCTGATGGAGTGGCAGTCAGGCCGCCCAGACTTCGATCTGGCCGCCGAGATGCAGGCGCTGGGCCTCAAAGCGGAGAACGTCGCCATCCTCAGCGCCGACATGATCAACGGCTTCTGCTACGAGGGCAACCTCGCCAGCCCCCGTGTGCGGGCGCTAATTCCCGCCATTGTTGGGTTGTTCAACCAGGCACACGCACTGGGCATCCGCAACTTTGTGCTGGCCGAAGACCACCACGACCCCAACGCGCCGGAGTTCCGTCAGTATGGCCCCCATTGCATCGTCGGCACCAGCGAGGCGCAGACTATCCCCGAACTCGCCAGTCTGCCATTCGCCAGCGACTTTACTATTATCCCCAAAAATTGCCTCAGCTTTGCCATCCACACCGACTTCCTCGGCTGGCTACGCGAACATCAGCAGGTCAAGCTCTATCTTGTGGTGGGCGACTGCACCGATCTGTGCGTCTACCAGATGGCGATGTATATGCGGATGGATGCCAACGCCCGCAACGACCACGACGTGGAAATCGTCGCGCCGATGAGCATGGTGGACACTTACGACCTCAGCGTAGAGACCGCCGCCCGCATCGGCGCGTTGCCCCATAACGCCGACCTGTTGCACCCGCTGTTCCTCTACCACCTGGCATTGAACGGCGTGCGGGTGGTCAACAACGTAAAGTAAGTGTGCATTATACCGAATTGAGCATAATGATGAAGATACACTGGGGGTCTGGGGGTTCAGCCCCCATCTGTGGCAATGTCACGCTGCCCAGGGGTTGGTCACCACTAACCACGCCCAGCCGCAAGCAGCCACCTTACGATGGGCCTGATTGTCTTTGAGCAGCTGGGGGCTTACCCCCAGACCCCCTGAATCATACGCGGATTTCTTCTTATTTGGTGCCTACGGGCGAACCGTTGTTCGCCCCTACGGAGAAGCGACCAGCACCTAAGGATAAAGCATGGCCTACCAGCCGGACGAACGTGTCGCCGATTTCCTGCTAAGTGATGAGGCGATACGCTGGCTGATGCAGGCGGCAGTGTTTACACTAACTCCGGCGCATGGTCTTGCCAACCTCGCCCGCTTGCGGGCGGATCTACCGCCCTCACTCGCCGCTGCCGTTCTTGAGCAGGTGACTTTGCGGCAGAAGGCGGCGGCCAAGTTCGACCGCGCCGCGCAGATGCTGTTTACTGCCGATGCCTTGCAACAGGCCAGCGGCCAGCTACCCGCCCGCCACCGCGCCCGCCGCTTTGCGGGTATGAAGGTTGTCGACCTCACCTGCGGTATCGGGGGGGATTGCATCGCCATCGCCGAGGTTGCCGCGATGACGGTTGCCAGTGAGCGCGACGGGGTACGGCTGCGCTTCGCCCGCCACAACCTGGCTGTCTATGGTCGCGCCGCGCACTTCATGCAGGCCGATGCCTTGCAGCCTCCATTCGACATATCACGGGTAGATGCGATATTTGCCGACCCTGGCAGGCGCGGCAAGAGCGGGCGCGTATTCAACCCCCGCGACTACCAGCCGCCGCTCGATGCGCTCTACCAACTCTACGGCAGCCGCAACCTGGCGCTCAAGGTCGCGCCCGGCATAGACTACGCCGCGTTGGGCTGGCCCGCCGAGGTTGAGATCGTCTCTGTCTCTGGTGATGTCAAGGAGGCAGTGCTGTGGACTGGCGAATTGGCAGGCAGCATTTCCCTTCCATCGGGAGGAGGATTGAGCATACCATCCCGAACGGGAGGGGTTGACAATGCTCCCCTTCCACCGGGAGGGGTTGACAATATTCCCCTTCCACCGGGAGGGGTTGACAATATTCCCCTCCCACCGGGAGGGGTTAGGGGTGGGTTCGAGTCACGCTTCACGCACCCTCTCCCCGCCTCCCCCGCTGGGGGAGGAGCGAGCTTGCTGCGGCGCGCCACCCTGCTGCCCACTAGCAATACTCTCACCAACGCTGATGCGCCCGACGACTGCGCGGTTGCCCCCGCTGGTCGTTATCTATACGAACCCGATGGCGCGATTATCCGCGCCGGGTTGGTACGCAACCTGGCCGCGTTGCTCGGCCTGTGGCAGCTCGACCCCCAGATCGCTTACCTTAGCAGCGACGCGCCGGTCAGTACCCCATTTGCCCGTCGCTTCACCGTGGAGCAGGCTGCACCGTTCAGCCTCAAGGCCCTGACCGCCCGCCTGCGCGAACTCAGGGTGGGCATTGTGGAGATCAAGAAGCGCGGCCTGGACATCGATCCCGATGCGCTGCGGCTGCGGCTCAAGCTGCATGGGCCGAACAGCCGCACCGTGATCCTAACCCGCGTCGGCAGCCAGCCGATGATGTACATCTGCCAGTTAAATATCGGGAGCTTGCAGGCCGTGCATACCCAGGGTAAGCGATATTTCGCCGCCATGATGGAGGTCGTGTTCGATCAGGTGCCAGATGACCCAGCTACGCGATACCTTGATTTGGTTGCCCTGGCTGTCCTCATCGTCGAAGGTCATTAGCATATCGGCGCTGCTCCAGCGGGCCACGCAATCAGCCATCATCTTCCAGCTCGCCTCCAACCCTTGCACCAGTTCCGCAGCGCTATGGGCGTGCGAGTCCTTCCGATCCCAGTTTTCACGCAGCCCAACCTGATCGGTGTTCTCGCCCAAGGTGTAGGTGAACCAGCCGATTCGCGCCCCGATGATGTGCGAGGCAAGCTGGTCAATCGAGCGTAGGTGCGACGCGGCCCGCAGGATTAGTTGTTCCGCAGTAAGCGGAGCGATCGCTGTGGTCAAATGATTCTGATACAGCTTCCAGTTCTCGTAGAACGTGTCCAGGGTTTGGTTGTCTTCCGCCATCTGCTTGCCCTCCTGTTTATAATAAAGCTGTGGAGAATGCTCCAGCCAATCTTGCTGACAC
>JANXYP010000018.1 GCA_025355955.1 Chloroflexota bacterium
CAGAGCCGTGCATGAGTTGGGGCGCACCCCTATGCGCCCCTGCATTGTTGTTAATCTACAATCTACAATCTACAATCAGCAATCGGCTATGGCGTGGTCACCCCCTTGTAGACGATCTGGCACATCTGGTCGCGCTGGATGGGCTGGTTGGGCAGGAAGATGTTGCCTGGGTAGCCGTTGATGATGCCCTTATTGTGCGCGGTCTCGATGCTGACGAAGAAGACGTTGCTAGCTGGTACATCGCTGAAGGTAGGATTGCCGCCGGTGGGCGTGAACAGCGGGTAGTGCGCGGCATTGACTACCAGCTTGGTGAGTTGCCCACGAGTGATGGGGCGATTGGGTAGGTAGCAGGGCGGGGTCGCTCCGGCAGCGATGCAGGTGGCATTGTCGAAGCCGCTGAGTACACCGTTGTGGAAGCCAGTTTCGATGAAGGTGTAGGCATAGTAGCTGGGGGCCACGTCGGTGAAGTCCTGCGCTCCCGCCGGAGTGTAGAGCGCGAGGCCGAAGCCTAGCACCACTACTTTGGCGAACTGAGCGCGGGTGGAAGAGCCATGCGGGCTGAAGTGGGAGGCATCGGTGCCGTTTACCACACCACGGCAGTAGAGGTAGTGGATAGCCGGATAGAAGATGTTGCCACTGGTATCCACGAACGGGTTGGCGCAATCGGTGGGGGTGGCACCGCCCGGCGTGTTGGTCGGCACAGGCGTGTCGGTGGGGCTGCCGGGGGTGTTGGTTGGCGGCACGGGCGTGCCGGTGGGGCCGCCGGGCGTGTTGGTAGCAGGTGGCGCGGGTGTGTTGGTCGGCATTGGCGTGTTGGTAGCTGGCAGAGGCGTGTTGGTCAACGACACGCAGGTGTTGAGCAGCACCGACACGCTGTGCGTGTTGTAGTTCGTGACGGCAAGGTCGAGCTTGCCGTCAGCATTGAAGTCGCCAACTGCCACCCCATGAGCGCTGTCCACGCTGAAGTTGAGCGCAGCCTGAAAAGTGCCGTCGCCATTGCCGAGCAAGACTGATACATTGTTCGCGTCTTCGTTCGCCGACACCAGGTCAGGGTTGCCGTCGCTGTTGAAGTCACCAACCGCTACCGAGAGAGGATAGTTGCCCACAGTATAGTTGACTGCTGGCTGAAATAGGCCGTCACCGTTACCCAGCAGCACCGAAAAGTCATCCGATAGACTGTTCACCACCACGATGTCGGCATTGCCATCGTGGTTGAAGTCGCTAACCGCTACGGAGTGGGGATAATTGTCCGCGCCGAAGTTGACCGGATTCTGGAAGCTGCCATCACTGTTACCCAGCAGCACCGACACATTGTTCGAGTTAGCATTAGCCGTCACCAGGTCAGGTTGGTTGTCATGGTTGAAGTCGCCAATTGCCACCGAGGCGGGCTGATTGCCCACGCCATAGTTGGTGGCAGCATCAAACCCCCCGTTACCGTCACCGAGTAGCACCGACACATTGTCCGAGTTAAAGTTCGCGGCCACTACATCGTCGTAGGTATCATTGTTGAAGTCGCCAACCACCAGCGAGGCTGGGTAGGCACCTGCGTCAAAGTTAAAGGCAGATGCGAAGGTGCCATCACCATTGCCCTGCAGCTCCGACACATTGTTGGCACCGCCATTGGCAGTAATCAGATCGGAGTTGCGGTCGCGGTTGAAATCGCCAACCGCGACCGACTGGGGACGGCTACCCACACTATAGGGAACTGAGCTTTGGAATGTGCCGTTGCCCGCCCCGAGCAGCACCGATACATTGTCTGAGCCATTGTTCGCCGTCACCAGATCGGGATAGGCATCATTGTTGAAATATCCGACTGTGACCGAGTTTGGTTGGTCGCCTACCTGGTAGCTGGTGTTGCTGAAGGCGAGCGGGCTGCAGAGCGCAGGGGCGGCGGGGTTGGCGGGGTTGGCGTAGCTAGGGGGAGCGTTGGTGGGTGGGCGTGGCTGTGCGTTGGCGTGCTGGGCAAGGCCGAGCAACAAGCCGAGCAGCAGTACAAGCAGTGAGGTCGAGACGAGACGTTTGTGGTTCATCGCTTTATCCTTTCGCGTACTTGAGATAGGAGTTACACATATCAGCAGGACGGATGCAATCCGCCCCTACAGAGTCATGCCTGATAACACGCAACTGCGTAGCCCTTACTTTAATATACAGCCTCAGTTGGCATATATGCGCCAGATTGGTGTAGGGGCGAATCGCATACGCCCTGCCGCCCTGTGTCCAAGCCAATCGTAACTACCGCATCTTGCCTGGCAACTGAGGCTGTATATTAGTTTTACAGCCTCAGTTAGCATATATGCGCCAGATTGGTGTAGGGGCGAATCGCATACGCCCTGCCGACTAATGTCCAGGCCAATCGTAACTACCTCATCTTGCCTGGAATTGAGGCTGTACTATTAGAGCCTATCCGAAAAACCGTTCCGTTGTGCAGAGGGGCGTGTGGCGCAAGCCCATTTTTCGGATAGGTTCTTAATCTTTAATCTCATCAGGGCGTGGTCACGCCTTTGTAGACGATCTGGCACATCTGGTCGCGCTGGATGGGCTGGTTGGGCAGGAAGATGTTGCCTGGGTAGCCGTTGATGATGCCCTTGTTGTGCGCGGTCTCGATGCTGACAAAGAACACGTTTGACGCAGGCACATCGCTGAAGGTGGGACTGCCGCCGGTGGGAGTGAACAGCGGGTAGTGCGCGGCATTGACTACCAGCTTGGTGAGTTGCCCACGGGTGATGGGGCGGTTGGGCAGGTAGCAGGGCGGGGTTGCGCCACTGGCGATGCAGGTGGCATTGTCGAAGCCGCTGAGTACGCCATTGTGGAAGCCGGTCTCGATGAAAGTGTAGGCAAAGTAGTTAGGCGCAACGTCGGTGAAGTCCTGCGCTCCTGACGGAGTGTAGAGCGGCAGGCCGAAGCCTAGCACCACTACCTTGGCGAACTGCCCTCTGGTCGAGGTGCCGTGCGGGCTGAAGGTAGTCTGGCCGGTGCCGTTGACCACGCTGCGGCAGTAGAGATAGTGGATAGCCGGGTAGAAGATGTCGCCGCTGGTATCCGCGAACGGATTGGCGCAATCGGTAGGGGTTGGCCCGCCGGGGGTGTTGGTCGGCGCTGGTGTGTTGGTTGGCCCGCCGGGGGTATTGGTTGGCGGCATGGGTGTGTCGGTGGGGCCGCCGGGCGTGTCAGTCGGCAGCGGCGTGTCGGTAGCAGTTGGCAGCATGGGTGTGTAGGTATCTGTTGGCGGCATGGGTGTGTCGGTGGGGCCGCCAGGCGTGTCGGTCGCAGGTGGCATTGGCGTATCGGTAGCAGTTGGTGCGGGTGTGTCGGTGGGGCCGCCAGGCGTATCGGTCGGCACGGGTGTGTCGGTAGCAGGTGGCACGGGCGTGTCGGTCGGCAGCGGCGTGTCGGTATCCGTTGGCGGCATAGGTGTGTCGGTGGGGCCACCGGGCGTGTCAGTCGGCAGCGGCGTGTCGGTAGCAGCGGGCGCAGGTGTGTCGGTGGGGATACCAGGGGTGTCAGTCGGCATGGGCGTGTCGGTCGGCACTGGTGTATCGGTAGAGTCAGCGGGCGTGTCGGTCGGTGGCAACAGGGTGTCGGTCGGCAGCGGCGTATCGGTAGCAGGTGGGGGCGTGTTAGTCCGCAGCACGCAGGTATTCAGCATCACCGACACGCTGCTAGTGTCAGTATTGGCAGTCACCAAGTCGGGTTTGCCATCGCTGTTGAAGTCGCCGACAGTCACCTGGCCGGGGCGACCGCCCACGACCACAGTGAGAGCGATCTGAAATGTGCCGTCACCGTTGCCCAGCAGCACCGTTACGTTGCCCTCGCCATATTTCGCCGTTACCAGGTCGGGGTTGCCGTCATCGTTGAAGTCGCCGATCACTACTGATACGGGATTGTAACCAATAGCGATGTTGGTAGCGGTCTGGAAGGTGCCGTCGCCATTACCAAGTATTACGGATACGTTGTTCGAGCTACGGTTCGCGGTCGCCAGGTCAGTCTTGCCATCATGGTTGAAATCGCCAACCGCTACTGAGTAGGGAAGGCTGCCCACGCCAATGTTGATCGGCGGCTGGAAGAGGCCGTCGCCATTACCAAGCAGCACTGACACGTTGCTTGTGCCAGCGTTTGCGATCGCCAGGTCAGGTTTGCCATCGTTGTTGAAGTCGCCAACCGCCAGCGCGCGAGGGGAGCTACCCACAGTGAAGTTAATCGCAGGTTGAAAATATCCGTCGCCATTACCGAGCATGACCGACACGTTGTTAGAGCCATAGTTCGCGGTCGCCAGATCGGGGCTGCCATCGTTGTTGAAGTCACCAACCGCCACCATTGATGGTTGGCTGCCAACGTTGATGTTATGGGCGGGCCGAAAAGAGCCATCGCCATTACCAAGCAGCACCGTGACGTTGTTCGAGTCGTGGTTTGCAACCACCAGGTCGTAGTTGTGGTCGCCATCGAAGTCAGCAACTGCCGCAGAATACGGGGTTGCGCCTACAGTGTGGATCGTTGGGCTTTGGAAAGTGCCGTTGCCATTACCCAGCAGCACCGAGACATAATTTGAATACCCGTTCGCCACCACCAGGTCGGGGTGGGTATCGTTGTTGAAGTCGCCAACCGCCACCGAGTATGGGTCGCTGCCCGCCGGGTAAGCGGTGTTGCTGAAACCGAGCGGGTTGCAGATCGCAGGCGCAGCGGGGTTAGCGGGAGAGTTGGCCGGTGGGCGTGGTTGCGCGTTGGCGGGCCGGACAACGCCGAACATCAAGCCAAGCAGCAGCATAAGGAGGGTGGCGGAAACGATACGTTTGGTGTTCATCGCTTTGCCCTTTCGTGTAACTGAGGCTGAAAATAAGGTTAGCCTGCCGAGGATTTGTGGGGGCGCATTGATGTACGCCCCCACTTTCAACTTGCAACTTTCAACTCGTCAAGGTGTAGTAACGCCCTTGAAGACAATCTGGCACATCTGGTCGCGCAGGATGTTCTGGTTGGGCAGGAAGATGCCGCCAGGATAGCCGTTGATGATGCCCTTCTCATGCGCGGTCTCGATGCTGATGAAGAACACGTTGCTGGCTGGCACGTCCCTGAACGTCGGATTACCGCCCGTTGGAGTGAACAGCGGATAGTGGGCAGCATTGACTACCAGCTTGGTTAGCTGACCACGAGTGATGGGGCGGTTGGGTAGGTAGCAGGGATAGGCCGCGCCTGCCGAAGCGCAGGTGCCAGGATCGAAGCCGCTGAGGATGGCATTGTGGAAACCAGTTTCGATGAAGGCGTAAGCGTAGTAACTGCTCGGCACGTCGGTGAAGTCGGGGCCGGTGGTAGGGGTGTAGAGAGTGAGGCCGAAGCCGAGTACCACCACCTTGGCGAACTGGGCGCGTGTAGAGCTGCCATGGGGGCTGAAGTGGGTGGCATCGGTGCCGTTGACCACACTGCGGCAGTACAGGTAGTGGATAGCCGGGTAGAAGATGTCGCCATTGGTATCCACGAAGGGGTTGGCGCAATCGGTGGGGGTTGCCCCGCCGGGTGTGACGGTCGGCACGGGGGTGTTGGTTGGCCCGCCGGGCGTGCTGCTCGGCACCGGGGTGAAGGTTGGCGCAGGGGTATTGGTTGGTCCACCCGGCGTGTTGGTTGGCACAAACGGCTGGCGATAGCCCATGTTAGCCACATAGTTGCTGCTGCTGCCAATGCCTGCTACGCCCTGCCCAATGGTGGTCGAAAGCAGATAGCTGGCCGAGGTTGCCCCCTCGCCACCGCCCGCACCAATTTGGTCGAAGTTGATGGCATAGTTGGCGGAGCTGGCCGCCAGCGACGAACTGATGATTACCAGGGTTGCCATCACGCTTAGAAGACTAGCGTGCAGCCAGCGGCGGGGGTTAAGTTGCTTGTTCATGGTAAGGCTTCCTTTCAGCCCGAATGAAGAGTGTAGAGTGTAGAATGTAGAATCCGGGTGGTTGCGTTCACGTTTTTTTTATTCTACCTTCTACCTTCTACCTTCTACCTTCTACATTCATTTGAAGTTGACGAAGACGGTGACCATGCCGTTGCTGTCGGGTTGGCTGGCAACCTTGCCGATGCTAGTGGCAGTGTCAGCCTTCGTCGCGCTGAGGCTGCCGTCACTGCCGATGGCGAGGTGGTCGCCGATGTTGGCGCTGCCGCTAACCTTGACGCTGGCCTGCCCGGCGATGACGATCTGCACCAGATCGCCTGGCTTGATTACGCCAGCGGTGTCGGTCTGCTCGATGTGGCGGAGGCCAGCATTGGTCTGACCTTCGAAGACTTGCAAACGATACGCGGCTACACCAATGGCCGCGCCCGCGTTGGCTGCGTTAGCCTTGACCGCGCCGAGTACCGGCGAACCGTTGACCGTAACGTTGTTGCCGTCGAGGGCGAGAATGTCGCCGCGCTGCAAGGTATCGCTGCCGTTGTATTTGACAGTCATATAGTAGCCGAGGCCGGTGTAGAAGCCGCCAGTGGCGTGACCTTGGCCGTTGACCTGTAGTCCGAGGTGGGTCGAGCCGCCGTCGTAGCTATCGAACAAGCCGCCGACGGCGCTGGGGTCGCCATTGCCGTTGGGGTAGTTGCGGGCATCGCCCTGGGTGCCAGCACCAAATTGACCAGGATTCTGGCCGTATACCCCATTGCCATAGGCGCGGCCGTAGCCAGAAACCCCCGTGCCAGCCGGAACGGCACCCCCGCCAGCGAAGTACACGCCCCCGTAGCCGATCGCGCCCGCTCCATTGGAATTGGTGTCGGTGAATACACCGCCCGCTACGTGGTGGGTGCTATCGCCAGCGACAACGCTGACTCCGACCACGCCCGCGCTATCTTGGGTGCTGCTGCCGCCAGCGGATGAGCCGGTCACACCCCAGCCATTACTGGCATACGCTTCAACGCCATACTGGCCGTTACCAGGGTCGTTGTTGTTATTGGTAAAGTCGCCGCCAAAGCTGCTCCCACCTGTGTTGGAGTGGGCATCGCCCCAGACCCCAATATTGCCTGAGGCGTAGAGGCCAGAGCTGAAACTGGCGGTAGTGTTGGTGTTGTAGAGGTTGAGCAGGCCATGGTCAATGTTCAAGCTGTAGTCGAAGTTGCCGCTGATTTGTGCGCCGGGGGCCAGGCTCATCGCGTAGGGGCTGGCGGTCAGCTCGAAGCGCGGGGTCATCTCCGCGTCGCTGCCCACGGTAATGCCCAGGTACTGCTTGTAGTCGAACAACGACACATTATAAAAGCTGCCGGTGGTATCCACCACGAACAGGTAGGTGAACAGGCCGTTGCTATCGGGGGTGACAGTGGCGTTCTGGGTAAGCTCGGCAGTGCCGCCAGTGGGGACGCTGTAGAGGTTGAACACAACTGCGGTGGCGACGGTAATTGGGTTGCCACTGGGGTCGGTGAGTCGGCCCTGCACGGTGAAGTCAAGCGGGGACTGGTCGGTGGGGCGCGTGGTCTTGGCCTTGCCCGTGTCCTGCTTTGCGGGGGGGTTAGCCTGAGCGGTGATACCGCTGGCCTGGAAGTGGGCCGCAGGGGCGGGCGGCGCGGCGTGCGCCCCTCCCACGAACTGGCCCAGCACCAGCAGCAGTGCTAGCGCGAACACTACGAACGAGGTGATACGATTGACTTTCATCAGATATTCCTTTCTTTGTGGTTATCCGGTATCTCATCATCAGGGTAGCTGGATGGCTCACCCCGACGCAGAGTGATAAAATCTATAAGGTCTTCGAGGTTGGTGAAGTAGAGCCTTAGTCCCGACAGGGTGTGTTCCACCGAGCCGCGCCATTGCGCGGCATGACTGGAGTTGCCCACTTCCAGCCAGACGCGCACGATAAAAAGGTGGCGCAAATGCCCTGACATAGACTCTCCTTGAGCCAACTACGATTTGACCTTACAGGAGAATTATAGTCAGTCATCGTCCAAATAACGTCCGCACAGGTATGTAGTAAAGAGGGGAAGGGAATTAGAAGAGAGAGCTTAAGCTGTTTATAAGCTAAATAAGGCGATTGCTGTAGGGGCGGATTACGTCCGTCGTGGTGAACTGCGTAACCCTTAAGCTAGAGGGTGAGGGAGAAGCGTAGGCGGGCCACTCGTCGCGCTCGTAGGCAGCGATGGTGGCGCGATTTACCGGAATATCATTATAGTAGTTAAGCCAGCTTTGATCGGCATAGCGACCGAGCCGCTGCTCCAGTTGTTGCTGGTTCTGTTTCAGTCGCTCGTATGCCAGGGTCAAATACTGCTGGGCAGTCGCCTCATCGCCGCTGGCCCGCGCCACGCACGACCTCACCCAGTAGTCGGGGTGCTGCAGGATAATCCGCTCAGGTTGAGTTTGGCAGATAGTCACTGCCTCGACGCAGCTCTGGTAAGCGGCGCTCAAATCACCGTCACGCAAACAGGCAACCGCCAACCAGCTCAACGCTTTAACTAGATTGTCAGGGTCATCACTGGGAGCGCGACTAAGGATCACGCTAGCCTGGAGGTGAACTCTTGCTGCCGCTTCATCCAAGCCAAGCTCGGCGATACCCAACTCAACCAGAAGATAGGAGTTATAGTACAGATTATCCTGAGCCTCGCTTATGGTCAGACCATGACTAGCGGCGGCTTTGGCCGTGGCGTAATCAGCTACATCGTTGGCAATCACGGCAATTCGATACAGGCATAGGATTTGCCCGCGTGCATTGTTGATTGCCTTGTAGATAGCTTCACCCTGTTCGAGCAGCCGCCTACCCTGCTGGTAGTTACCCAGGCTAGCGTGGAGGATGCCAAGCCTGCCAAGCACTGCAGCCTGACCTTTGGGCTGGCTGATGTCGGTATAGATGGTTTGCGCCTGGGCAAAGTAGGACAGGGCCGTATCAATCTCCTGCCCTTGCTCGCCTTTAATTGTGGCGAGAACCGTGTAGGCATCAGCCTCTGCTCCACGGTCATGGATGGCGCGGCTGACGGTTAGCATCTGGTTCGCCAGCACCAGCGCCTGGTCGGGGGCGTGCTGATCAGCAGCGGCCACGGCGCGGCGCAAAATAGGCAGGATCTCCACTTCATTGCTGCTGTCGGCAAGGGCGAGCGCCTGCGTGAGACGCTGGCTAGCCATAGCAAAATGGCCCTGGTTGGTAGATACGCGAGCGAGGGTACAATAACAGGTAATCTGACCATCGCGGTCGTCGCACTGGGCATACAAGCCAAGCGCAGTTGTTGCATGGGCCAGCGCTGGCTCATAGAGTTCGGCGTTGATTTCCTCATTTGCTCGTAGACGCAGGGCGAGCGCCCGCCAATGAAGTCCCAGGCTGGCTGCGTGGCGGGTCAATTGCTCGA
>JANXYP010000034.1 GCA_025355955.1 Chloroflexota bacterium
GCCCTCGCCCCAGCGGGGAGAGGGTTGGGTGAGGGGAGAAACCCGCCACAAATCAATGCTTATTGCTGGCAAAAGCCCTCGCCCCAGCGGGGAGAGGGTTGGGTGAGGGGAGAAACCCGCCACATATCAATGCTTATCATAACCGATACAAACAAGGAGAGCCAAACAGAATGTCCAATCGTCGCTTTACCATCTTCACCCTGATTGCCGCTGCCAGCCTGCTGCTGGCCGCCTGCGATGGCGGCAGCGCGGGTAGCCAACCCGTATTGTCTGGTACACCGCTCAACTCGGTTACTGAAGCAGTCGGCACCAAGCCGCTACGCCCGATACATATGGTGATGGGTTACATCCCCAACGTGCAGTTCGCCGCCTACTATATGGCGGTGGACAAGGGTTACTACAAGGCCGCTGGGCTGGATGTCAACTTCGATTACGCCACCGTCAACGACGCGCTGGCGCTAACCGCGCAGGGCAAATACGATTTCGCCATCGCCAGCGGCGACGAAGAGCTGGTCGCCCGCGACAAGGGCGTGCCGGTCGTCTACGTGATGGCGCAGTATCAGCGCTACCCCATCGCCGTGTTTAGCAAGGTGGCGCAGAACATCACCAAACCGGCAGACCTGGTGGGCAAGAAGGTGGGCCTGCCCGGCAAATATGGCAGCACCTACATCGCGCTCCAGGCCATCCTCTACGCCAACCACATTGCGGAGAAGGATGTCAACATCATGCAGATTGGCTACACCCAAGCGCAGAGCGTCGCCACCGGCCAGGTGGATGCCGCCATCGGCTATTCGATGAACGAGCCGATTGCACTGCAGCAGCAAGGGGTCACGCTCAACATCATCCAGGCATCCGACCAGTACAACCTTGCCTCAGTTGGCCTGGTAACATCGCAGCATATGATTGATAGCGACCCCGCCACGGTGCAGGCTTTCGTCGCCGCCACCCTACATGGCCTCGCTGATGTGGATCGCGACCCCGCTGCCGCCTTCACCGTTGTTGGCAAGTACGTCAAGGAGGCCGCCGACCCCACCAACGCTGCCTATGAGAAAGCCAGCCTCGACGCGACCATCAAGTTTCAGATACCCGCTACGGGTGTGCAACCCGGCCAGTCCGACCCCAGCGTATGGGCAGCCACCGCCAGGTTCCTCGCCGCCTCCGGCTCAATCAACGCCAGCACCGACGTGTCCAAGGCTTATACCAACCAGTTCGTCGAACTAAAATGATAAGTGGTGAATGGTAAATGGTAAATGGGAGTTGCCAGCCCTCAACCCTCATTTATTTACACGCCAAAGGGCGCAATGATATGCGCCCCTACAGAATGTTTTTCATTCACCATTCACCATTCACCATTCACCATTGCCTTTACGTTCCCCAGCCGGTAATGCCCACAAACACATTGGCGATGACCACGATGCAGGTGAGGGCCAGCAGCGGCCAGGAGTGTAGCTTGTAGCGGGGCGCGCTCATGAAGACCAGCCAGAACAGCGGCCAGCTTAGATACCAGGGTTGGTAATAAAGACTGACTACCGCGAGGAAGAAGAGTAGCACCATGCTGCTGGCCCGCGCCAGTTGCGCGAACTGACTCTCCGGCTCCGCCGCGCTCATCTCGGCGACATCGATGCGATGCACGATGCGCCGCCCCAGCGCGAAGCGGGTCAATAGACTCTCTACCCGTTGCGCCACCCAGCGAGTTACCCGCCAATCCGCCGCGCTATCGTGGTTGCCGCGCCAAAGCGCCCAGCACTGCCGCGCATAGAACAGCGCGAACGCAACCCAGGCAACATTCTTGAACCAGAACATCGCATCGGCGCGACCGACATGGGCAGCATCGAGGATATACACGATTGCGGTGGGGATTGGTCCACCCAGCTTGTCGCCCAGCTTGAGGAAGGCGAGGCTATCCGGCCCATCCCATAGCGGCGCGTAGATGAGCAACGCGCTGCCCAGGCACAAGGCAGCGGTGCGTAGCAGGAAGCCGCGGCGCTTGCCCTGCATATGGGGCTGGATCAGCGCGTAGATAATGAATAGCGGCAGCACGAATCCGGCCACCACCTTGATCAACGCCCCTGCGGTTAGCGCCAGCGCGGCCAGGGTGAAGCGCTCGCTGACCAGCAGCCAGCAGGCCAGCGCAATGGTGAAGAGCATCAGGATGTCGTTGTGGCCGCTGCCCGCGAACTCGACCAGCACCAGCGGGTTCCAGGCGAACAGCAGTGTACCGGCCAACTGCCAGCGCGGCTGCACCTTCCCTAGCGTGCGATAAATCAGTACGGTGGTGGCGAGGTAAGCCGCCACCTCCAGCCCTTTGAAGTAGAACAGGTTTGCCAGCAGCGAGTTGCCGCCCAGCATAGTGAGTGGTGCGGTCACGATCATCCAGAGCGGGCCGTAGGTGCTGGGCATCCCGGTCCAGGCGATATATTTGAGGAAGGGGTCATCGCCAAACGCAGACGGTATGTGGGTGAAAGGGTTGCTGTGATGGAACACCCACTCGCGGGTCTGGAAAATATAGTCGAACACATCCTGGGAGAAGAGTGGGTACATCCACAGCAGGGTCACGCTGAACACCGCCGCCCCGCCCATAATCACCGCCGCTAGCGTGGGGTCGTCGCTCTCGCCGCTATACGCCCGCCGCAACGTCAGCCCCAACGCCAGTGCGAAAAGCAATGCCAGCGCGGAGGCGACCACCACGAACTCTGGCCGACTGAGCAGCACCACATTGCTGGATAGACTATAGAAGAATGGAGTGGTCTGTTGCCCGTTGTGGATAATCGTGGTGTACAATTCGGGTAGAGGATTCCTGAGCGTAAGGTAGGCGAAGATGAGTTCAATGCCGAGGCCCAGGCCAGCCACCGCCAGCCACAGTCCCGACTTGACCTCGCTTTTCGCTTCTACCCGTGCGTTGCCCATCGCCATAATTTCGCTGCTCCTCTACGCTTACGTTGATAATCTCCGACCCACGAAGATGCAAAATGCGCTGCCGCATTATACCTAGTTTGCGTTACACTAAGCAATAGCAGCGGCGGGCCAAAAGTAGTAGATTAGATGCTTGCCAGTGCCGCTCTTCAAATTGCAACATATGTGTGGCGTAGGGGCGGATTGCGTCCGCCCTGGTGAGATCGCAGGATGGTGAACTATACCCTTGCCAAATCCAGCCACTTGCGGTATAATAATAGCAAGATGTGCGCCCCCTTAGCTCAGTGGATAGAGCGCAGCCCTCCGGAGGCTGAAGCAGGTGTTCGAGTCACCTAGGGGGTACCAGGTTTATAGCGATGAGTTTTAAGTTTTGAGTTCATGGCGACCCACAAGGGTCGCTATTTCATACCCCTGTTTATAGACAGACTCAGCGCCCTTATAGTTCCAGCAAGATGAAAGCGCCTTTGAGTTATACGAATTAGCCGAGGCGATGCTATAGATCTGTAGGGGCGAACCGTTGTTCGCTCTGGTTCAATCTATAGCGGCACCATCGCTAATTGGTATTACCCCTCTGGCTGCGCGAGAACGATCAGGAGTTTGCGGCGGGGCTTGATCAGCTGGTTGGGGCGGATTGAGGCAGGGAAGAAGTGGAGGGATGCAGAAGACGCGGGAGCGGTGGATCAGCAAGGCGAGCGAAACACGCCTCTACACATTAATCACTAATCACTCGATCCGCTGCGCCACCTCGAAGATGTTGCCTTCGGGGTCGGCAAGATAGCAGATGCGCTGCTGCCAGGGCTGATCGGTGGGCGGCATGATGATAGTCGCGCCGAGAGTTAGCAGGCGGGCAGCATCGTCGTCCACCGCGTCGCTATGCAGCGAGATGACGAAGCGTGCTGGAACATTAGGGGCGGCGAACTCCATGCCGAGGAACTTTGCCATGAATGGCGTATCGGTGAGGGCAAGGATGAAGCTGCCGAGAGTCAATTCGGCGTAGTGGGGCATCTGCTGGCTGATGGTGAAGCCGAGGCCAGCGGTGTAGAACTCAATCAACCGCTGTGGGTTGGCAGCGATCAGGAGCAGCAGGCTGCGTTCCGGTAGGATTGCCATATGTCACCGTCGCCGGAAGCCGTCGAGTAGCCCCTTGCGCGGGCTGGGCAGTGGGGTGGAGCCGCCGTCCGCGCCCTGCTGCCAGTTGCGCGGCGGGGTGAGCGGCGTGGCAGGGGCGGCAACGCTGGTGAGCGGACCACGCCGCGTGCCTTGCGCCTGTGTTCGCTCCTGTTCCAAATCGGCCTCGCGCTCGTCGCCGATGCGGCGCATCAGATTGACTAGCTGGTGCGTCTCGCCCTGATTGATAGTCGCGCTCTGCATCCGCGTCAATTCGCCGCGCAGGCTAACCAGAAAATCGCCGCCACCCAGCAGCCGTTCCGCGCCACTACCGCGCATTTGAGTCAACGCCTCGCCCTCCGCCTCACTCAGTCGCCCCACAATTCGAGCAGGGAAGTTAGGCTCAGTCAGCAGTTCGCCCAGCCCATTACTCTGGCTAGCGCCGACCACGAAGTAGATTGCCCCCTGCCTGCCGCGCTGCAATAGGCGGCGCAGTAGCCGCTCGCGGTTCTCCTCCACCCCGGCCAACAACTCACCAATTTCGTCAATGAAGACTACAATTGCAGGCGTGCTGATCTGCTCGTCGGCGCGCCACTCCATCTGTCGCGACAACCAGGCGAGACGGTTGGCAGCGTCGAACGGGTCGGTGACCGGCGGGGCAATCAGGTGAGGTAGGCCAGTCCAGTCGGCCCACACCCCACCACCCTTGCCCCGCTTGCGGCCCACATCGATAAGCAGGAGCTGCAACTCATCGGGCGCATTCGCCAGCGCCAGGCTGCCGATCATGCCTGCCATCAGCGCAGTCTTGCCGCTGCCTACCTCGCCCGCAATCAGCACGTTCGCCACCTCTGGGCTAGCAAGGCGAAGCAGCAGCGGCGTGCCTTCATAGTCCAGGCCCAGCAGGGCGGTGACTGAGGGGATGGCGTTGCCGCCCTCGCTCTCGCGGTTAAGCTGCTGATAGAGTGGCAGCAGGCGCACCCGGGTGGGGTCGCTGCGCGGTATCTCCACCGCGATTGCCGCGCCGTGCTTCGCCAGACGGCAAGAGCCAACCCCCAGGAAGGTCGCCAGCTTATCGGCCAGCGCGGCCACTCGCCCAGGCCGCACGCCGGAAGCGAGCGTCAGGTTGAAGCTAATCAGGCGCGGCGACAACGCCCCACCTTCCACCCGTGCAGCTACCCCGTGGCGGGTGAGGAAGTCTTCAATCGCGTTTGCTTGCTGTTCGAGTAGTTCGTTCATCGCTTCAGTGCTGAGGTTTAAGGTTTGAGGTTTGAGTGATTGGTGTTATGTCTATTATACTGCAAAGTTGCGTTATCGTAAACCTGCTGTGAGGTACTAGGTACCGTGCCTGACAAATAGACCGCCCCCACCGTCATTGCGGCGGGGGCGTTATCAAGTTAGTTCATCTGTCGCGCTGATGAAGCGCTACCGACTCCCCTCCCGTTGGGAGGGGCAGGGGTGGGTCTATATCTGCTCCTGCGGCTTGATGATGGCAACAACCACACCCTGCACCTGAACGCGGTCCTGACCGCGCTCCGGGTAGATGCGGATCGGGTTGGTTGCTGCCGTGGCCGACTTGAGGAAGATGTGGTCGCGCTTGCGGTGGAACTCCTTGAGCGTAACGTAGCCTTCGGGGTCGAGTGAGTCGGTGAGGGTCGCCACCACGAAGTCGCCATCAATCGCGCTGTCCTGCGGTTGGACCACCACAATGTCGCCGCTCTCGATACCGACATGGGTCATGGAACTACCGCTGACGCGCAGGGCATATGCCCCGCGTTTCGCCAGGTAGCTATCAATCACCACCGCCTCGCCAGTCTGCTCGTGCATAGCGATGGTCACATCGTACTGACCCGCCGCGATGCTGCCGAGCAGAGGGGCAATCGCCTGGTCGGGCCGCAAGGCACGGCGCAAGCGTTGGGCGGCTCCCACCAGCGCCTGCTCCACCACCGAAACGCTGCTGTTATGCTCGTTGCGGCGAGCGGCGGCTTTAGGGCGGGGCGCTGCGCCCAGGGTACGTGCGCCTAGCTGACGTTGCCGAATGTCGACCCCGGCAGCGGCGCTGCGGCTCCAGACCGATGCCTCGTGGTTCATCCAACCTACCATCTTACTCCCCCTCTCGTGGAGCTAATCGGTTGCACGCTAGTTACAGGCTGGCATATTGTAGCCCTGCTGCCTGTACCCTCTCCCAGCCTCCCCCGGTGGGGGAGGGGTTGGTGTCGTGGTATTAGAAAACCTGGCGGATAACCGCGACCACGCGGCCCTGGATACGCAGGTTATCCTCGTTGGTGTAGATTGGCTGCATGGTGGCGTTGGCTGGTTGCAGGCGGATGCGCCCACCATCTTCGCGGTAGTAGCGCTTCAGGGTGGTGGACTTCTCGTCCTCCAACCAGGCGGCGATAGTCTCGCCATCCTCAGCAGTGTCCTGACTGTGCATCACCACCAGGTCGCCATCATTGATCAGGTCTTCGATCATGGATTGGCCCTTGACCCGCAGCACAAACAGGCCATCCTGCTTGCCCGCATAGCGGCCCACCATATCGGGGGTGATCTCGATGGTCTCGGCGCTATCGTTCAACTGCCCAGCGCGGAGATCGTCGAATACCGGGATTGGCGAACCCGCCGCGATGTTACCCGCGAGGGGCAGCATCAGCACGCTGGGATAGGGCATTCGGCCACGCGCCTGCTCCGGCTCGATCAGTTCGATCGTGCGCGACACGTTCTTGGATCGGCGTAGCAACCCGCGCTTGCCCAGTTCCTTCAGATTGTAGTCCACTACCGAGGTCGAGGAGATGCCCAGCCGAGTTTGGATGTCACGGATACTCGGCGAGTAGTTGAACTCCTCCTTGAAGTCACGGATGAACTGTATGATCTTTTCCTGCCGCAGCGAAAGCTGCTCCAACTTACGCATATATGGACCTCCTTCTTGTTACCCCCATTATAGCGTAGAACGCTTGTGCTTGTCAATAGGTAAAACGGTCATTTGTTCTGATCATTACGAAATTGCCCCACTTCTTTTGATGTAGGGGGGCTATTGCGCTATCCGCGAAAAGCAGATACAATACTGTCAACATAAACAGACGATTTTTGCTGATGGGAGGGAGAATCATGCTAACTGTCCTCGATGTGATACTGGTGATCGGGATACTTCTATTCATGCTGCTAGGCTTCACCCAGGGTGTGATCAAGGTGCTGTTCGTCATCATTGCCACTTACTTTGGCCTGTTGCTTGGCTCCACTATCTATGTACCGATCGCCGAGTGGCTAGCGCCCGGTATTCTGGGCAAGAACAAGCCCGTAACCAATGGTTTCGAGCTACTCATCTTCTTCATCATCGTGCTGATCATCGCACTGCTACTCACCCTATTTCTGTTCACCTCATTCCGCTACGCAGCGCTGCCCAACAGTCTGGCCTTGCTTGATAGGGTGGGCGGCATGGTGCTGGGTCTGGTGCTGGGTGTGCTGGTGTTGAGCCTCGTTGTCCTATTCTTGAAGACGGCAGGCAACGTAACGGGCGGCACCGATGCGGGAGGCATCCCGCTGATCGGCTTTGCGGTTAGCGATGTCAGCAATTCGCAGGTGGCAAAGGTGCTGCTCAATACCCGCGACGTAATCAGGGCGCTAATCAGCCCGCTGATCAACACTAACGACAACCCGCTGTTCGTCACTGGCCTCAATGGATAACCCTGGAAACATAGGACAAACTGCAAATTGAACCCTAAAGCCCTTAACACCCTCGAATATCCCAAGGTAATGCAGAAGCTGGCGGCGTATACCTCGTTCTCCGCTGGGCGCGAACTGGCGCAGGCGCTGCAACCGAGCAGCGATATTGACGAGGTGCGCGCCCGCATGGATGTTACCAGCGAGGCGGTGCGCCTGCTGCAACTCAAGCCCGACATCACCCTGGGTGGCGCACACGACATCCGCGAACTTGTGCGCCAGGCGGAGATGGGTGGCGCGATCCCGGCGCTGGCCTTTCTCGACATTGAAAGCACGTTGGTCAGCAGCCGCACCCTGCGTGCGGCGATTGTTCGTCTGGCCGAGAGCCGCGTGGGTGAGCTGCCCACCATCAGCGAAACCGCCCGCAAGCTGGCGAACCTGCCGATGCTGGAGCAGGCAATTACCCGCACCATCGCCCCAAACGGTGAGGTGTTGGACACCGCCAGCGCCGCACTTGCCAACATCCGTGCCAACATCAAGACCGCCTACAACCGGCTGATGGACAAGCTCAACGCACTGCTCTCCAGCCAGGCTTATGCGACCGCCTTGCAGGAGGCGATCATTACCGTGCGGAACGGGCGCTACGTGGTACCGATCAAGGCCGATTTCAAGCGTCAGGTGCGCGGTATCATCCACGATCAGTCGGGCAGCGGCGCGACCGTGTTCATGGAGCCGATTGAGACGGTGGAGCTAAACAACACCTGGCGGCAGTTGCAGCTCGACGAGCAGGAGGAGATCGAAAAGATCCTGCGCGCCCTCAGCGTCCAGATCGCCAACTACAATATCGAGTTGCGCCAAACTGTCACTGCGCTGGCCGAACTGGATCTGGCGCTGGCGAAGGCGAAGTATAGCCAGGATACCGATGCCCATCCCCCCCGCCTGCTGCCCGCCAGTGAGGCGGCCGCCTTCAACGCCAAATCGGCCCGCGCTGGCGAACGTGGCCTGCTATTCAAGGCAGCCCGCCACCCACTGCTAACCGGCAAGGTCGTCCCCATCACCATCGAGCTTGGTGACAGCTTCCGCGTGCTGGTCATCACCGGCCCCAACACTGGTGGCAAGACGGTCGCGCTGAAAACCACCGGGCTGCTCAGTCTGATGGCGCAGGCGGGGCTGCACATCCCCGCCGACGAGGGCAGCGTCGCGCTTGTCTTCCCCCAGATCTTCGCCGACATCGGCGACGAGCAGAGCATCGAGCAGAGCCTGTCCACCTTCTCCTCGCACCTGAGCAACATCGTCAATATCCTGCGCGACGCACAACCGGGGGCGTTGCTGCTGTTCGATGAACTGGGCGCAGGCACCGACCCAACCGAGGGCGCGGCCCTGGCCCGTAGCATCATCGCCGACTTGCTCAAGCGCGGGGTGCTGGCGGTGGGAACCACCCACTATTCGGAATTGAAGAGCTATGCCTACAGCACCGAGGGGGTGGAGAACGCCAGCGTGGAGTTTAATGTGGAGACGCTGTCGCCTACCTATCGGCTGACCATCGGCCTGCCGGGGCGCAGCAACGCGCTGGCGATTGCCCGCCGCCTGGGATTGCCGCAGGAAATCATCGAGGCCGCCCAGGAGCTAGTCAGCCCCGCCGCCGCCGAGGTGGAGAGCCTGCTAGCCGGTATCCGCCTGGAGCGCGAACAGGCCTCCTCCGCCCGCCTCGACGCGCAGCAGAAGGCTCGTGAGGTGGCCCAGTTGCAGCGCGATTTGCGCCGCCAGTTGCGCGAGATTGAGCAGTTGAAGCAGCAGGCGGTGGAGGAGGCGCGGGCCAATGCCGAGACCGAGCTTGATGTGCTTCGCACTCGCTTGCGGCAGGCAGGCAGCAGCATTGACACAGCGGCCTCGCGCCAGGCGCTCACCGACGCACAGCGTCAGATTGACGAGGCGGGCCGCCAGCTACGCACCACCGCCAACCAGCCCTCGCGCAACGGCAAATCCACCAGCGCGGCAGCGGCATTGGCCGAGGCGCAGACCGGCGTGGATTTGCCGCCTGAGCCAACCAGCCGCCGCAGTCAGTCGGCGGTGGCATCAGCTACCACTGCCGCTCCTGTCGCCGCGCCACAGGTTGCCCGTCCGCTTGCTGCTGGCGATCAGGTATATATCGAGTCGCTGGAGAGTGAGGGTGAGGTACTGGGCGCTGCTGATGCCGATGGCGAGGTGGAGGTATCGCTGGGCGCTTTCAAGATGCGTATCCCCGCGCAGGAGCTGCGGCGCATTGGCGGCAAGGCCGAGCCAGCGGGTGGCAGCGTTACCTACGATGTGGTGGCGACCAGTCGCGGCAACCCCGCCCCCAGCATCGAGATTGATATGCGCGGCTGGCGGGCCGAGGAGGTTGGCCCCCGCCTGGAACGCTACCTTGACGATGCGGCAGTCGCCGCGCTGCCATTCGTGCGCATCATCCACGGCAAAGGCACTGGCGTGCTGCG
>JANXYP010000095.1 GCA_025355955.1 Chloroflexota bacterium
TCGCTGGTCCAGGTGCGGATGAAGTCCTGCAGCACCTCTAGTTCGCCCCTGAAGATGTCGGTAAGGCCGGTGGTAAACCAGGGCAGATTTACCTCGGTTAGCAAAGCAGTCTCCACCGCCACGTAGAGGCCGGGCGAGATGGTGACTTGCTCTGGCGACCAGGGGTCGGTGTCGTAGTTACGCGCCCGCTCCCAGGGGATGAGGCTATGGTAGCTCCAATCCGTCTTGTTGCTACGCTCAAGGTGCGACTGGTACAAAGCCCTGAGTTTACCTTCCAGCCGATTGTCTATGCTGTAAACGTTTGTGGCCACTCTTGTATCTCCTCTACTAGTCTAGGAGGCACGCACTGCAGTAGGTCGAACGCTACGCGCCTTTGCGTAAACCGGCTCAACATCAGTGCCACTACCTAAGTGCTATTCAGGGTTCCGATTGCGATCCGATCTTGCATATCGCGCTTTTATATAACGTAGATCAGGCGATTTGGTATTCATCACCGGGGGTGCGCTCCAGCGCATCCTCGTAGCGGCGGCAGACTACCTGCCCTCCGATCAACACCTGCTCCACTTGCGAGCTGATGTCGAGTGGATGGCGGTCGCGGATGACGATGTCGGCATCTTTGCCGGGCGCGAGGCTGCCCACCCGCGCATCCACACCCAACATCTCCGCCGCGTTGATAGTGACCGCCTTGAGCGCATCGCGTCCGTCCAGGCCGTCACGCACTGCGATGATCACCTGGGTGACTAGATGCTGGATAGGGATGACGGGGTGGTCGGTGCAGATGCTGATTTTAACCCCGGCCTTCTGCAAGAGGGCAGGAGCGCGGAAGGTGCGGTCGCGCAACTCCACCTTGCTGCGGCTGGTCATAAGCGGACCAACGCTGCAGGCAATATCGCGCTTGACTAGCTCCTCAGCTACCTTCCATGCCTCGGTGCAGTGTTCCAGCACCATGGGGAAGCCGAATTCGTCGCGGATGCGTAGCACGGTCATGATGTCGTCGGCGCGATGGCTATGGATGCGGAATGGAATCTCCCCTCGCAAGACTAGTGCCAACGACTCCAGCTTCAGGTTGCGCTCGAACGGCTTGTCCGCCTCGGCCTTGGTCTGCTTCTCCAGATAATTCAGCGTCTGAATGATGATGTCGCGGAACACGGCGGCCACGCCCATGCGCGTGCTGGGCGATTTCTTCTGCTCACCGTAGACGCGCTTGGGGTTCTCGCCGAAGGCAGCCTTCATTCCGCTGGGCGAACGGAGTACCGCATTATCCACAATCCGCCCTGGCCCCGGCGACCAGGTTTTGAGCGTGACGCACAACCCACCAATCACGTTGCCGCTGCCCGGCTTGACCTCGACGGTGGTGATGCCCGCCTTCAGCGCGTCGCGGAAGCCCTCGTCGTTCATGTACACACCGTCGATCGCCCGCATCTGGGGGGTAGTGGGGTCGGTCAGCTCGTTGACATCGTGTCCCTCCCAGCCAATACCCTCTTCGTGAACGCCGAGGTGGGTGTGGGTGTCAATGTAGCCGGGATGGATAACCTTGCCCGCCGCGTCAATCACCTCATCGCCCTCACCCACGGGCAGGTCCTTGCCGATCGCCACGATCTTGCCGCTATCCTTGTCAATCTGGATCATGCCATCTTCTATGTCATCGCCATTCATGGTAATGACCAAACCACCCTTGATTACCAGCATCTACGCTTCCTCCTGGATATTTGATTGTGTTATTGTACCATATTATGATGGTAGCGCGAAATACTGACCGGCTTTGACATCCTACCCTGGCAGTGCTATACTGACTTGCATCACTTTTAGGAAGGCAGCGCCCATGGAGCAGGACAACAATCCGTACATCTTTGGCAACCCGGAAACCGACCGCCAGCGTCTTGAAACCCAGAGTCGTCTGTTCATCCGCTATATTCGGGCGCACGCTCGTGCCTTCTGCGGTGATAAGGTTCACACCATCTTGGATGGTGGCTGCGCCGATGGGCAGCTTGGCTTTGCCTTGCAGGATGTTTACCCCGGCGCAACCCTAACTGGGGTGGACCGAGATGCGGCGGTGATCAGCCGCGCTCAGAGCCGCGCTACGCAAGAGCAGCGCCCTGCCACCTTCGTGCAAAGTGATATTCAGCAAGGAATGCCTGCTGGCCCCTTCGATCTGGTGTTTCTTTCCAACATCCTGCTGCACACGCAGCGGCCTGAAGCCGTCCTCCTTCATGCCTATGCGGTGATGGGCCCCGGTGCAACCCTGTGGGTTATTGACAGCAACGGTGAAACCCGCGATGCGACATTCCCCACCGCCAGCGGCACTGAGCTAGCCACGCTATTCTTTAAGACGCTGACCAGGCTTGGCGCTCACCCCAACATTGCCAGCGAGTTGCCCGCCTTGCTATCTGCTGCTGGCTTCGTTGATTACGCCCGCCGCGAAAGCACCACCGATCATCCGACCATGAGCAACAATGCCGCCGACCAGATGCAGGTTAACGCCGTCGCTCTAGGCGCACTGTTCAACGCCCGCCAGGCAACCGCCGCGCTGAACGGTATTGCGCTTGCCGATTTCGATAATATGTTCGTCAATTTCGTCAATGCAATGATGAATGATACCCGCCTCAGCACTCCACCGCTGTTTGCTGTCATCACTGCCCACAAGCCAGATACGGGAGAATAAGAGCATTGTGAGCAAACCCAGCAATCCGTACATCTTCGGCGATGCCAAACTCGACCGCCAGCGGCTGGAGACCCAGAGCCGCCTGATTGCCCGCTATGTGCGCGCCCGCGCCCGCGCCTTCGGCGGCGATGAGGTGCATCGCATCCTAGATGTGGGTTGCGGCGAGGGGCAACTGGGTTTTGCCTTGCAGGATGTCTATGTTGGCGCGGAACTGGTCGGTATCGACCGCGACCCGCACGCAATAGAGACTGCCAGGCAAAGGGCTGAACGCGAGTTCCGCACTGCCCATTTCGTGGCTGGCGATGTGCATCAGACGCTGCCCGACGGCCCCTTCGATCTGGTGTTCATGTGCCTGCTACTGATGCACACCCAGCAACCGGCAGCGGTGCTGGCGCAGGCCTACAGCGTGATGCGCCCCGGCGCGACGTTGTGGATTATTGATGCGACCGAGGCGATGGGCGGCTCAGGAGCTGATAACGATGGTGCCCGCCTCTTTGCTCTCTTCTTCCAGACTCTGGAGCGCATTGGTTCGCACCCCCATATCATGAGCGAACTGCCCACCTTGCTGCAAGCGACGGGCTTCACCGATTATACCTACCACGATGGCGAACAAGACAACCCCTTCGCCAGCAGCAACCTGGCCGAACGCACCCAGGTAAATGCCGCTGGTCTAGGCGCAATCTACAATGCGTGCATGGCGCTGGCGAAGGTCAACGCTGTGCCATTGGCTCAGATTGACCGAATGTTTGCCAGCCTCGCTAACACCATGGTGCTCAACCCGAATATACCGCTGGCGCGGGTGCTGGGGGTGGTAACGGTGAAGAAGCCCGGATTAAGTTGCATCGTGCTTTTCGCTGTTCAGCCCTCAGCCCCTCTCTAATAAAGCTATGATGGCACGTTGTAGACCCACCCCCAGCCCCTCCCGGTGGGAGGGGAGAACATCCGAACTTTGCTTACATGATCCTCAGTCCTCAGCACTCAGTCCTCATCCCTGCGATCTCCACTGGCGCGACCGCGTCGGCGAGGGAGAAGCCGAGGATGCGGGAGTAGAAGTATAGCTCGCTCTCCAGCGCTTGTTTGATGTTCTCGGCGCGACGGAAGCCGTGACCCTCACCCTCGTAGGCAAGGTAGGCGTGGGGTAGCCCATTCGCCTTCAGTGCGGCAACCATCGTCTGCGCCTGGTTGGGCGGTACCACCTTGTCGTCCAGCCCCTGGAAGATGATCAGCGGGCAGGAGATGCGTTCGGGGAAGTGGATGGCCGAACGTTCGCGGTAACGCTCAATCTGCTCTGGGTAGCGCCCCACCAGCCGCTCGACGTAGCGCGACTCGAACTTGTGCGTGTCGGTGACGAATGTCTCTAGATCGCCAATGCCGAAGTGGCTGGCCCCTGCCTTGAAGGTGTCGCGGAAGGTGACGGCGCAGAGGGTGGTATAACCGCCCGCGCTGCCGCCAGTAATGGCGAGGCGGTTGCCGTCCACCAGCCCGCGCTGCACCAGGTAACGCGCCCCATTCACGCAGTCGTCCACATCCACCACCCCCCACTGCTCTTCCAGCCGCTGGCGATAGGCACGGCCATAGCCGGTGCTGCCGCCATAGTTCACGTCTAGGTAGGCAAGGCCACGACTGGTAAAATACTGGATGCCCAGGTTCAACGCGCTGCCTGCCGCTCCGGTTGGCCCGCCGTGGCTATGCACTACCAGTGGGGGTAGATCGCCCGCTGGCGCGGTGTAGGCGCGATTGGTCGGAGGGTAGAAGAGAGCGTGAGCAGTCAGGCCATTTTCGGTGGGGAACTCGATGGGCTGGGCCACGGAGAGGAAGTCGGGGTCGAGTTCCACGTTGCTGCTGCGGCGGATAGTTTCAAGTTGGCCGCTGGCAAGGTCGAGGCTGGCTAGCTCCCAGCCCCGCGTCGGCGCGCCCCCTAGCATCAGCGCTTTACCGTTAGCCACGACCAATCCACCGATGCTGCTGTAGGGAGTGGCGATTGGGGTCAGCTTGCCAATCTGAGTGTCCAGGCGCATCAGCCTATCGCTGCCGTTCTGGCTGACGATGCAGATAACCTCGCCCGCCGAGGCAAATGCGTAGTTGGTCTGACCGAACGTCCATTGTGGCTTGGCGAACTCTGCTGCCATCTGCGCCAGCGCCTTATCGCTGCCATCCACCCGCAGGTAGATGTTCCACCAGCCGTTGCGATCGGAGACGAAGTAGAGCGTGCCGTCGGGCGACCATTCGGGCTGCACGATCGACTCGCCCTCGCCGCCCGCGACCAGTTTGGGGTTGACGATGCTGCCATCGTCTGCCACGTCGCCGACCCATAGCTCGCTGCCATCCCAGGGCATATTGGGGTGATTCCAGGTTAGCCAGGAGAACTGCGTACCATCGGGGCTGAGGCGCGGCGATGAGTAGAAGTCGTTGCCGGAGAGCAGCACCTGCCCATCGCTGCTGCTGCCATCGAGCGGTAGGCTGACCATGGTGTTGATCGCCTCCTGACCCTCGTTGCGATGGTCCTCGCGCACGCAGATCAGCCGCCCGCGCTGGCGGTCTACCAGCAGGTCAGCATAGCGCAGCGCGGAGTCGCTGGTGAGTGGCACCGGCTTGGCATTGGCGGTCAGGCGATAGATGTGGTTGTCATCGAAGTTGGAGCAGTAGGCCACCCCGTCGGCAACTGCGTATGCGCCGCCACCGTACTCATGCACCCGCGTGCGTACATTGAAGTCGGGGTCAGTTACGTCGCCAATCTGCCCATCGGCGGCACGGCGCACCAGTGTACTCTTGCCCTTGTTGACCGCCCGCCCCTCCAGCCAGTAGATGGCAGCGCCATCTACCAGCGGCCCGCCCAACCCCACCTGCCCAGCCACAATCAAATCGGTGGTAATCGGCGATGCCCACGCGCCGTAGGGCGCGACCTGCGCTTTTGCCATTGTTTATCGTTCCCTTCCAGAATATGTGGTAACTGCGTTGCGACATTATAACACATAGGGGCGATGGCGTAAGTGGCTGGGGGCGGGTGTTTGCAGCTGGGGAGGATAGGGAACGATGATTCTGCTGATTCTAATGATACTGCCCTTCAGCCAACGGATTGTAAACGGATAAGCTGATTAGGCTGTGACGCACGCGGGCCGTCCAGTGTAGGGGTGGGCGGTGGCCCGCTCTGGTGAAGCGCATCAATTGCCTACCTTAACTACCGACATCGCCCGCGCTCTGGTCCAATCCGTTTATCCGTTTTTATAATCCGTTGGCTAACCGCTCCCCAGCAGGCGGGCGGGGGAGGGTGTTTGTATCGAGGAAAACGCAGAAATGTGGGGGGCGGCCTGGTCAGTTGCGATGGGCATTGATGCTGGGCGAGAGGGCGTATGCGATTTGCCCCTACATCCATTTAATCCGTTTATCCGCTGTCACAATCCGTTGGCTAAACGTCACCATGGGCATTGATGATTGGCGAGGGGGCGTATGCGATTCGCCCCTACAGCAACATTAACGCTTTCGATGGGCATTGATAATTGGCGAGAGGGCGGGCCACCGCCCGCCCCTACGGACACCGACCGATGTAGGGGCGGATGGCGTTCGCCCTGGCTCAATCTATAGCGGCACCATCGCTAATTGGTATAACCACACTGCCCTCGACTGTAGCCGCGGTGCGGCAAAAGCAGCAATTCTATGGTATAATGCTACTACACTATTCACCAGAGCGCAAGGAGCCAGCCCAGCGATGCCGTTCATCACCCCCAGCCCTGCCGACCTCGAAGCGTTTGAGCAGGCCCGCGTCAGCCGCCGCGATGCAGTCTACCAGCGCATCCTCGACCCGCGCTACGCCGCTTACTTCCAGCCCGCGCACATCCACGATGCGGTCTACAGCTACATTCGGCAGCGGGGCAAGGGGCTGCGCCCGCTGCTGATGCTGCTCTGCGCTGGCGTGGTAGGTGGCGACGAGCGCAAGGCCATCCCCGCCGCTGCTGCCGTCGAAATCTTCCACACCTGGACGCTGATCCACGACGACATCATCGACCGTGACGCGCTGCGACGCGGTTCGCCCACCGTGCATACCGAGTTCGCCGCCCGCAGCAGCGCCGAGTTTGGCTATAATGCCGCCGAGGCCGCTCATTACGGCGCGACCGTCGCTATCCTGGCCGGTGATGTGCAGCAGGGCTGGGCTTACACCCTGCTAGCCGAGCTTGCCGCCGAGGGGGTCAGCCCCGCCGTTGCCCTCTACCTGATTCAGCACCTCAGCCAGACGGTGGAGACCGCACTGCTGGAGGGTGAGATGCGCGACGTGCAATACGCCACCACCCCGATCGAGCAACTGAGCGAAGCGGCCATCGTGGAGATGCTGGCGAAGAAGACCGCCGTCCTCTACCAGTTCGCCGCCCGCGCTGGGGCAGTCATCGGCCTGGATGATGCCACCGCGCAGCCGGAGGTGGTAGCCGCGCTAGAGCGCTTCGCGGGTGATTGCGGCATCGCCTTCCAGTTGCAGGACGACATCCTTGGCCTGACCGCCGACGAGAGCAAGCTGGGCAAGCCGATCGGCAGCGACATCCGCGAAGGCAAGCGCACTCTGATCGTCTACCACGCGCTGCACGGGGCCAGCACGCCAGAGCGGGCGTTGCTGCTTAAAACGCTAGGCAACCCCGCCGCCAGCGCCACGCAGGTGGCCGAGGCGACTCAGTATCTGATCGACTGCGGCGCGGTGGCCCACGTGCAGAGCATCGCCCGTCGCTACAGCGAAGACGCTGCTGCCGCCCTCGCTGGGTTGCCCGACAGCAATTACAAGCGCTTGCTCGACACCTGGGGCTGGTACGTGGTGGGGAGGACGATGTTATGAACACTATCTACAAACCAGCCGATGAAGCGGGCATTGCCGCCGCCGCCGCTATTATCGCGGCGGGTGGGGTGGCGGTATTTCCCACCGATACCGTTTACGGGGTGGGGTCGCTGGCGTGGGACGAGCAGGCGGTCGCCAAACTGTATGCCGCGAAGGGGCGCGACTTCAGCAAGGCCATTCCCGTGCTGGTCGCTGGCCTGGGTGCGGTGGAGCAGGTGGCGGATCTGGGGCGGCTGCCATTGCCGCTGCGCCGCGTCGCCGCTTTGCTGATACGCCAGTTCTGGCCCGGCGGCCTGACCATCGTGCTGCCGCACAAGGGCAACCTGCCCGACCGCCTCACCGCAGGCGGCGCGACCATTGCGCTGCGAATGCCCAACCACCCCATCACCCTCGCCCTGCTGACCCAGTGTGGCGGCGCGTTGGCAGTGACCAGCGCCAACCGCAGCGGCAACCCCAGCCCCACCGATGCGACTGCCGCCCGCGCCGACCTCGACAGTCTGGTGGATATCATCCTCGACGGCGGCCCCACTCCTGCTGGTGTCGAAAGCACCATCATCACCCTCGATGGCGATGTGCCGCGCCTGCTACGCGAAGGGGCGATCAGCCGCGAGCAACTCAAGGCGGCGGGGGTTGACCTGGGCTAGCGGCGGTGGTATACTGTATACTACTTATGTAGAACTTCGCAGTTCGCGCTGGGCAACATCCATAACGTATTGGGCAATGTGGAGTTTTATGCTGGTATGATGGCAATTGTGAGTAGCAAATTACATGAGCAGCAAAGAAACAATCGCCTGCCTGTTCTGCCAGGCAGCCAACCCCCCCACCAACGCCACCTGTGCCGCGTGCGGCCAGTCGCTGGCTGCTGCACGCACCGTTCGCTACCTCGATCGTGCCGAAGCCGACATTGCCAAAGGCCAATATAACCAGGCGCGCGCCAACCTGACCAAGGCTGATGTCGTTATGCTCGACCTCAGCTCGGAACAACGCAAGAGTCTGCTGCTCACCGCCCGCGCCTTCTACCTCCACAGCCTGATTTATTACCATAAGGGCCAGACCGATGAAGCAAAAGATGAGCTTTTGTTGGCCTTGCAGAACCTGGAAGACCAGCCTAGCCACGCTAACTTGCTAGCCAACGTCCTCAACACCCTCGGTAATGTCGAATACTACCGCGAACACCTCAATGCTGCCTTTGATTACTACCAGCGCAGCAGCGAAGTTGCCATCAAGGGGAAGGCGCATTTGGTGGCGGCCAAGGCGATCGCCAACCTCGGCAATATCAGCGGCGCGCAGGGCAATCCTGATGCCTCGCTTGCCTACTACGATCGCGCCCTGGTTGCGGCGGAACTGGGTAATGACCCTTTGCGCGTAGCCGATATTTATCGCCTGATCGCCTATGTCTACCTCAAGAACGGCCCAGTCAGCAAGGCGCTCGAATATGTGACGCAGGCCGTCGCTCTGCGTGACCAGATTGACAATCAGGCTGCGCTCTGCCGCGTGCTTGGCGATGCGGGCAACGTCTACCTCAAGTGTGGGGAGCTTGACCAGGCCGCGCCTTACCTTAGCGAGGCTTACGAGATCGCCCAGCGTGCCGAGTATCGGCTGATGCAGGTAGTCACTATGATGTATCTGGCCGAGCTGGCGCATCAGCGCGGCGACAATGCTACCTGGCTTAACTATTCGGTGCGGGCCTTCAACATGACTAGTAGCGTAGTAGTGTGGCGTAGCGAGGCCGCCTTGCAGTTGGTGGAGTATTACGTCGGCCAGCAGGACTGGCAGCCCGCCCACCTATACCTGAAGTACATAGAGGATAACGTGCGCCTCCACCCCACCGAGAGCGACCGTATCCACCTCAGCCACGCCAAAGTGCTGCTCAATGCTGCACTCGACCAGTGGGATGAAGCGACCCAGAGTTATGAGGAGGCCATCTCCAGACTCGACCAGACTCACGATCGCTTTAGCGCAGCGGCGCTGCATCAGCAGTACGCCGCCATGCTATTGCGCCAGGCCGCGCTTACCCACGACCCCACCGTTCACGCCCGCGCCCGCGCCGTGCTGGAGCAGGCGGCGGCGGCCTATCGCCAGTTGGGGCTGACCGCTCGACTCACTGATGTCGAAAGCCTGCTCAATCGCCAGCAATCCAACCTGCTCAATCGGCTTAAGCGCATCAAGCATCCGCAGACTGCCTTATGGTGTGATACAAGTTATACCAACTAGTCAGGCAGATGCTATAGTTCTGTAGGGGCGAACCGTTGTTCGCCCTGGCTCAATCTATAGCGGCACCCTCATTGGTATTAGTTGGGTAAAAGTAGGGGCGGGTGGCGGCCCGCCCTGGTGAGGGAGCTAACCACCCAATAACTGATAACACACCCGCTGCCTTATTCACGATTGACCTTCCTGGGGCAATGCTGGTAAAATAGAGTCGTAGCAAATCAGCAAACATCGGCCTGGGGCGCGCCAAATCATGCCCCCGCCAACGGGGAAGGGACAGGTTGCCTAGAGTTGCAACGGCACGGCTGGCATCAGCCGTACTGATCGGGTTGGTGATGTGTAGCAGCCTTGCCTGCTGGCCTGCCACTGATACGAGTCAGGCGGGTAGCAGTGGCACTGATCGCAGCATCCGACTGGGCGGCTGGCCGACCACCACGCTGGACCCTGCGCGGGCCGACGACCCTGCCAGCGGGCAGCAGGTGCGGCTGATCTTCAGTGGGCTGCTGGCCTACGACCACGCCATGAAGCTCCAGCCCGACCTGGCCGCCGATTTTCCTGCCAGTCGCGACGGTATTACCTACACCTTCACCCTGCGGCCCAATGCCCAGTTCCACGATGGGCGGCCCGTGATGGCGGGTGACATCAAGTACAGCATCGAGCGGGCCTGCAAACCCGACCCCGCCCTCGCCGCCACCCTGCTGCCCTGCGCCCGCACCCTGAACGAGATACAGGGGGTGGCCGAGCAACTGAGCGGTCAGAGCAACAGCATTAGCGGCGTGCAGGTGATTGATGACCTCCACCTCAGCATCGTGCTGACCAGCAGCGATGTCGGCTTTCCCTACCGCCTCGCCGAGCCGGTTGCCTTCGTGGTCGACCGCGATCAGGTGCGTAGTGACCCAAGCTGGCAGCAACATCCCAACGGCAGCGGCCCGTACCTGGTGCAGCGGCGCGACGCGCAGGGGTTGGCCCTCGCCCGCTTTAGCGACTACTACGGCTCACCGCTGCCACTCGACTACATCACCTTCGTGGTTAGTGACAATCCACAGGCCGACTACGCGGCGGGCAAGCTTGATCTGGCACAGGTAGGTAGCGCCTCGCCCAGCAGCGATGCGCTACGCAGCCCCGGCTTGCGCCTCACCTACTGGGGGCTGAACAATCGGCTCAAGCCGTTCGACGATCCGTTGGTGCGCCAGGCATTCGGCCTTGCCCTCGATGTTGATGGAATGCAGCCCCCCGGCAGCGTCGCCGCCTACGGCCTGCTGCCACCCACGCTCGGCGGCGACAGCATCCCCCAATTCGATCTCAGCACAGCGCGGCAGTTGCTGACCCAGTCGTCGTACAAGAGTGTGGCTAACCTGCCACCGATCGTGATCTACACGAGCAACGACCCCTTTGCCGCCAGGGTAAGTGCGGCGATCAGCGCCAATCTTGGGGTGAACATCAGCGTGCGTAACGTAGAGTACAGTGACCTGGTTGCCAGCTACGCCAGCGACCAGAGCTTCATCGCCGACTTCCAGCCGCCTGCCGCCGAAGCTGGCACGCTGCTTACTGCCCTGCTGCACAGCGGCAGCGCGGCCAACCTGGGCGGCTACCGCAATGCAGGGGTGGATCAGCGGTTGGATGCGTTGGCCGCCATCGACGACCTGGCGGCGCGGGCCGCGCTGGTCAAGCAGATTATCGTGCAAGCTAACGACACGCCACTGGTGCCGTTGGCGTGGCAGGCGCAAACCTTTCTGGTCAAGCCCTATGTGCAAGGGCTTACTCTCGTTCCATGGGGATTGGACTTCAGCAGGGCGCAAATTGTGGGCCGGTGAGATGCTCAACAAACTCTTCCCCAACTCAGCAAGCGACAGCGGGCCGGTCACGGTCGAGCCGCTGCGGGTGTCCGACTTGCGCCAGGTGCGCCAAAGCTGGTTTAGCGGCTTGGGCCGCGACGCGCTTGCCCGCCACGTCGAGCGCAACCCCCACTTCTGCTGGTGGCTGCCGCGCAGCGGCGATTACATCGCAGGCGAGCCCTGGCGACAGCGCAGCGACATTGGTTGCATCGTCGAATTGAACGCCCGCAGTAACGCCCGCGATGCGCTGACCGCCCGGCTGGCCGAGGTGTTTGTCGCCCAGGGCTACAAGGCGGTGGCGCTGGGCTTCGATGGCTGGCAGGAGTACGCCAGCTACTACGCCAGTATCGGTTTTAACTCGTTGGAGCGCATCGTTTACTACGAAAAGCCCAATATGCAACTTAGCTACCAGCTCCGCGCCGAGGCGGTCGACGGCGCTGTCACCATCGAGCGGCTCAAGCCGGAGGAGATGGGCAGCCTGATCGCCGTCGACCATGCCGCCTTCCCCTGGCTGTGGTGGAACAGCCGCGAGGAGATGATGCAATATCTGGCGATGGACAACGTCAGCATCTATCTGGCCCGCTACCAGGGTCAGCCGATGGGTTACTTCAGTTACACCGTGTTCGACAAGTGGGGCCACCTCGACCGTATCGCAGTCGATCCCCGCGCTCAGGGTCTCGGCCTGGGCGCAGCGCAACTGGCGCGGGCGATCAGCGAGATGCGGCCTTACGGCGTGCAGCGCGTCACTCTCAGCACTCAGGCGACCAACGCCCGTTCGCGCAAGCTCTACGAAGGCTTCGGCTTCCGCCTCACAGGTGAAAGCTATCATATCTACGGTAAGATGCTCGACGGCGAGAAGCTGAAAGTTTCAAGTTGAAAGTTGTTGATCGTAGGGGCGAAATGTTGTACGCCCTACCGCCAATGAGTGTAGGGGCGAACCGTTGTTCATCCTTCTGATAACCTTCTACAATCTGCAATCTGCAATCAACAATCTGCAATCTTCAAGAGGGGGGATATATGCGCGTTCTAATGCTATCCTGGGAGTACACCCCGCACATCGTAGGTGGGCTGGGCAAGCACGTTGCCGAACTGGTGCCTGCGCTGGTGGACGCGGGTGCGGAGGTGCATCTGGTCACGCCCGCTTACGGCGGTGGCGAGACCGAGGAGTCGTTGGGAGGCCAGAGCCGCGTCTACCGCGTGCCACCACCCGGGCCGAGCGAGGACATGAGCCGCATGGGGATGCCCACCAACTTCTTCATGAACGCCTGGCGCACCAATATCAACCTGGAGAGCAAGGGTCGCGAACTGTTTGAGAAGTACAATTATAGCTTCGACCTAATCCACGCCCACGACTGGCTGATCGCCTTCAGTGCGGTGGCGCTCAAGAACGGCTGCAAGGTGCCGCTGCTCTCTACCATCCACGCGACCGAGATGGGGCGCAATCGTGGCGTGCTGCACGACGATATGCAGCGTGACATCCACTCCACCGAGTGGTGGCTGACCTTCGAGTCGTGGCGGGTAATTACCACCAGCCAGTTTATGCTGGCACAAATCAAGCAGCAGTTCGACCTGCCGACCGACAAGGTTGACATCATCGCCAATGGGATAGATACCGCCCGCTTCGACGCGCTGAACGGTGTGGATCTGGGCGACTTCCGCGCTAGATGGGCGCAAGCGGACGAGCCGATCGTGTTCTTCATCGGGCGGTTGGTGCCAGAGAAGGGCGCACAAATGATCGTGGAAGCTGCGCCGCAGATACTCAGCCAGATACCCAACGCCCGCTTCATCATCGCTGGCACGGGAGGCTACCGTGGTGAGCTGGAGCGCCGCGCTATCGAGCTTGGCGTGGAGGAACGCATCACCTTCGCCGGTTTCGTCAGCGACGAAGACCGCGACAAGCTGTACAAGGTGTGCAACGCGGCGGTATTCCCCAGCCTCTACGAGCCGTTCGGCATCGTTGCGCTGGAAGCGATGGCGGCGGGCGCACCTGTGATCGTAAGTGATACTGGCGGCCTGAGCGAGGTGGTCAAACTACACGAGAATGGCCTGAAGGTTCATGCGGGCGACCCCGGTTCGCTGGCATGGGGCATTGTCCACACCTTGGCCCACCCCGACTGGTCGCGGCAACGCGCCGCCAACGCCCGCCGCGAAGTAGGCGAAAACTACAACTGGCCGCACATTGCGAAACAGACCATAGACGTATATAATAGAGTGTCGAAGGAAGCAATTGCTATCGGTTGGGGTAGGCGGGGATGAGCGCAGGCAGTACATTTGGCAAGATGTTCACCATTACCACCTGGGGCGAGTCGCACGGCAAGGGGGTTGGCTGCGTGGTGGACGGCTGCCCGGCGGGGTTGGAGTTGAGCGAGGCCGACATCCAGCACGACCTCGACCGCCGTCGGGTGGGGCAGAGCAAAATCACCTCGCCGCGCAAGGAGAGCGACACCATCAACATCATGTCCGGCGTGTTCGAGGGCGTAACGACCGGCACGCCGATCAGTTTGATTATATACAA
>JANXYP010000117.1 GCA_025355955.1 Chloroflexota bacterium
AAAGGGCGAACCGTTGTTCGCCCATCGGCATCTAATACCAATTAGCGATGGTGCTGCAATAGATTGAGGCAGGGCGAACAACGGTTCGCCCCTACAGAGCTATTTAGCGATGGTGCCGCAATAAATTGAGGCAGGGCGAACCGTTGTTCGCCCCTACAGAACTATTGCATCGCCTCGGCTAATTGCTGTTAGCACTATGGCGCTTCAAGATTCCCCCTAACCCCATAGGGGGTTAGTTGATCAACCTTAGATCTGACTCCTGCTTGATGTTCTACCCAGGTAACCTGAAGGTGACGTTAGTGTAGCCGAGTCGCCTGAGCAGTAGCTCAATCGCATTGCGAGCGTTCTTGTTGGCCTGGTCGAGAATGCCCTGTTCGGTGGCCGCTTTGGTGATCTCGTCCTGGGCGGTGGAGCGTACAATGTCGAAGATTTTGGGGTCTAGGCTGCCGAAGATGCTGTTCGCATCCGCCGAGTAGATGTAGCTCTTCTTCTCGTCCAGGGTAGTGTTGAAGATCTGCGCGGGTGGTAGATGGACAGTGGCCTGCAAGGTGTTCGAGGTACTGAGCGTAACGGTGATGTCGCCTTCGCTCATCTGACTCATGTCCACGCCCGCGACTACATCGGCGTGAGCCACGAACAGCACTTTGCCGCCGTAGAGGCCGTCGAGGAAGTCACTATGCTGGTAGGCGGATATAACCTTCTCGATGGTGAAGTCGGCGCTCTCCAGCCGATTCAACGACTTCATCTGCTGCACCACTGCCGTGCTGCTCGTATCAACGGTAATGCTAGTCTTGTGGTTGAACAGGCCACCGAAGAAGCCTCCAACCCCCCCTAGCGCGCCGCCGAAGCTACCGACCACTACCAACAGGGCGATGGCGGCGGCGATCAGCACGCCGAAGCAACCGATGCTCAACCAGGGAACGCTGCGTGGCACCCTGACCAGCGGACGATTCGCTACGCCGAAGCCGCCCCGGGTGGGACCAACCCCGTATGAGCTGTTGATGTCGCTGCCATCATCGTAATCGTCGGCGTAGCGCGGGCGGCTGGCGGTGCGGCTGGGAGCAGGCGCGGGGCGCGAGGCTACACTGCTGCGTGGCTCATAACCGCGCTCCTCGTGAAGCACGCGGAACTCACCGTCACGCACATCTTCGCTCGGTTGGGTAGCAACGCTGCGCCCACTGCTGCGAGCGGTTTGCTCCTCCTCAGCATCATCGGCAACATCGTAGTCCTCATCAACCTCATCGCCGCTAACGTTGCGCCAGTCGCGCCGATCGCTCATCCCACGTGCGGATGTCATGCTATTGCCTCCTTGCAAATCCGCCCATAGGGCAGATATAAAGCTGCTTGCAATTCTAAATCAAATAGTCTTATGGAATTATACCGAACCATCTCACCAACACCAAATTATGAGCGATAATGTTTATCTTTATCCTACTACAGCGGAGGGAAGCGGCGAACTTGGCTGGCTAGTGTGGGCGGAGTGGTGATGCCCGCAAGAAGATTGTAGCACAGACGTTCTTAAATGTCAATAGCTCAAATTGCCCAATTCAGCAATTCTGCCCATACTAAAGCCAAAACTCAGCACGTATAACGAACATTCACGACTTATATAACGAGTCGGTGATGCAAAGGATAGTCTAAATGTGCCTAACAGACTGTCTGAAAACTCATTTGACTGTGCTTGGCAGCTGGTCGCACGTCAGTGCGCCCCTACGGGTAAATCCACTGGTTTTCAGACAGTTTCTAATATTACAGCCTCAATTGGTGTATGTGCGCCAGATTGGTGTAGGGGTGCATCGCATACACCCTGCCGCCCAGTGTCCAGGCCAATCGTAACTACGTCACCTTGCCTGCCAACTGAGGCTGTAATTCTAAACGGGCAGATAGCTAACCGCCGCCCTTTGTGCCAACCTCCTTGCTGCATCGGCCAGCCGCGCCCGCATCTGCACTGCCTGCTGCTGCGCCTGCGCCAGCGTGGTGCTGCGGAAGCGCACCTCATCGCCGGGTAGCAGTTGGCCCAGTCGCGCCCAACTCGCCTGCGTAACCACCGCAACGATGGGATAGCCGCCGGTGGTCTGGTGATCCGGCCCCAGCAGGATGGGCAGACCAGCAGGCGGCAACTGTACCGCGCCGCGCACTACTGCGAGGGATACGAGTTCACCACCGCTCACTGGCAGCGGCGGGCCATTCAGCCGCGTTCCCATCCGATTGCTCTCCGCTACCTTCCATCGCTGCGCTAGCAGGGTGGTCTTGCCAAGTCTTCCCAGGCGGTCAGCGTGCGGCCCCCAGATTAGCTCCAGCGGCAGGTCCCCAGGGTATGGGTTGCACACATCGAGCGGCCAGCGGCGGCCCGCTTGCTCCGCCCGCCCGCATTCGACTGCAGCCAGCGTATCACCTGCCTGCAGATAACGGCCTGCCAGCCCCGGCAATGCGCCCGCCGCACCGAGATAGGCGCTGCTGGAGCCGAGATAGCGCGGCAGATGCAGCCCGCCCGCCACTGCCACGTAGGCGACTCCACCATTGCCTTGTATGTTAGAACGTCCGCTAAAGCGCAATGTTTCACCATCGCGCAACCAGAGGCGATGCCATAGCGGAGCGTGGCTACCGCCCACTGTCGCGCCTAGATCAGCGCCCGCAATCGCCACCAGGCAACCACCTGCACATTGTAGCTCCAGCCCACTACCAAGCCCCACCACCTCCAGCGCTGCCGCGCCCGCTACGTTGCCCAACAACAGGTTGGCGGCTGCGTGGGCGTAGGGGTCGAGCGGCCCGCTCTGCGGCAAGCCCAGCGAGGCATAACCGCGCCGTCCGCCGTCTTGCACACTAACGCCTGGGGGCGAATGATAAATGGTAAATGTTGAATGGTAAATGGATGTTTGTTGTTTCATAGCCTGCATCCACCTTCATCTTAGATGATACGAGCCTTGATGCATCAGGTGTCCAAATGGCGCAGCATTTACCATTTACCATTTACCATTTACCATTTATCATTCACCGTTAGCGAAGCGCACCCGGTCGCCGGGGCGGAGCAGGGCGGGGGGTTCGCGGGTGGCATCCCAGAGTGGCAGGGCGGTGCGGCCAATGATCTGCCAGCCGCCGGGGGTGCTAAGGGCGTAGATGCCGGTTTGTCGCCCGGCGATGCCGACGCTGCCGGGTGGCACCCGCAGGCGGGGGGTTGCCAGGCGGGGCGTATCAAGCTCTGGTGGCAGGTTGCCGAGGTAGGCGAACCCGGGAGCGAAGCCGAGCATATAGACGGTGTAGATGCTGTTGGTGTGCAGCCTGATTACCTCATCCTCGCTGCTGCTGTGCAGTGCGGCGACCGCGGGCAAGTCAGGGCCGAACTCACCGCCGTAGCGGGTGGGGATGGTGATGATTGGGCGTTCTACGGCAGTGACGCTGGTAGCATTATGCAAGGCGGCGGCCACGCGGCGGCGGATGGTGCGGTAGGAAACTTCCGGGCGGTAGCAGACCAGCAGCGAGGTATAGGCGGGTATTAGCTCGACATCAGCCAGGCAGGATAGGGCGGCGTGGGCGGCTTGCACCTGGGCGTACGCTTCGTCGCTAATGCTGCTGGCAAATGCAATCAGCAGCGCCGCGTCGCCCAGCGGCATGATGCGCGGCACGGGGTTACGCATCGCTAATACTCGACGCTCAAGCCCACCTCCAGCGAAGCGGCCAGCGCCAGCATCTTGCGTAGCCGCAGCAGGCTGTTCATCGTCAGTGAGTTGCTGATCTGTTCGCGCAGTTCACGCTCGGTATCGGGGCTGTTCATCGTGCGGACCCCCTCGTTAAGCCACGCACTGACGAACAGGAGGTAGGTGGGTACCACATGCGGAGCGATGATGCTGCTGAACAGCAATTGCCAGACTTTGTTCGGGCCGATCAGGGTTTCGTGGCCGGTGTAGTAGTAGCCGAATGTGAATGGCTCAATCGGACACTCGAAGAAGATGCCGAACTGGTTGCCGGTGCCTAGCACGCGGGTGCTGGTGCGGGCTAGGCCGATGCCGCTATTGATGCGCTTGCTGCGTAGGGTGGCGATGCTCAGGCCGCTGTACTTACGCTCGTCGGCGGCAATCAGGTCGAGGAAGTAGCGGGCGTTGCTCTCCTTGTCCTCATCGGCCAACCGCGCCACGGTCGTGCCTAGCAATAGTTCGCTAACCGCATCAATTGGGTAGCTGATACTCGTCCAGCAGCCGACTGCACGGGCCTCGCTTTCCGCCGCCGCAAAGTTGGCGGGACACTTCAGGCAGGTAGCGCTGACGTTACGCAAAGGAGTTAGCGCTCGCTCCGACTCCACAATATTGATGACCGGCAACGCGCTGCCCCGCCCGCTATCCACCAATTGCAGATCGTGCTGCTGCGCGGGGTTCATCTGACCGAGTTGCGCCTTGATTTCCTCGACCTTGCCCTCCAGCAGAGCAAGCTGGTAGAGCATTGCTGCACCATAGCGGGTCTTTGGCTGACACTCATAATCGAGCCGAAAGTAAGCGGTCACAACAGTCTCCTCAATAGTGTAGCTTGGTTGGCACTACATCCTCGGTCTTTCGGCGGGCCGCCAGTTTAGGTGGCATCCGCGCCGGGCGATTGGCTGACGCTCCTGATGGGAGTGGTTGGCATCCCGAACGGCTGCAAGTGTGTCCCTGCTGCTTCGAGTGCGGCGCGGACGGCGGCCAACGCGGCGGCGGCATTGGGGTTGTCGCCATGCACGCAGAGGGTGTCGGCCTGCACCGCCACTCTGCTGCCGTCGTGGGCAATTATATACCGATCGTAGACAATCTGCAATGCCTGCCTTGCGGCAATTTGCGGATCGCTGTGTATCGCGCCGGGCATAGTGCGGGGTTGCAGGCTTCCGTCCGCCTCGTAAGCGCGGTCAGCAAACGCCTCGGATGCAACCTGCAATCCCGCCGCCTGTCCCGCTGCAAGCATCGCCGAGCCAGCCAGACCGAACAGCACCAGGCGCGAGTCGAAGCGGCGAATGATGTGGGCAATCGTGGCCGCCAGCGCCTCATCCCGTGCCGCCTGATTGTACATTGCACCATGCGGCTTGACGTGGGTCAGCGCGACCCCCTGCGCCTCGCACATGGCGCGGATTGCGCCAAGCTGGTAGAGCAGCAGGTTCGCCATCGCATCGGGGGTGAGCTGCATCTCGCGGCGACCAAAGTTGGCCCGATCATCGTAGCCGGGGTGCGCTCCTACCGCCACGCCGTGCGCCTTCGCCAGCGCAATCGTGCGCGCCATCGTGCCACTGTCGCCCGCGTGAACGCCACAGGCAACGTTAGCCGAGGTGATGTAGGGCATCAGGGTGGCATCAATATCGCCCCCAAGCTCGCCCATGTCGCAGTTCAGGTCTATGTTCATTAGCTACTCTTTATTATAATTTGCTTCCAAACTCGCATTTACGTTATTCACCGCCTTACTTACGTCAATGGAAGGTGGCACCAGGGTTAGAACCTCCAACACCAGGTTCAATTCACGTATAACCGCCTCATCAGGTGGGACAGTTAGAATCTCCTCAATGCGCTCGACCAACCGCTCTGGCTTGACCTTCAGGGCCGGGGCGCTGTGCCTGACCCATTTTAGTTGTGGCCCCCACTGCCGATTGATCGTCCAGAGGATGCGTAGGGCATTAGCCAGATCGTTGTCTATGGTACGCTGCAAGGCGAGGAACTCATGGCGCTCAATGTAGGCCCAGCGCAAATCTACCCAGTGACGGAAGATCCAGCCTTCGCTGGCGGAGGCGACTACCCGTGCGATCATCGCATCGGGGTAATCAGCTACCATCTGCTTCCAGTGGGCTAGCACGCCATCGGTGCGTAGCGGCACCGCGCTGGTAATCATCTCGCCATTGAGGATTAGCCACTGGCTGTCGCTCTGCGCGGCCAGCAAGGTTTGCAATACCTGCTCCTGTTGCGCTAGCGTCTGCCATTCTGCCTCCACAATGATACTCTGATAAGTGAAGGTGGTCATTATTGAGCCATCCGCCTCGGTTGCCACATTGGGGAAGAGGTCGGTTGCGCCGATGGCGTGCAGCCAGGTTAGCTGCTGCTCGACCGTCGGCATCTGCTCCGCCCAGAAGTTTATCTCGATGTCGGATACCTGGTCGGACACGCCCCGCGAGGCGGAGCCGGTCAAGGCAATCTCCTGCCCCAGCCCAGCGGGGCAGCGCAATGCCAGCGCCCGCGCCAACTGGTAGCGCTGGATGCTGGCTTCGCTTGCGCCGGGGGGCAGCGCTTCATTCATCTTTGTGTCGCTTTCGATAGGCATTGAGGCGCTTCACGAGGGCGTATGCCATACGCCCCTACATCTGGCGTTGATGGGTGTCACGAGGGCGTATGCCATACGCCCCTACATCAGTATCTACTTTCAACTCAAACTAATAACTTCTCTTCCTCCCGAACCTCTTCGAGGATGTTCCCCACGATGCTGTCGGTGCTGATTCCCTCGGCCTCGCCGTCGAAGTTGAGGATAATGCGATGGCGAAGCGCAGGGATGGCGACGGCGCGGATGTCCTTATAGGCGACGTTGTAACGCCCATCGAGCAGGGCGGTGATCTTCGCGCCGGTGATCATCGCCTGCAAGCCACGCGGGCTGCCACCGTAGCGCACATATTTCTTCACCATGGGAGTCGGCTGTTGGTCGGGATGGGTGGCGAGCAGGATACGCACCGCATAGTTGGTGACGTGCGCGGCGATGGGAGTCTGCCGCGCCACATTTTGCATCCCGGCGATGGTCGCGCCATCGGTAGCCTTGTGTACAACCGCCTGCTGCCCACTGGTGGTGCGTTCACTGATGATCGCAAGTTCAGTGGCGTTAGGGAATGGTATCAGCATCTTGAAGAAGAAGCGGTCGAGCTGCGCTTCGGGCAGCGGGTAGGTGCCTTCCATCTCCAGCGGGTTCTGGGTCGCCAGCACGAAGAACGGCTGCGGCAACTGGTAGACGTTGCGGGCGATCGAAACCGTTCCCTCCTGCATTGCTTCCAGCAGCGCCGATTGCGTCTTGGGGGTAGCACGGTTGATCTCGTCGGCCAGCACCAGGTTGGCGAACAATGGCCCCTTCTGAAACTGGAAGCCGCGCTTGCCGTCCTCATTCTCGATGATGATGTTGGTGCCGATGATGTCGGCGGGCATCATATCGGGGGTGAACTGGATGCGGTCGAAGCTGCAATCCAGCACCAGGGCCAGGGTGCGTACCAGCGCGGTCTTGCCCAGCCCTGGCACACCTTCCAGCAGGCCGTTGCCACCGGCCACCAGGCAAGTCAGCACCTCGCGCACCAGTTTGCGCTGCCCGACGATTACCTTGCCCACTTCCTCCTCGATGCGAGCTGCTGTCTCCCTGAAGCCAACCGCCGGATCGAACGTCTGCCCGTGTTCCGTGTGCATAGTTGGCTGTGCCTGCTCACCGCCCTGCCTGCTGGTCATCTTTGCTCCCCCTCATTTTTGTTGATATGATAATGCGCTTATATCGTGTGGTGATTATACCATTCGGCGGATGGGCCGACAATGACAATACCGCTAAAGGCGGGTGGGCGGTTCACCTGTTGCAGATTGCTGGCTATTATGCGATAATCCTGAAGCGTCATTACCATCAACTTCCCCTGGGGTAGCCTGCTCGCTGGATTGCTGCTAGGTGAGCCATGCCTGCTTGCCAGCATCGCCCGCATCGCTCGACCGGCTGCAAGCCTCGACATCCGCATCAACCTGGTCGCGTTCACCGAAGCAGTGCCGCTCGAACTGCATACCCTGCCGGTGCCGACGCTCGAATATCTCTGCGATGCGCTGAAACCCCGTTATGCTGAGTTCGGCATCAACATCCAACACGCGGAGATAGTGGGCAAGCAGGAGATGAGGCAAATCGGCTCCGATTGGGCGCAGCGCCTGGCCTATGGTCGCGCTCCCCAGACAATACATATCTCTGCAATCTTCAACTCTTGCGCCGAGTAGGACGGTGGGGATTTGGTTCGTCTTTAGCCCTCTCCCCTTGTGGGAGAGGGTCGGGTGAGGGTGAATCTTGCCACTTGTAAAAGCTAGTTGGGGCAGGGCGAACAACGGTTCGCCCCTACAGAAAAACACGATGTCCTCGGCTAATTGATATAACTATCCCATAGCTACTACTCAATTCCCTGTATCAGTCCTCATCTCTAGTATTTGCCTGACAGCCACGCCCGCCAGTCGTTATCGAACTGGGTGAGGCTGACTGCGAACCCCTGGGTGAAGGCTTCGTCGAG
>JANXYP010000179.1 GCA_025355955.1 Chloroflexota bacterium
TGTCAGTATCAGGGTGACAATATCCATCAGCGACTGCAGTCTGTACGGTTCCGCGAAGCGCTGCTGATGTCGCAACTCACCGCTGGCATCGTAGAGCAACAGGTCGAGGATCAACTCCCCATCATCGGTCAGCGTCCCGCACACCAGCCAATCAGCTTGCAGTTGCGCCGCGTAATCTGCCGCTGCTTCACGATTGGGAGGGGCGGTCAGCAGCAGATAGCGCCGCTCAGGCGAGATGAACAATGGGTTGCGTATCGTAAGCCCGGCCACCGCTAGGCTCAGACAATCGGCTAGCGCCTCGGCCATGCGCCGCAACAGATAGCCCGGCAACTGGCTACCTGTCTGCGGGCTAGCGAACTGAATCACTCCAATTGTTGGTATCTTGTCCAATCCCATTATCACCTCGGTAGCATAGGTTCGTTGCCCTGCTGCCCAGATTGTACAGTATAGTCGGTGGAGAAAGCAAACGCGCCCTGTTCCTCGCTCGTGCTTGTTTGTGGATTGACGTAGGGCTAAACGCCTGCTAAAATACGGACACAAGCGAAAGGAGCAAGGCGATGGCAAATAACATGGAGGCAAATGCGGGGGCGCAGGGTGGACCGGACGTGAGCCGCTTCCTTGAACCGGGGGAGCGGATAGTATGGCAGGGGCAACCAGTAAAGGGCATGGGCAATCCTTTGCAACTGGCTGGCACCATTGTGCTGGGCATTGGCGTACTGCTGGCGTTGGTCTTCACCATCGTCGGCTTCATTCTTGGCGCTACTGCCAGCGGAGCAAACCAGGGGGCGATGCACAGTATCAGTGCGGCGCTACTCTGGGGCGCGCTGATCGAGGTGGTGACGATGGGGATCGTGGGCATAAGCCTGATTGGAGCCAGCGCCACCGTGTCGCGCAAGGTTGCTTATGTGCTGACCGAGCGGCGGGCGATCATCGCGCAAGGGCCATCCTACGGCGCGACCCGCACCAGCCTGATTGACCTGGCCGACATTAGCACCATCAAAGTAATCGAGGGCAAGAACGGCACAGGCGCGATCATCTTCGGGCGGGGCAACGCGATGAACTCAGCAAACTACGGTAGCTCGGTCAGCTACTACGATCGCGACTACAGCTTCAGCAATATCGCCGACGTGATGAACGTCTACCACCTCATCCGCCAGGCGCAGGATGGGGCGCAGAAGGTGCAGGGAGCATAAATGTAGGGGCGCATGGCATACACCCCGTGGGAATGTGCAGAGATGGGCGAAATACCTAAAAGCGAACTGATGAAGGCGGGGGGGCCAGATGTCACCCACCTGCTGCAGCCGGGTGAGCAGGTGGTATGGCAGGGAGAGCTTAATAATCATATCGAAACCAATAAAGCACGCACTATTTGGATGACCACTGCCATAGGCTTTGCCATCTTCTTGCTGATAACTATAATGTGGATACTGCGCGCTAGCCCACCTTATGTTAATATAAGGGATCTGTCCTATATATTCTTGGCGATTGTGCCTGTAGCAGCTTTCATTGGTCTCATCATGGCAGATTCTGATCGCAGGCTGACACAGTCTCTCAGCCTCATGAGCTATTACTGGCTAACAAATCGCCACGCTATCATAGTACAGAAGCATACATACAGCAGCAATTACACCACCACCATAATTGATCTTGCCGCTACGGATGCGGTGAAGATGATCGAACGGGGCGATGGCAGCGGTACGCTCGTATTCGGGCGCAATGCGGTCAGCGACTACTCGCCCACCACGCGGAGTTATGTCAGCAATGAGGCGGACTACAGTTTCAGCGACATCCCTCGTGTGGTCGAAGTATATGCGATGGTGCAGCAGATGCAGGCAGAGGCGCGGCGGGGCGAGGGTAGCTGATTCAATTATCCAACCATGCAAACCGCGCGGTGAATTGCCGTAGCGCAGCGGGGGCCTCGGTGATACGCAAGCCACATAGACGGTCGCGGTTGGCGAAAGCGGCGGCGGCGATGTCGGCAACGTAGTCCAGGTGGCTATTGGTGTAGAGGCGGCGAGGGATGGTCAGGCGCACCAGTTCGAGGGCAGGGTAAGCGGTGTCACCAGTCACTGGATTATCTTTGGCAAACATCACGCTGCCGATCTCCACACTCCGCACGCCGCCCAGCCGATACATCTCGCAGGAGATGACCTGGGCGGGGAATTGGGCCTGGGGCATATCGGGCAGGAAGCGGCGACCATCAATGTACACCGCGTGGCCGCCAACCGGCTCCAGGATGGGAACGCCGCGCTGCTTTAGCTGTTCGCCGAGGCGGACCACCTGCCCCACGCGCCAGGCAAGATAGTTTTCGTCGAGCGCCTCGTCCAGACCCTGGGCCAACGCCTCCATCGAGTAACCGGCCATGCCCCCGTAGGTGGGGAAGCCTTCGTAGAGTACGAGCAACTGGGTGATGCGCTGGTAGAGGGCGGGGTCGCGCAGAGCGATGAAGCCACCGATGTTGACCAGCCCATCCTTCTTGCTGCTCATCCAGCAGCCGTCGGCCAGGTCGAAAATCTCGCGGGCAATCTCGCGCACGCTGCGATGCTGCTGCCCCGGCTCACGTTGCTTGATGAACCAGGCGTTCTCGGCGTAGCGGGCGCAGTCGATAAAGAAGGGGATACCCGCTTCCTTCAGTATCCCTGCCATTGCCCGAATGTTGGCAAGAGAGACGGGTTGGCCGCCGCCGCTGTTGTTGGTGACAGTAATGCAGGCGAGGGGGATGCACTCACGACCATAGGTGTCAATATACTCGCGCAGGCGGTCGAGGTCGATGTTACCCTTGAAAGGGTGCAGGTTCTGCGCGTCGCGGGCCTCGGCAATCACCAGATTGTCGGCGTGTGCGCCCCGCGCCTCGATGTTCGCCTCAGTGGTGTCGAAGTGCTGATTGTTGGGAACGTGATCGCCCTCGTTGATTAGCAGGCCAAACAGGATATGCTCGGCAGCGCGACCCTGATGCACCGGCACCATGTAGGGCATCCCTGTGATCTGTTGCACCACTTCCTGGAGACGGAAGAAGCTACGCGCCCCCGCGTAGCTCTCATCGCCCATCATCATCCCTGCCCACTGTGCGTTGCTCATCGCGCCGGTGCCGCTGTCGGTTAGCAAATCAATCATCACCTGCTCGGCCCGCAGCCGGAACAGGTTGTAATCGGCCTCCGCCAGCCAGCCCTCGCGCTCGGCCAGGCTGCTCAGGCGGATCGGTTCCACCATCTTGATGCGGAACGGTTCAAACGGGACGGCATTGTCCATCGCTCTCTCCCTCTGGGAATGTTGAATTGTAAATGGTGAATGGTGAATGGGGATGGCTCGGCTTCAGGCATTTACCATTTACCATTTACCATTAATCACTCTCTAGCAGCTCGATCAGCACCCCGCCCGTGCTGTGCGGGTGGATGAAAGCAACCTTATGGCCGCGTGCGCCGCTGCGGGCGTGTTCGTCGATCAGTTCCAATCCCTTTGCCTTCAGTTCGGCTAGCGTGGCTTCGATGTCGTCGGTCTCCAGACAGATGTGATGCACGCCGGGGCCACGCTTCGCCAGGAACTTGTGAACCGACCCCTCCTCGCTGCCGTGCGGCTGCAGCAACTCGAACTCGCAATCGTCGCTGCCGATGGGGATGAAGGTGGCGACAATCTTTTGCGCCGTCACAATCTCGCGGTGCTGAGGGCCGGTCAACCCCAGTGCGTCCACGTAGAAGTCGAGCGCGGCAGGTAGGTCGGCAACCGCGATGCCGATGTGGTGAACTCGTTTAATCATGGGCTGAGTATAGCATAGCGCCCAGGCAGGCGCAACAATGCTGGTATGAGACGTAGGGGCGGGCGGTGGCCCGCCCAGGTGCGCGATCGCGTCCACCCAAACAACTTATTACCCCATGCTGTTCTGCATGGCGGCGATTTGGTACAATAGAGGGGATGATCACACAGACAGAGGGGAGCGTCAGCACAGCATGGTAGCATACAATCTGGACAGCCCTGCCGATGAGCAGGAATACATTGCCACAATTCGCGTCTACGCGGGCGAACAGTTCAACGCCTCGTTGGACGTTGCCGGTATCGCCCACCTGGAGTCGGGCAAGGAGCGGGCGGAGCGCGAGGCCAACCGCTGGATTGACCGCTTCAGCCGTTCGCGCCGCTATCCAGTGCCTGCCACCGCGCAGCGAATACGCGCCGCCCGCGATCTGTTCCTCGACGTTTTCGCTGAGGATTGGGATAATCGGGTGGAGCAGGTGAACCATCCCGCTTGACACGAACCTCGCCTGCAATTCCTTCGGTCCACCCCAGTATCTGCCGCATATCTTCCAAAGATCAGCCTATAAAGGGCTAGCATTTTGTAAATGCTTGTGCTATAATATCTCGGCACCCGCAAAGAAGCAGGCGCTCGTTCTGCCAGCAAAGGAGAGAGGTTTAGTATGGCTGAGACCATCGTGGTTGCCCTGGGCGGCAACGCGATTAAGAGCGC
>JANXYP010000189.1 GCA_025355955.1 Chloroflexota bacterium
CCAACCTTCTTAGCTCAATGCTAATAGGTGGACGTGACCCGCCCCTACACCACACATACGTTGCACTTTGATGAACTATCTGCTCACAACAAATATCGTGGCCTCGCTCATGCTATAATAGCCGCAACAAACCTGATACCAATTAGCTATGGTGCTGCTATAGATTGAGCCAGGGCGAACAACGGTTCGCCCCTACAGATCTATAGCATCGCCTCGGCTATTTGGTATGAGACCTTTTATTGCGGAGGATAATCCTGATGCTTAATCAGCTATTTAATAATATGTTTAACTGGGATTGGGTCGCCCTGCTTCAAATTGCTCTTCGCACCGCGATTGTTTACACGTTCCTGATCCTGGGCTTGCGGCTGACCGGCAAACGTGAACTTGGTCAGCTCAATCCGCTCGACCTGGTGCTGATTCTGGTCATCTCTAATGCGGTGCAGAACGCGATGACCGGCCCGGATACTTCGGTAAGTGGTGGGATGGTGGCGGCTATCACCCTGCTAATTCTCAATCAGATCCTCTCCTACTTCCGCGATCACAGTGAGAAGGCGGATCGCTTCCTCGAAGGCTCGCCCACCCTGCTGGTTAACGATGGTCAGATCGTGACCGCTCACCTGGCTAAGGAACACCTCACTGCAGATGACGTGGAACAGGCGCTGCGCGAGCATGGCGTGGATAAGGTGAGCGATTGCCAGTCAGCGGTGCTGGAGGTGGACGGCTCGATTAGTGTGATTGCTAAGAACGACCAGACCAAGCCGAGTAACCTACCGGTACCTGAGCAAGTGCGGCGCAGACGCAATATGCGGCATCGCTAACCTCTTTTAACCCAGATTTAACGCCACAACCAGTCAAATCCCCAGCGCTTATGGTATAATAGAAAGAGCTAGAATTACCGTATTACGTTGCCAGAGTTAGAGAGGTAGTCCCGGTTATGGATATATTTGGTATTGGTTTGCCTGAAATACTGCTCATTCTGGTGCTGGCAATGATCGTCTTCGGCCCTGAGCGGCTGCCCAAAATCGCCCGCGACCTGGGCAGCACGCTTGCCAGCTTCCGTCGCGAAGCCGAGGGCATCCGCCAGGAGTTCCTCGCCTCGATGGAGTCGGTGCAGAGTCCGATGCAGGATACCATCAATGAGCTGCGCTCGGCGCTGAACATAAACCTCACCCCGCCCCGCCCCGCGCCGTTGGAGCTACCTACCGCCTCGCTGGTCAGCGACGAGTTGCCACCCTTCGCCCGTGACGACGTTGCGCCTGTCGCTGCCGCCAGCGGGCAGACCATCAACCCGACCACCGTTGTCGTTCCCAACCCATCTTCTAGCGCAAAGGCCGCACCGCCCGCCACGGCAACCGTTGCGGTCGAGGCTGGGGTGAACAGCCGCGCTCAGGTAGTTGCCGACAAGTACCATCAGCCTGCCGCCAAGCCGCAGCCCCGCCCCATCATCGCTGACGCTTCTGCGCCGTTTGCATCAGGCGCGGCTATGCCCCCGCCCCAACCCGCCGCGCCGCCTGCGCCCGCTGTTCCTACCATCGAGCCAACCTCGACCCCGCCACAGGATCACGCCCCCCTCCAACTCAGCCTGGATGAAACCGCGCCGCTGCATGAAGCGGAAGCCGACGCGCTGTTCGGCCACAATCCATTCTTCGACGAGACCATGATTATGTCGGCGGGCGAAGCGGCCATCCCGGTTGCGGCTGAGGCTGCGCCCGCTGAGACTACAGCGAAAGCGGAGACAGAGCTAGCGCATCGCTAACCGGGGCTTGACAATAGTGGTATTCTAATCGCGGGCGCACTAATCGGTGCGCCCGCCTATTATGCTTCAGGGAGTGTGTGACAGCGTGGCGACCTATGCAATCTACCGTGAGCCAGTTCCCCGCCTCGGCCCCAACATCTACCGCAACACCATGGTCTTTGCCCAGGATGATAACGGCAAAGTCGCGGTGCGGGCGATTGATGGGGTAAAAGAGGCCGATTGGCAGCGTCGCCTGGCGGGTGGCGAACTTACCTACTTCGATGGCGGCGCATGGGGTCTACGCCAACTGTCGGTTGGCGACCCCGACTTCTTCCGCGCTCTGGCGGTGCTGCTACGTTACGGCAAGGCCCACCTCGCTCGTCCCTGCCCGCTCGATGGCGTGGATGCCGAAACCGCAGTGGACGACGTGTTCAAGCACCAGATCGGCCCCGGCCACTTCTGGCGCGTCCGTCGCGACGGCGAGGCGGAGCTAGTGGTAAGTGAGGAGTTTTGAGTGTACACCCACCCCAACCCCTCCCGTTGGGAGGGGAGATAACTTGCAACTCACATTAACCTTCAACCTTCAACTTTCAACTACCAGGCGGAGGCGTTGCTATGACCCTGATTTATCTGGCTTTGGCGTGGCTGGCGGGGTTGCTGCTGGGCAGCATGGTCGGCGGGCCGGTGAATGGCTGGCTGGCAGGCGGGTTGCTGCTGGCAGGCGGGGCAGCGCTGCTAGAGGGGCGGCGTTCACGGCTTGCGCTACTGGCAGGTGGCTGCTTAATTGCCCTCACTCTGGCGCTAGTACGCTACTCTATCGCCTTGCCCACCATAGACGAGTCCGCCCTTAGCTACTACAATGGTAATGGCACGGCTAACACCATCGTGCGCGGTACCATTAGCGGGCCGCCCAGCGTGCGCGAAAAGGATGTCAGTGTGCAGTTCAGCGCCAGCACAGTGTGGCTACCGCAGCAGCACGTCTGGCAGGAGGTCAGCGGTGCGGCTCAGTTGTTGCTGCCAATCAAGGATCGAGGCGTGGCTTACGGCGATGTAGTCGAGTTGCACGGCAGGATGACGATGCCACCCGAGATCCAGGGCAGCGACTCCTACCGCCAGTATCTCGCCCGCCAGGGTATCCTCAGCTATATCGCCTTCCCCAGCCTTGCCCCCATCGGCCACGATGATAGCCTGCTCGCCCGCTTCTACGGCACCATCTTCACCCTGCGCGGGGCGGCTGCCAACGCCATCAACGCCACCTTCCCCCAGCCAGAGGGCGCGCTGCTGGTCGGCATCCTGCTGGGCGACCGCTCCGGTATGCCTGCTGCGCTGGTGCAACAGTTCGCGCTGACTGGCACCGCGCAGATCGTCGCCATTTCCGGCCAGAACATCAGCTACGTCGCCGTGTTCATATTTCTGATCGGACAGCGGCTGCGCTTCCGCCCGCGTACTATTACCCTGCTGGCAATCGGCACTATCCTGGTCTACACCATCTTCGTCGGCGCGTCGCCATCGGTGGTGCGCGCCGCGATTATGGGGTCGCTCTACGCCGTCGCCCGCCAGTTTGGCCGCGATTACGATGTCGGCATCTCGCTGGCGGTGGCCGCCTGGCTGATGACCCTGTTCAATCCCTTCTGGCTGTGGGATGTCGGATTCCAACTCAGCTTCGTTGCGCTCATCGGCCTGGTCTACATTGCGCCAACGCTAGCCCGCGCCCTGCATCGCCTGCCCTTCCTTGGTGAAGCCTTCGCCGTCGCTATTGCCGCCCAGCTTGTCACCGAGCCACTAATCCTGATGTATTTTGGGCAGGTCTCGCTGATCTCACCGCTTGCCAATGTGCTGATCGAGCCAGCACTGCCGCTGATAATGCTGACCGGCGCGATCGCCACTATCATGCTGCTCACCCTCCGCCCGCTGGGGTTGGTCGCAGCGGGCGCGTGCTGGGTGTTTCTCGCTTTCATGGTGTACGGGGTGGAGTGGTTCGCCAGCCTGCCATTCGCCGCCCTGCAACTGCCCCCTATCAACGGCTGGTGGCTGCTGCCCTACTATTGCGCCCTCACCGCCATCCTCATTGCTATCGAGGGGCGCATCGCGGCGCGCGAGGTGGTGCAGGCGCAGTCAACCGCTGCGCTGCAACCCGAAGAAGAAACCACCCGCGAATTGCCCGCTGATTCTGTAGATACGGGTGGCGCTGCCTAACTCGATCGGACTAGCGAGCGCATCAATGCGGCGTTGCAGGAACCTGCGCCCCGGTTCGCTGGCGGTCAGCGCCAACGCCCGCTGATAACTGGCCCGCGCCTTGTCAATCTCACCCACCTGCCGCCAGAACTCGGCGCTGGTGGCGTGCAGCAGATAATAATTCTCCATCCCCACCATCCGTCTTACCTCGCTCAATGTTTCCAGCCCCGCCTGTGGTCCATCGACCATCGCCAGGGCAACTGCGCGGTTGAGCGCCACAACTGGCGAGCTGGTCATCTGCAAGAGCAGGTCGTATTGCGCCAGCACCCGCCGCCAATCGGTTGCCGCATAGCTAGGAGCGATGGCATGGGCGGCGGCGATGCCTGCTTCGAGATGGTACTGGCTCAGTTCCTCACCCTGCGCCGACTGCGTCAGTTCGCCCATCCCTGCACCAATCATGCGCTGATTCCAATGGCTGCGATCCTGCTCATCGAGCAGCAGCAGGTTGCCCGCCTCATCGGTGCGGGCATCCAGCCGCGCCGCCAGCAACAGCATCAGGGCAAGTAGCGCGTGTACTCTGGGCAAATCACCAGCGGGGTGCCGCGCCAACAGTGTAGTCAACCTGATCGCCTCGGCGCAGAGGTCGTGGCGTACCACATCCTCGCCCTGATGCGCGCTGTAGCCCTCGTTGAACATTAGATACAAGACCTCCAGCACCGAGTCGAGGCGGGCGGGCAATTCGCTTGCCTCCGGCACCACGAAGGTAACGTTTATGTGCCGCAGAGTGCGCTTGGCCCGCACCAGACGCTGGGCGATGGTGGTTTCCGATTGCAAGAAGGCGCGGGCGATCTCGCTCACGCCAAATCCGCCCAGCGTCTTGAGCGTCAGCGCCACCCGCGCCTCACGGGAGATGGTGGGGTGGCAGCAGGTGAACATCATGCGTAGCTGGTCGTCGTAAAGCTCGTTGTCGAGCTGGTCGAGATCCGCACTCGCATCAGTGCGATAATCGGGCAGGCGAGCCAACTGCTCCTGCTTGCCGCGCAGGGTACGTTCGCGGCGCAGGATGTCGAGCGCCTCGTTTTTCGCTACCTGCATGATCCAGCCCGCCGGATTGTCGGGGATACCGTGATATGCCCAGTGGCGCATCGCCTTGATGATGCTGTCCTGCACTACATCCTCGGCAAGTTCCAGGTGTTGCCAGCCGAAAATGCGGGTGAGCGTAGCAACCACCTGCCCCGCCTGGTGGCGGAAAAGGTGGTCGACCGCGCTATTCAGCGCTGATGATTGAGGGCTGAGGGCTGGGTGTGGCTTGTCTGTCGGTGCATCATCAGCAGTATTCGACGTTTGATTACTGGTATCCACCATTGTTCCTCTACGCCGCTCAAGGGTTTGCTACGCCACGATCTCGCGCACTTCGACGATGCCACCATGGGTTAGCGCCGGGCAGCCTTTGGCGATTTCGGCGGCGGCGGCAGCGTCCTTTGCCTCGATGGTGAAGTAACCACCGACCCCCTCTTTGGTCTCAACGTAAGGGCCATCCACCACCGTACGACCATCGTGTATGCGGATGACGTTGCCGCCAGCCTTGAGCTGATCGGCGCTGATGTAGCGCCCCTCGTTGCGTAGCTTCGCCGTCCAGTCGTAGTACATCTGCATCGCTTGTTGTGCCTGCTCTGGGGTGAGACTGGCGAACGCCTCGTCGCTTCCGGGGGTCATGCGGATCAATAGCATGAACTGACTCATTGCTTGTTCCTTTCGCTAAGTTGTGGGATGCCGGTCTCGTGCATATCTATAAACGTTGGTAAAGTAGCGGCATCCCGCTGGCGGTGAACTCCCCCTCCTTGCATCCCCTTTGGGGAGGGATGCATTACTTTACCAACATTCTAATATTACAGCCTGAGTTGGCATATTTGCGCCAGATTGGTGTAGGGGCGAATCGCCTACGCCCTGCCGCCCAGTGTCCAAGCCAATCGTAAATACGTCTTGCCTGGGAACTGCGGCTGTAATACTAACCGCTGGGCGGCAGTCTCCCACTGCTCGGCAACCTGGGCATTCGGCTGCATCGGGTTGATTTCGCGGACAATGACCCAGCCGCCGTGGTGCAGCGAGGGGATGTCCTTGCCCATCTCCATCGCCGCCTCATAATCGGGGGCCTCGACTACCACGTAGCCACTGATTACATCTTTGGTCTCAGTGTAGGGGCCGTCTACCACCTGGTTGCCCTCACCGCGGAGTACCCGCCCGCCGGGGTTCAACTGCTCGCCGCCGCGCAGCCAGGGCTGGCTCGCCAGTCGCCCGGCCCAGGCGTAATACTCCTGCATCATCTGCTCGCTCTGCTGAGGGGTGAACTTCGACCACTGCTCCTCACCGCCGCCGAGCAACAACATAAACTTGGGCATTGTTTTATCCTTTCGTTACCGCTTGCGTTACACTTGAGGGCAGCCATTCTGCCGCCTCATATAATAGACGAAAGGGACGGTGCGGATTCGACATCAGTTTGCCACGAGTTTTTGTTTCTGACATTGATTATACACCCGCCCACGGTTTCTGAAAAACTCGCGGCAAAAAGCCCTTGACAAACTTTCATCAATATTGTATCATTGTATCATAATTATGACACATTAACACAAGGCGAACGGACAAGGAGTAAGGATGGCAATCTGGCTTGATGTAAACAGCCGCAGCGGAGTGCCGATCTACGTGCAGATCGTGGAGCAGGTCAAGCACGCCATCGAGGTGGGCGCGGTGCAGCCTGGTGATCAGTTGCCCACCGTGCGCCAGCTTGCAATCGACCTGACGATTGCGCCCAACACCATCGTCAAGGCTTACAACGAGTTGCAGATGCTGGGTCTGATCGAGAGCAAGGCTGGGATGGGAACAATCGTCGCCAACCTCAACGGCAGCATCCGCAAGCAACAAACCGAAACCCTATTGGCGCGGCTGCACGATGTGGTGCGCGATGCCGCCAGCCTGGGCATCAGTGCGGAAGAGCTAGCCGCCCGCTTCGATGCCGAAATCAACCAGTTCTACAAGCAAGGGAAGGAGTAACCAGTGTCAACCACGACCGCAATTAAGCAAGAGGCGCTGCCGGTTACGAGTGAGGCAGCGGCAATCGAAATCAATAACCTGGTGGTCAGCTATGGCGACAAGCGGGCAGTAGATGGCCTCAGCCTAAGCGTGCCAATCGGCTCGGTATATGGCTTCCTCGGCCCCAACGGCGCGGGCAAAACTACCACAATCAAGACGCTGCTCGGCTTCCGCCAGCCCAACGGCGGCAGCGCCAAAGTGCTGGGCTACGACATCGTAACCCAGAGCCTGGCGCTCCGCGCCCGTGTCGGCTACGTCAGCGAAGTCAACAGTATGTACGACTACCTCACCATCCCCCAGATGGCCGACTTCTGCCGCGCCACCAGCCTGCGCTGGGATCAGTCTGCCGTCGACCGCTACCTGAAGATGTTCGGCCTGCCGCTCAAGGCCAGGGTTAAGCAGCTATCGAAGGGAATGAAGTCGCAACTCGCCTTCAGCCTGGCGATGGGCAGTCAGCCCGACCTGCTCATCCTTGACGAACCGACTTCTGGCCTCGACCCAATCGCCCGCCACGACTTGCTAAATCAGCTAGTCGGCGAAGTGGCGGCGGGAGGCACCACGGTGTTCTTCTCATCGCACATTCTCTCCGAGGTGGAGGCAGTGGCCGACTGGGTGGGCATCATCAATGCAGGCAAGCTGGTGATCAGCAGCGAACTGGATCAGCTAAAGAGCAGCCAGAAGGTGCTCAAGCTGATTTATGCCGAAGCGCCACCCCCTGCTGAGATTGACGCGCTTCGCGCCCTACCTGGGGCGGTGCGGGTGGATCAGGAGGGGCGAAGCGTGCGGATCACCGTTCATGGCGACGTGAACACCCTGTCCCAGCTGGTTCAGGCACGGCCCTATGCCCTGCGCGATGCGGAGATTGTAGATCTGAACCTGGAAGACATATTCCTTGAGTACATGAAGGAGGGTGGCAATGGTCGCTAAGGAGCTGATCGAGGCCCGCTGGAAGTTGTTTGGCGGAGCGTTGCTAGCCACCCTGATCGCGACTCTTACCGACTTCACCTATAGCAATACCAGAGAGATGCTGAACAGTGCGGCAGCAAGCCAGCAACCGGGCTCAATCCGTGACTACATGGTACAGATGACCTCCAGCTTCGACACTTTCATCTGGAACTCCTGGTTTAGCCTGAGCAACAACGGCGGGCTGGTTATGGTGGTACTTGCGGTCATCCTTGGTGCGGGCCTGATCGCAGGCGAAGTAAGTAAGGGTAGCATCTTCCTGCTGCTCAGTAAACCACTTAGCCGCGAACGGGTGCTGCTTACCAAGTATGTGGTCAGTGCCGCGATACTATTCGCCGTCGTGTTGTTTGGCAGCCTGGTACTGCTGTTGGTCGCGGCATTGCAAGGCCACCCCCAGAACACCTTGGGGATGCTAATCTCCGATCTGCTGTTCTGGTTCGCGCTGCTGTTTGCCCTGGGCCTGGCGACGCTGTTCTCGGTGATCTTCAGCGATGTGCTGCGCCCGCTCGCGCTTGCCCTGGTGGTGCTGCTGCTGGTTGCTCTCCCCGGATTCGTTCCCGGCTGGCAAGCCTTGAGCCTGCCCAGCTACTGGACCAGCCTACCCGCCTATCTCGGCCAGTCTTTCCCGCTCAAGGAGTTTGCGGTTGCGCTCGTTGCCGCCGCGCTGCCACTTGCCGCTGCGGTGCTGTTGTTCCGTAAGCAGCAGTATTGATGAGTTGCAAGAAGATACTCGCGTAGGGGCGGGCTGCTGCCTGCCCTGGCGAAGAAATACATAATGGGAATTAGGGCGAACTGCGCCTACCCCTGAAGGAGTGTAAACATGGTAACCAAGGAGCTAATCGAGAACCGCTGGAAGCTAGTTGGCGGCGGGGCGCTGGTGGCGCTAATGGCGCTGATCACCGTCTTTACCTACGAGCTGACCAAAGGGGTCATGAACGGCCAGGCGGGCGCTAAACTGCCCGGCTTCATCCACGACTATATCGTGCAGATGACCGCCACCTTCGACACATTCGTGTGGGCCTCGTGGTTCAGCATGAGCAACAATGGTGGGCTGGTGATGGTGGCACTGGCGGCCATCCTCGGCGCGGGTCTGATCGCGGGCGAGGTAGGCAAGGGCAGCATCTTTCTGCTGCTCAGTAAGCCGATCAGCCGCGAACGGGTGCTGCTCACCAAGTACGCGGTCAGCGCCGCGATGCTGTTGGCGGTGGTGCTGTTCGGCAGCCTGGTGCTGCTGATTGTCACCGCCTTGATGGGCCATCCCCAGAACATTGGCGGGACGCTGGTATCCGACCTGCTCTTCTGGCTGGCGCTCTTGTTCACCCTGGGTGTAGCGACGCTATTCTCGGTAATCTTCAGCGATGTGCTGCGCCCTCTGGCGCTTACCCTGGTGGTGATGCTGCTGGTTGCTCTCCCCGGATTCGTTCCCGGCGGACACGACTGGAGCCTGCCCAGCTACTGGACCAGCCTGCCCGCCTACCTCGGCCAGAGCTTCCCGCTGAAAGAGTTTGTCGTCGCTATCATCGTCGCCGCATTGCCGCTTATAATCGTCGTGCCGCTGTTCCGCAGACAGCAATATTAAAGGAGTAAGCTAATGTCAAAGTTTCTAGGATGTTTCGTGATACTGCTATTGCTCCTCAGCGTCGCTGGCTGTGGTGGCAATGACGCGACTGTTACACCCACGGCCAGCGCCAGCCTGACCAGCGCCACCGATACTGCCAGCGTAGGCAATACCGCCACCAGCGTGCCAGGCAGCACCGAGCGCGAGGTGACGTATGCTGGATCACAAGGAGCGCAGCTATCAGGCACCCTGCTGCTGCCCGCGCACCCGTCGGGGCAGAAGCTGCCAGCGGTGATTATCGTGGCGGGCAGCGGCCCTACCGACCGCAATGGCAACTCGACACTACCAGGCGGCGCTAACATTAACAGCTACAAGCAGATGGCCGAGGCGCTAGCGGCGCACGGGGTTGCCAGCCTGCGCTACGATAAGCGTGGTGTTGGCAAGAGTACCGGCCTACCCCTACCCAAAGACCCAAAGCACCCCACGCCCGTAGAGATGCAGGTGCTTGAGGATAGCGCTGCCTGGCAGAACTATGTGGACGATGCGGCGGCCACCTTCGCCTACTTGCAGCAGCAGCCGGAGATTGACCCTACCCGCACCGGGATGCTCGGCCACAGCGAAGGCGGCTACCTGGTGCTGCAAGCGGCTGCGACGGGTAAGGGCTTCACCAACCCCCCCGCCGTGCTGATACTGGCTTCCACCCCGGGCCGCGCTTTGGATCAGGTTCTTCGTGAGCAACTGGTGAACGCGCTGAAAAGACAAGGGGCAAGCCCTGAGCAAAGCAAGTCCTTCCTTGACCAGACCGATGCGGCGATCGCCAGCCTGAAGAGCAGCGCCACCCTACCACCTGGCTTGTCTCCCGCCGTTGCGCGCACCTTCCCCAGCTATCTAGTCAAATATTTCCAGGGAGCATTTCAGGCGGAGCCTGCCAAGAGTGCAATGCAGTTTCCCGGCCCTGTACTGGTGTTGCAAGGCGATCAGGATCATGAGGTATTCGCCAACGAAGACACTCCGCTGCTCGATGCCGCGCTGAAGACCCGCCACCCCGACGACCACGAGGTGCTCATCGTTCCTGGTGCCGGTCACGAGTTGAAGCCTGTCAAGGCCCAGAGCGACCCCGGCCTGAGTGGGGATGTTGACCCCCGCGCACTGGATAAGCTCGGCTCCTGGACGGCAGACAAGCTGCACGTGACCGGGAGGTTAAAGGAGCTTGCCGTCGCCATCGTCGTCGCCGCCTTGCCGCTACTCACCGCCTTGTCGTTGTTTCGCGGGCAGCAATATTAAAGGAGTTAGATAATGTCGAAGTTTGCAGGAGGTTTCGTGATACTGCTATTGCTCCTCAGTGTCGCCGGGTGTGGCGGCAATGACTCGACCGCTACCCCTGTTCCCAGCGCCAGCCCAACCAGCGTCGCAAACAGCACTGCTTTGCCCAGCGTCACCGATACTGCCAGCGCGGGCAATACACCGACCAGCGTGCCGGGCAGCACCGAGCACGAGGTTACGTACAGCGGCGCGGGCGGGGCGCAACTATCCGGCACGCTGCTACTGCCCGCGCCCCAACCAGGGCAGAAGCTGCCTGCAGTGATCATCGTAGCGGGCAGCGGCCCTACTGATCGCAATGGTAATTCGACCATTAAGGGGGCGACTAACATCAACATCTACAAGCAGTTCGCCGAGGCATTGGCAGCGCACGGGGTCGCTAGCCTGCGCTACGACAAGCGGGGCATCGGCAAGAGTCAGCCTTACCCCACCCCTACCGACCCGAAGAACCCAACCGCCGCCGAAAAGCAGGCGCTGGCGGATTACTTCGCCTGGCAGAACTTTGTGGACGATGCGGCGGCCACCTTCGCATACTTGCAGCAGCAACCGGAGATTGACCCCGCCCGCACTGGGATGCTCGGCCACAGCGAGGGCGGCTACCTGGTGCTGCAAGCGGCTGCAACGGGCAAGGGCTTCACCAATCCGCCCGCCGTGCTGATACTGGCTTCCACCCCAGGTCGCTCCTACGATGTGGTTATCCATGAGCAGATAGTCAACCTGCTGAAGAAGCAGGGCGCGAACGCTACCCAAACTCCGTTCTACGTGGATGCCACTGACCGCATCATCGCTGCCATCAAGCAAACAGGGCAAGTGCCGACTGATGTGCCGCAGGGTCTTGCTCCACTCTTCCCCAGCTACCTCGGCAAGTTCTACCAGCAGGCGTTCCAGAACGACCCCGCCAAATACGCCGCCCAATTCCCCGGCCCAGTGCTGGTAATCGAAGGTGCATTGGACGACCAGGTGTTTCCCGCCGCGGATACGCCGCTACTCGATGCCGCATTGAAAACCCGCCACCCCGACGACCATGAGGTGTTCATCGTGCCGGGCGCAGGCCACGAGTTGAAGCCGATAACCAGCGCGAACCCCACCGGCCTCAACGGCGACGTTGACCCCGCTGCCCTCGACAAGCTCGGCACTTGGACGGCAGGCAAGCTGCACGTGACCGGGAGGTTAGAGGTTAAAAAGAGGGGACGCAAGGTTAGTGCGTCCCTTCTTCTTTTCTTTAGCCTACTTAGCATCCTCACCCGCCGCCCAGTTGTGCCACTCATCGTGGGTTGGGTTCTGCATTGCGTTGCCAACCGTATCGTTGATGGTATCCACCAGTAGGTCCAAACCGCGCCGCCTGCGACAGTAATCAATCAACGAGAGAGTCTTGTTCTGCCAGCCGCTGCCAGGTAGCCCATCGTAGTCCAAGTCGCTGCAATAAGGTGAACTGGCGGCAATGATCTGGCAAATATTTAGCATGGTATTCGCGTTGAGGCTGCGCCTCATCACGTTATTCAGGCTGATGATATTAAGTGGCATTGTTGTGCTTGCCCCTCCCTGTTGCCCGCCGCTTGGCTGAGGTGTTGCGCTGCCTGACCCGCTGCCCCCACTAGTGGATGTTCTCGGATTGCCGTCACTGCCATAATAGATATTGACAACCCCTCCCTGAATGCTCCCGCCGCTAAACTGATCGCGGGCGGCGTAGTTCTGGTTAATGTTGCTACCCACCGCTGTGTTGCCCGTATTGTCGGTGATGTTGCCCGCGCTGACATTCGGTTGGTTGCCCGAAGCAGTGGGGTTGTCGTTGGCGCTTGGGTCATCGTTGGTTGCCATAATCTTGCCTCCTGGTGTATGTCTCTAACTATATGGATATTGCTCTGGCTGGTAGATAGAATTATAGCAGCAGCAAGCGAATGAGGCAAGTA
>JANXYP010000187.1 GCA_025355955.1 Chloroflexota bacterium
CAGAGCCTGGCCCAGCCGCTAGTCACCAGTGCAGTAGTCCAAGCGCTGAAGGTGGCGCGGCCTACTATCTTTAACAGCGCGTAGTGCGGTCATTTCACCAGCCCCCAGTACCTGAACTTGCTCATCGCGGCAGGGGTGCAAATCAGCATGGATGGCAAGCGGCGAGCGATTGACAACGTGTTCACCGAACGGCTATGGCGCAGCATCAAGTATGAGGAGGTGTACCTGAACGAATACCGCAGCCCCGCCGAAGTGCGACGGCGAGTGGGCGAGTACGTTAGGTTCTACAATGAACAGCGGCCTCACCAGTCGCTAGGCTATCGAACTCCCGCCAGTGTCTACTGGCAAACCGACGATCAGGTAACGGATGAACCAACCGCAATCAACAAGTAGAAAGGAGCAGATGCTATCTTAAAAACAGCTTCTTTGTGGTCACAACAATGGGGTACACCCCAGTTAGCTCTCCACTCTGCGTTTGTACAGTCATATCCTCGCTCTCCTTTCGATTGGTTAGTGCCGAGCTGAACGAAACGTATCTGACTGAACAAAAATACAGCATGGTTTATGCCAGCAAACTTGATTTGAGGTAGCGCTGCACCATTTTCGTCATAAATGCCGCTTGTACTACTTTACATTGAAAGGTATGCATATATGGGGCTTGCAAGACGTGATTATGAGTCGCTACCATTTCCTGATCGTCCGCTAGCCTGCTTACGAAATAAGGCACCGCCTCAACTATAGGACCACAGGTATAGAGCGCGTACGGTTAAAGTGCGGCAGCGGGAGGCAGGGGCGCTGATCGGCGGTAGAGGGTACGTGTGCGGTGGCGGATAGCCCTTATAATCCTTGCCGCCCTCCTCTTCTCAATACTACTGCCCCTTACTTGCCTTATCTTCACCCAGGAGGATGACTATATCCACATCGTGCGGCCCGCTCGTAGCGTGCAGCACGCTACTGGAGTCCAGGCCCAGCACCCTGACAATCTCACCATCAGTAAACGGCTTGTTAGTGTAGTCGACAATTGTCGTTGTGAGGTGGATGCCGGTGTTGTCGTTGTCGGTACCGACCACATTGAAGCCCTTCTGCTTGAGCGCGTCCATTGTGTGCGTCGCTAGTCCTACCGTCTTGGTGCCATTGAGTACCTTAATTTGGGCGGCTTCGAGCGCGATGCTGTTGCCACCGAATATCTGGGCAATCAGCGGACGAATCTTGTCCCAGTTGGGCATCAGCACATCCGCGCCGGTATCGGGCATAATCGTCTCCGTTACCATGTCCAGGCTGATTGCCGACTGAGTGATGTTAGCGTTGGGAATGGAGGGGGCTAGCGTAATCAATGAGATGAGCTGGTCGGGACTCAGGTCAGTACGAATGCTGTCGCGCAGGTTGCCCATCAGTGTGTCAATGTTCAACATCGTGTTGAAGATGTCGAGCCCCTTCTCCTTGATTGCCAGGAGTACCTGCTGCTGGCGGCGGTTGCGGCCCAGGTCGCTATCCTGGTGGCGGGAGCGGGCGTACTCCAGCGCGGCTGTGCCATCCATATGTTGAATGCCGCCAAAGATGAGCAGGCGGGTAAGACCGCTATCCACAGTGGGGAACTCGTTATCAACCAGCGGTTTGGGTACATCAACGTTGATACCACCCAGTGTATCCACGATCTTCTGGAAGCCAGTGAACTCTACCTCCGCAAAGTAGTCCACATTGATGCCGAAGTTGTATTTAATCACCGCTTTCGCCATCGCCGGACCGCCGCCGGGGATATGATTGTTCCCGCCATAGCTATAGGCGGCGTTGATACGATCCTTACTCGACCCGCCGAGTTCGGGCACGCTCACCCATAGGTCGCGGGGAATACTGAGCATCACCACCTTTTTGGTAGTCGGGTCAATCCGCACCAGGATCATAGTGTCGCTGCGCGGCGCGTCCGTCTCAGTCAGGCGATGATCGAGGCCCAAAAGCAGGATGGTGACTGGCTCACTCTGCGGCTGCGGGCGGGGTCGCGGCACCACTGCGATTGGCGTAACGCCTGGCGCAAGGGTATACACCGGCGTACTGGTGAGGATTTCCCCATTAGAGCCAACGTTAACGTCGGGGATGGTCGCCACAGAAACTTTGTCGAGGGCCTGCCTGGCCACCTGATAGCGGCCCAAGACCCACCAACCAGCAGTGCCCAGCAACAGTACGACGATCGCCAGCACGATCAAGCTAACCTTCTTGCGGGTAGACACTGCGGTACGGCGCGGCACCAGCGAGGGCGTGGCGTTAACAGACTGCCTGGGTACGGGTGATACCAGCGGCGTGTCACTGGCGCGGCTCTTGCGTGGCAGATCGAGCGGCGGGGTTGCGTCTACAGCAAGGCGGGGGCCGACACCATCAGTTGCATCACTGCGGGCCTGCCCTTGCTGCTCGGTCGGCCCATTACTGGCCTTGCTGGGGCGTACCTGGCGCTCCTGCTCACCGGGGAGGGGTATGCGATTGGTCGGGGCATTCTCCGCCGCCATCTCGCTGCTGTTTAGGTTGCGCCACTTGTTGGGGCTGTGCGGGGCGCTGCCATTTTCTGCCATGATCTAAATGCTGCTCCTCTGTTTGCTCTCGCTCCGGCTGGTATTATACCAGTTGTGCTAGAGGCTATGCCACCTGAGGGGCAGTACCGGCAACATAGAGGGGGTAGCTTTCGCTGTGGATGCCAGCATCTGCTTGCGGGGTAGGGATACAACAGTGAAGGGGTTTGCAGGGACGGCGCTAGGATGTGCGTCAGGGCGAAGCGAGGCGAGGCGGGTTATGAGGAGTGAGGGGCTTATCCTAGCAACTAGCGGATAGTACCAGCGCAGACAGACGCTTCTGGGTGCAGGGAGGAGAGTGGAAATGCGCGAAGGTAGGGCAAAGCTCACGCGAAGACAGAGTGAAGACAGTGGCCCAGCCCAAAGTAATGCCAGTGGCGCAGCACAAGGAGCGAAGCTAGGCTGAGGGTGAGCGGAGTGTCAGGTGGGGCTGCGGCAATCCGATGGGCTGGTGAGGTAGAGCGCAAAGAGGGGCGCAGCGAGAGGGTCGGGACTGCTGGCTTGCCGAAGTTGGTGAGGAGACATTGGCGCAGGCGGGCTGTGTAGACCCAGCATTTGGCGAGGGCATTAGCAAGAGTTGTTCGGAGGTCGCGGCAGGCGAGGCGATGTAGCGCATTGCCTTACCCACGCTTCGGTCACCCCTCGTGACCCTATCCAACTCCCGACCGACTGGGCTATCTATGTGGCTAGCAAGCTGTCCAGATAGAACTAAAAGAGGCTTTGCGAGCAGGCCCGCGCTGCCGAGCTGCTAGCGTGGGATAGCGGCAACGGGCGAGCGGAGGCGGGGCGAGCGTGGAGGGGCGAGGAGCTATCTTTGCAATAGCGGCGAGGAGCAGCGCAGGCAGGCGCAGAGGGGCGAGGCGAGTGGTGCGGAGTGGTGCGGAGATGCGCGCAGGCGGGCGCGAAGCCCAAGCAGGGTGAGAGGCAGCAGGGACACGTGCGCTGAGGGTATGCGCTAGCCAGGTGGGCGGTAGCGAGGGGCGGCAGCCAGATGGGCAGCAGCCAAGCGGTGTACTAGCCGGGGGCGGATGTCGGACACAGTGGCTTAATTGCTCTGCACCCCTGCTCCACTCATCAAGTAGGCAAAGTGTTCAGGAACCCTGCTATTGTCTCCGCTACTGCATCCTCGGCACCTTCATAGTTGTGTCTAATATCAGCGATCATTGCAGTTTCAACCTTACTTGCGGCACGGGCGTTGCGCTCGATGGTTTCCAATTCGCTGCGGCGGTCGGCTCCGTCTGGACCACGCTCGTTTGCCCCAAAGAAGGCGAGGATGGGACAGTGCACACTGGCAACTGGCGGCTCGCCAGTAGCTGAAGCATAGATGTTCAAGAATAGTGCTTCTGGTACACACTGTTCCAGATAGGTAGCTGCGCTCATGCTACAGCCGACCTCTGGCCAGGGTAGGAGGTTGCGACCATACCCCTCGTCCACCATCTGCTGCGCGATGGCGACTAGCTCTCGATCGGCATCTGGCGGTTGTGCCGCGAAAGGTGATGCAGCGATCAGTGCAGCTATTCGGGGGTCTTGCCGCTCCGCCTGATAGTAGGCGACCTTTCTCGCGCCCATACTATGACCGAGTAGTGCGACCTTGTGGCTGCCGCGCTCGATGATGAAGCCAACCCAGGCCGCAATGTCGTAAGGGCAGTCTGCCAGCCGCTCCCAACCACCGCCAGCGGGGACGATTTCACCGCTGGTGCGACGTAGCACCGCCCCAAAGTCATGACCTCGATGGTTGCCACTGAGGTAAGTGTAGCCGCGCTCGGCCAGCGCTCGCCCCAATTCGATGTAGGGAGAGTCATAGAAGGCAGAGTACAAGCCAGGAACGCAGAGCACTGCAACCGGTTTAGGTGCCAAGACTACGGGCTGGATAACCACCCCATCGAGGCGGAAGCCGTCCTCGCTATTGATGTAAACCAACTCCTCAGTATAAGTCCGTGACATTCCAACCCTCACTTGTCTAAGTAGCAGGCCTACTTCTACCTCTCCTTACTACGATCATGCGTCATCCGTCCAGGGATTGACTGTTAATGAGTAATATAGCGATTATAGGCGCAGGAGCCTCAATATGGCAACCTACAAAGCTGCGCTGCAAGCCATCGGCCTAGAGGAGTGGCGAAAAAGGCAGAGCAGATGTTATAATCCAGCTATGACAAATCCCCCTGCCCCACTTGCCTCTCCCCCGCCAGGTCATCAAGAGCGGCCTCAACGATAGTGGCTCACAGCGCTACCGCTGCCAAGCGTGCCACCGTTACTTTACCCCGTGCCTAAACCTGCGGGCGTTGCCCTAGCCACCCGCAACTTTGCGTGGGGGCTATACCTTGAAGGCACCAGCCAACGTGCGGTTGGCCGTCTGCTGCATATCAATCACCAAACTGTTGCCAACTGGGTTGATGCCGAGGCTGACCGCCTCCCTGACCAAGGAAGCCGACCATACCCCCACTGAGAACGTTGAGATTGACGAACTCTTCACCAGGAGTGGGTAAAAAAAGTCCAAGTCTACGTCGTGCTAGCCCTCGCCCGCGATAGCTATCTGATTGTGGGGGCGGCGGTGATGGAACACCGCACCCCAGAGGCAATGCAGGATCGAGCCTCCCAATTGCCTGATGCCCCGCGCTACTGCACTGGTGGGCTAGCCATCTACCCAGAACTGATATACCCTGAAGGTGGCGAGTACGTGCTGTCGGAGGGCAAAGCCGAGAGCCACACGATTGAGAGCATGAATGCAAACTTGCGAACATACTTGGGGCGACTGCGGCGTAAGAGTCGCTGCTTCAGCCGCAAACTAGCGGCCTGAATTGGGCATAGCCCAAGAACCTGGCGAGCAGTGCGGTTGTTCGTATGGCATCACAACCGGCGGCAGCGGGCAATAATCGCCAACCCAAAGCTGAAGAACGCCCTAACTCTGGTCTTTTAGCCACTCCGCTGTTAACCTTCTAGTGGAACGACAAATGCTTACTCACCATTTTAGGCAGCAATAATTAAACCAAACATAAAGGCTAAAGGGATTAACGTATAGTGGCATGAGCAACGAACGCGAACAACTGAAGCAAGCAATCAGTCATCTTGAGGCGCAGCGTAACATCCTCGGTGATAGTATTGTAGATACGGCAATAGCTGCATTGTACGAAAAGCTGCAGACAGCCAGAGCCGAGGCCACTCCACGCCGCAAACAAGTAACCATTCTCTTTGCCGATGTCTCCCGCTTCACCTCCATTGCAGAGTTTATGGATGCGGAAGACTTGAGCGACCTGATCAACGAACTTTGGTACCAGCTTGACAGTGTGATCGTCGACTCGGGCGGAATGATTGACAAGCACATGGGCGACGCGGTGATGGCATTGTTTGGCACGCCTGAAGTCCATGAGAACGACCCTGCCCAGGCAGTGCGCTGTGCACTACGGATGCAAGCGGCGCTAGCTGAGTTCCAGGTGCAAAAGCCAACCGCAATCCAAGGCCACCCCTTCGCCAAGTTGGACATACGCATCGGGATTAGCACCGGCCCGGTGGTGATGACGGAGGTGGGGGCGAAACTCGAGTATACCGCAATGGGCAGCACTGTTAACCTAGCGGAGCGCTTGCAGACGGTGGCTCCGCCCGGTGGCATCCTCATCAGCCACGATACTTATCTGCAGGTTCGAGGCATCTTTCAGCTTGAGCGTCGTCCGCAGCTTGCGCTTAAAGGCAAATCAGGCCCCGTGCCTACCTATCTGGTAAATGTGGAGAAACCCCGCCTTTTGCACATGAGCAACCGGGGTGTGGTAGGGCTTAAGACCAGTATGGTAGGCCGCGATAGCGAACTGGGGCTGCTCGAAGCGGCATTTCGGAATGTAGCTGGGGATGAGCAGGGTCGCCTGATCACAGTAGTTGCCGAAGCGGGGATAGGCAAGTCACGCCTGCGCTGGGAGTTCGAACATCAGCTAGACCAGGCCAGCACTTCTGGGCGGGTATTTTCCGCCCGAACCGACCAGCAGATGCTCGGCCTACCTTATTCGCTAATGCGTGAGCTGTTCGCATCATTCTTCTCCATTCGTGACAGCGATGCGCCTGAGCTGGTTCATAGCCAACTGAGGCAGGGTTTTAGTCAGCTAATCGGCGCAGATGGGGCAGAGCTGGCGCAGGCTATCGGTTACTTGATCGGCCTGAGCAGCCCGGCTAGCAATAAGTCTCCTGCCGAGCATGACGCACGTCTGATCAGGGACAACGCCTTCCAGGCCGCTGCTTCCTTCTTCGCTGCTATTGCGGCTCAGCAGCCAGTGGCTCTAATACTGGATGATCTGCATTGGGCGGATAACGGCTCACTCGATTTCATCGAATATCTAAGCGGGCAAATAAGCAACCAGGCCGTGTTGATTGTGGGATTCGCCCGCCCCTCCCTATTTGAGCGCTGTCCCAGCTTTGGCACCGCCAGCGGAGGGCAGCGCCTTGTTCTTTCCCCCCTCTCCCAGGCCGACAGTCTGGCGCTGGCCAGTGACATCCTTCGCCGGGTGCCAAAGCTGCCGCATACGCTGCTAAACTTCGTGGTCAGGCGCGCTGAAGGCAACCCCTTCTTTATCGAAGAGCTAATCAAGGCGATTATCGAAGATGGGGTCATCGTCAAAGGAGAGAATGGCTGGCAGGTGATCGCTGAAAACCTGGATGAACAGCGCATCCCGCCCACCCTGACTGGTGTGATCGAGGCCCGCCTCGATAGCCTGGCTCGACTGGAGCGTGAAGTGATGGAGCGAGCTTCAGTGGTGGGCAATGTATTTTGGAGCGGGGTAGTCGTTCGGCTTGTCCCTACCGAAGACCGCGCCGCTATCCTTGCCGCGTTGGATAATTTGAGAGGCAAAGAGCTAATCTACAAACATGAGCATTCCGATTTCGCTGGAAATGAGGAGTACAGTTTCAAGCACATCATTCTCCGCGATGTTACCTACGAAGGAGTGATGCGTAAGGCCCGCCGTGACTATCATGCACAGGTGGTGGAGTGGCTGATTGAGCAGAGTGGCGAACGCGCCGCTGAGTATGCCGGGCTGATCGGCGAACACTATGAGCGGGCCGAGAGCAGTCTAATGGCAGGCCAATGGTACATCAAGGCAGCGCAGCAAGCCCAAAGCAGTTATATGGATGAACTAGCGCTCACCTACTACCACCAAGCGCTAAAGCTGATACCCGAGACACCTGAACATCAAGCCGAGCGCGTGACAGTGTATGAGGGTTTGGGCGACATCTACAAGAATCAGGCACTTTTCCACGAAGCGGTCGAAGTTTACTTCAGCATGATTCAGTCAGCAATAGTGATGGGGGATGTAGATAAGCAAACCCTTGCCTGGCTAGGCATGGCCTTCGCCCAGGATGAGCTAGGCGACCACAATGCCTCGTTGAAGAGCGTAACCAAGGCAGAGGCAATTGCCCGCCAGTCGGGAATTGCGACCACGTTGGGGCGGGCGCTACATGGCAAGGGCTGGGTGTTGCAACTGTTGGGTAGGCTAGATGAGGCGGAAAAGCTCGGTAGGGAAGCGCTGAGTGTCAGCGGGCGGGTCGACGACCAGGCCCTGGTGGTAAGCTGTCACAACCTGCTGGCGACTATCTGCACCGCTCGGGGCGACTACGAGCAGGCAGTTTTCTGGTTTGAACAATGCCTGAATAAGGTGCGTCAGCTTGGTACGAAGTCGCGGTTGCCCATCACGCTCAGCAATCTAGGTGAGGCAAAGTTGTCGCTCGGCCAGGTTGCTGCTGCCACCAGCCTGTTCGGTGAGGCGCTGGATGTGGCGCGGACAATAAGTAGCCGCCGGTCCGAGTTGATGGCAATGATTAACCTGGGCCGGGTGCAACTTGCACTCGCTAACTATGAAGCGGCAGCGGCTGAGTTGCAAGCCGCAATCGAGCTGGCCGGTGCCGAGCAGCCGCCGTTCCTGGTTATTTGCTACGTTGCTCTCAGCGAAGCGCTACTTAGGCAAGGCCGTAGCGCAGAAGCTCTGAACGCCGCTGAGGTGGGGTTCACTCTAGCCCAGGCGACGAAGGGTTGGGAGTTCATTGCTCCCACCTGGATTGCCCTCGGGTTGGTGGCAAGTCAGCAGGCACGAGCGCTGAACCTCGATGGACGACTCTATACTGCTGCAGAACTGTTCACTGAGGCGGTTAACATATATCGAACTTTGGGAATTAAGTCGGAGGCCATCACTGCGCTGGGTCACTGGGCTAACCATGAGCAGGCGAGCGGCAACCACGACGTTGCCACACAACTGCGCCTCGAGGCTGAAGAGCTTGCTTTTAGGCCCAATGAACCTGTTTGGGATGGAGCTAATGAGCAACGATAGCAATCAGGTCATCATCGTAGATGACCATCCTATCTTCCGTCAGGGAGTACGGGCCATCCTTGCTGCTGCACCGGACATTATGGTAGTCGGCGAAGCTGCTGATGGCAAAACTGCGATTGCCATCGCGGAGAGCTTGACCCCCGATATCATGCTGATTGACCTCAATCTGCCAGACATTGATGGCCTGGAGGTGACGCGCATAATAAAGCTGAAGCAACCTAACATTGCAGTCATCATCCTCAGCGTATACGAAGATGACGAGCAACTGTTTCGCAGCATCAAGGCGGGAGCAGCCCACTATTCGGCCAAGGATATCAGCGCCCAGCAGTTGGTCTGGATGGTTCAGCAGGTCGGTCAGGGACACTACCTGGTCAACGAGGGGGTACTGGCTAGTCCAGCAGTGGCCGCGAGGGTACGCAGCCAGTTTCGTGAACTGGGAAGTGAGGAGGCGGAGGAGCGGGTATTCGCGCCACTCACTGGTCGAGAGGCGGAAGTGCTGGACCTGATCGCATCGGGATTGGAGAACAAGCAGATAGCGGTGCGCCTCACGATCAGCGACCAGACGGTCAAGAACCACATCACCAGCATCCTACGCAAGTTGCAGGTGAACGACCGCACCCAGGCGGTAGTCTATGCCTATAAGCATGGCTGGATAGTGGTGCCAGTGGATGTTTAGACATGGTAAGTAGTGAGCGCTCAGGCGGCCTAGCTATCTTCACCCTCGATGCACTAATAACCCCTCCTACTGGCCCAACCGTCCGTGACTATTACCCCTGGCAGATACTCCCAGGTCGTGAGTGGAAGCTGCGCCAACTGTACCGGGCAGGTTGGGTTATCGGGGTAGTCAGCAACCAGGATGGGGTGGCGCTCGGCCACATTAGCGACTGCGACTTCCGCAACAAGATCGAGCGCCTCGGCGATCTGCTCGGCGTGCCGCTGGATGCCCGCGTGTGCTATGCTCATCCAGATGCGCCCTCGGCTGAGTTCCGCGACGAGGGCGGGCTGGCGCGGCGACTGCCCGGCGCGGCGATGATAATCGAACTGATGCTGGCGCATCCTGCCGAGATGCAGCGAGGGACATTGTTCGTCGGGGTGGCTGTCGAGGATGCGGCGACGGCACAGGATACGGGCATAGAATTCATGACCGTCAGCGAGTTCTTTGGCGAATTACCATGCTTTGGCTTCCGACATACGAACACAAAACGTGAGCTATTTGCGCCAAGCTACTTATTGCATGGGGGGAAATCAGTGCCAACCAGTCGCCGTACCCGTATCGTCATTGCCCTACTTGCCGCCACATTCGGCGCGTTCACCGTGCCATTCCTGATGGCGATGCTCTCGCCACCCCTGCACCCTGTGGCGTTGGACAAGAACAACCCCGCCTACCAACTTGCCGCATCGGACCAGGCGACCATCCCTACCACAGCAGAGCTTGTACCATATCAGCAGGCGGTTGCCAGCATCACCAGCCACTGTCCGCAGCTCGAAGACATCACCGTGCGCGTGACGCAAGTGCGCCAGGCGCTGCATGACCAGGCCAGCCGTGATGAGTCGGCGCTAGAGGTTTTGCAGGGAGTTGCGGGGATGCTGGGGCCGAATCCAGATGCGAGTTCGTGTAGTGGGTTGTTTGCTCAATTTCTGGCCATTACCACTTCGCGCCAGCGCAAGCCTTCTCTGGCGAGTAGCTCACCAATGCGGCTGCGCTTGATGTGCAGTTGCTGCTGCTCATTTAGATAATCTTGCAGCCGCACATGGGTCCAGGCCGCGAAGGGGAGACCGAGGTCGGTTGGCTTGGTGAGGACGGTTTGCACCACCAGGCTGACCTGTTCGGGGTTGTACTGGGCGGGACGACCAGCCCTGGGTCGGTCTTGCAGGGCAGCCAATCCTTCGGTGTTGAAGCGGCGGATACGTTCGCGCACGCAATAGGCGGTCAGGCGCATCTGTAGAGCAATGTCGGGGACGTGCTGTCCGCTACTAGCGCAGAGCAGGATTTTGGCGCGTTCGACCTCCCTGGCGGGAGCAGTGCGCGAACGACTGAGCCGCTCAAGTACGTCGCGCTCAACGGCGGTAAGTTCACGCAACTTCATGATGATGGGCATAGCAACCTCCTTGACTGAGATGCTGCTATTATACCACACATTAAGTGGTTGCACCACTAAGTTCTATTATTTGAAGGCCCTGAGCATCCACCGAGACTCCAACGATCTTGCAGGAATCAGTAATGCATTGGACAATTTGGCAAACGTGTATCGTCTTGAGGGGCGAGTAAGGGAGGCAATTATATATTACCAGGAGGCGCTTGATATTGCCGAGGGGATTGGTACTCTGGAACCTCAAGGTAACCACTGGCACAATATGGCTGCCGCTTATCTAGTTCTTGGTGATCGTCTTGACGGGCTAACCTGCTGCCTTAAAGCGCTTTCAATCCGTGGGTTCCTTGAAGATCCAAACATTGCAAGCACACGCAATAGGATTAAAGCTGTTAGTGCTAACACGCCTGATGCAGACTGGGCATCTCTTTATAGCGCGGCTGAGAGCCTAGCCAATAATCCTCTTTGACGACCCCCAATACCCCAAGATAGCGCTACAGAAAGTTAAGACTGCAGCTGTAGTGCTGATAGTAAGAGCATAGAGTGAGTCATAGTCGATGTCGTAGAGCGCTTGGGCTGCACCGCTGTCGGCATCTCTAGTTGCAAGCTGGTAATACGACTGCCGAGCATCCTGATGTCCCCATTCACTGGCCCGCCGACTGCCAATCACCAACTGCACCGCCCAGGTTCACCCCTACCTACTCCTGAGAGTAGCCTATCAACTAGCCTCTATATGCCCCCTGCCGGGAGATTGGTCTGCTCTCTGAAGTAAGTATGAAGACAATAGCCGCTTCTTGTGTGCTGTTAGACCCAGATAATGCGGCTTTCACGAATAATGAAATGCGTGCCGCACTCTTTGTTCACTACCGATGGGTACACAGAAATTGTCCTATTGCTATGGTATGGAAACAGACCAATGGGGCCATCGGGTCAGATTGAGGTCAATATCGAGCATGATCATCGTTCCACAATCCTTCGGGCAAACAAATCATAGCCATTTGTTTCGCCTATCGCTCCGAAGAGGGCGCTTATAAGGAGGCGGGGGCAAGCGGCGGGCGCGGGTTCAGGTGGGGCAAAGGGGAGCGGTGGGGCTAGCCGAGGGTTGGTACACTGGTGTTCATACCCGCAAGCCACGGCTCAGGGCGTGCTCCACCAGCAGTGTTGTTGTTGTTGTGAGCTATCGTGGTGAGTACGTGTAGTTGGTACGGTCGTAGGTGAACAGCTCCTTACCCTCGCGCATCAGCACACTGCCGACCAGCGACTTGTCCACCCCTGCCATCCCCTGCTTTGTAAGCTCGGCAGCAATCTCCTTGGCGGTGCGGGGTTTGCCGTCCACGATGAGTTTGCGACAAGCAGCCAGCAGTACATCCCGATTAATCTCCGGCCCTCTATCAGTGTGGGTGGTAGGAGCTGGGGCGGCGAGCGCATCAGGGTTGGAGAGCGCGTAGGTGTAAGTGGCGCGATCATAGCTGAAGCGATCCTTACCTTCGATAGTGAGTACGCTGTTGACCAGCTTCTTGTCCACCCCGACCAGTCCCGCTTTGGTCAGCGCAGCGGCGATGTCGCGGGCGGTCATAGGGCTACTGCCTGCGAGGAGGCGGGTAGTGTGGGCGAGGACATCGGCGCGGAGGGTGGCGGGTTGGTCGGTCATGGGATAGCCTCCATTTCCTTTGAGGGTGTTAACAGTTCGGCATTGTCTGCTACCCCGTCTTGCTCTCGCGCTCCAACCCTCACCAGCCTGACTATGGTGTAGAGAGCAGCCAAGATGGAGCGGATTTATGGGCTGAAGCCGATACTCTAGCTATGGTAATGTACGCCAACCGCAAGGTGGTTGGCATAGCGGCCAAGCAGCATCGTACTGAGGGTCAGCCAGCGCCTACGCACCTCGTCGTCGCGGTCTATATACAGACTGGGATTGTCGAACCAGCCGTCGGGAGTGAGGATCGCCCAGTAGGTGAATGTCCTCGGGCAGGTCTTTGACCGCTCTCAGGTTGCGCTCCAGCCGCCAGGGTCGAGTAGTGGGGGCATCGTCAACCTCATCACCAATCACCCGTCCATCCCAGTCACCGCCAATCACGAACCAGTCCCACTTGCCGAACTCGCGGGCATGGCGGTGTCCCTCGCCCGCGCAATCGGGGCTGCGAGGGTTGTACCACTGCGGTTATCCCGTTATAGTTCAGCTCCCTCTGTACAGGCATTGGTGTTTTAACTATTGCAACCCAGGTAGCGGCATTGTTGGGGTAATAGCCAGGGCGTGAGTGGCTATCGCGCTTACATTAGATGTCGGCGTTGGCGGCCCGCTGGTGGGGATGTAGATAACTGAATGCCCACTCAGGCTATTGATGCTGAAATCCTGGAAGTAACCATACTGTAGCGAATTGGCACCAGTTGGGTCCTCGATGCCTAGGGTAATGCTACGTGGGGTGCTAATCGCAACTGTGCCGTAATTGGTGTATATCTTACCCGTACTCTCTTCCAGTTCGATCTCGAAAGAAGCAGTGCCACCGTTGTTATACAGCGGTACGCCGCGCCACTCAATTACGAACTTTCGGTTGGGGGTAGTGCCGATGGTTGCGGTATAGACGCTGCCACCACTTTGCAGGATGAGGTCTGTCCAGAAGGGATAGATTGCGTCGTTGGGCGGGTTAGGGTTGGGAATAGCGACTGCGCTGTAGCTGTTTGAGCTGCCGCTAAATTGCAGGTTGCCATTGGTACTAACCTCGATGGTCGCACCTGCCTGGTGTCCTACCCCGTAGAAAGTGAAGTCAAACGGTAGAGTAAGCGGTGCTACTCCATCATCGGTGTTCGGGCTAAAGCCGGTAACCTGACTCGTGCCACTGCTGAACGGATAAGTCGTTGTATCATCGCAGCGGTAGTAGGGTACAGAGATGCCCGCGCAGCGGGGTACAAAGGGGAACACGGTAGGCGTAATCGTCGGCGTATTGGTGGGAGTTGGAGTATAGGTTCGAGTTGGAGTATTCGTAACCGTTGGCGTTGGGGTGCTTGTTGGTGTCGGCCAGGTAGCCGGTGGGATGTAGACAACGGAGTGTCCGCTTAGGCTGTTCGCGATTACGCCCTGAAGGTAGCCGTATTGTAGCGCGATACTGCCATCAGTGTTCTCCACCCCAAAGGTGATGTAGCGGCTACCGTTAGTGACGCTTACCGCACCATAGTTAATGAATATCCTGTCAGTTGCCTCCTCCAGCACAATCTCGAACGAGGCGCCTCCGCCACCACCGTATAGCGGTACATTGCGCCATTCGACCACAAACTTGCGATTGGGTGCAGTGCCAGTCACCGTGGTGTATACCCCACCGCTGGAGAGAATGAGGTCGTTCCAGAAGGGGTAGATAGCGTCATTGGGCAAGGCGGCGTTGGGGATGGTAGTCGCATTGTAGGCGGTGCTGCCCCCGCTAAATTGGACGTTGCCGTTGGTGCTGATGTATGCCGTTGACCCAGTAGCGCGGTTCGTGCCATAGAAGTTGAAAGTGAAGGGCAGTCCAATCGCAGCCACCCCATCGTCCTGGTTGCTGAAGTTAGTTACCTGAGTGGTGCCGCTGATATAGGGGTAAGCTACCGTATCATCGCAAGTATAACCAGCGTTAAGGCCAGCGCAACGTGGAGTAAAGGGTACAACGGTGGGGGTGCTGGTCGGCGTGGGGGTGTTGGTCGGTGTGGAGGTGTTCGTGGGCGTGTTGGTCGGTGTGTTAGTCGGGGTGCTGGTGGGTGTCGGCCAGACATTGACCGGAATGTAGACCACTGAATGTCCGGCCAGGTTCTGGGCTGCCGCTCCGCTTAGGTTACCGTATTGCAGCGCGTCGCTGCCGTCCTGATTCTCCACTCCCTGCACGCTTGGGTCTGATGCCTGAGCGAGGTTGGCGGCTCCGTAGTTTACATATATTTGGTTGGTGCTTTCCTCAAGCTCGATCTCAAACGAAGTGGTGCCACCCCCCAGGAGACTCGCGCTTCGCCACTCGACTACGAACTTGCGGTTGGGTGCGGTACCTGTGACAGTGGTGTAAACACCGCTGGTCGCGCTGGAAACGTTGAGATCAGCCCAGAAGGAGTAAATTGCATCGTTGGGCGGGTCGGTGCTGGGGATCTGCTGCGGACTGTAATCTGGGCTGGCGCTGCCAAACTGGATGTTACCATTGGTGCTGACCGTAATCGGCGCACCCGCTGCCAGGCTGATACCATAGTAGTTAAAGGCGAAGGGCAGCGCCAACTGAGCAGAACCCTCATCGTTGTTGGGGAAGTTGATATGGTTAGTTCCAGTAATGAAGGGGTAAGCAGTGCTATCGTCGCAGCGATACAGAGCCAGGATTTGCGAACAGGGCAGGGCGGGTGTGTAAACGACGGACTTGTTGGAGAGGGAGTTGTTGTCTGCGCCCTGAAGATAACTGTACTGCAGCGCCTGGGTGCCTGCGGCGTTCTCGATGCCGCTGACCGCCACTGCGCCCGTATCGGTGACGTTAACTGTGCCATAGTTGACGTAAATCTTGTTGGTACCCTCTTCCAGCGCTACCTCAAAGCTGGCAGTGCCGCCACTGTTGATCAGCGGGACGGTGCGCCATTCGACAACCAACTGGCGATGCGGCGCGCTACCCCTAACTGCATAGAACACCTGACCGCTAGCCGAGAGGACGAGGTCATCAAGGAAGGGATAGATGCCATCATTGGGCGCAGACGGGTCGGGTAGGGGAAGGGTAGTATAGTCGTTAGTACCAACTCCAAACTGCAAGTTGCCGTTGGTGCTGACTGTGAGCGTAGTGCCAGCGGTGCGAGTGATGCCGTAGAAGCTGAAATCAAATGGCAGCGTGAGGTTGGTAGTACCGTCATCTAGGTTGGGATAGAAGTTGGTTAGTTGGGTGGTGCCAGGCTGAATGCCGAGGCTGACGCTGTCATCGCAGGTATAGTATGGTACCCGCACGCTACATGGCGAAGTCAGTGGGCGCGATGAAAGGCTACTCTGCGTGCTTGAGGTTGGGGCGGAGTTAGCACTTGCAGGCAATGTGGCAATCGGTAGCGCTGCAGTGCTGGAGAGGTTGCTACCCGATGAATCCACTGGGCTATGCGTCGGTCTGACCTTCATATCCACCAGGATGTTGCGGTGATCCATGCCACCACCATTACCTTGATCAGCGCGAGGATGGTAGTCGAGAGTCTGTTCACCAGCCGGGATCGAGGCAGGCATATCGCCATGGGCCGAGCCTTCCGGCAAATTGCCATGATACTTGCGGTCAGCGTTGGGGTTGTAGAACTGGCCGCAGTCGGTGCATGGTACCACGAAGGCATCGTTGAACTTGGAAAAGGTGTGGTCGAGTTGTAGGCAGATAGCGCCGATGCCAATTGCCGAGCATTCCCTACCCACGTGATCCATACTGTCCCAGTGCTGACCATTGGAGTAATTGACTCGGAAAGCATCTGGAGCCTGGGGATTAGGATCGTTCCAGTCGCCCCCGATAATTACGTTGCGGTCAATTGCCAACCTGGTCCAATAATACCTGATCTCGTCGGCGCGGCATTTGCTTGGGAATGGCGGCGATGGCGTTGACTGCGGATGGAGAGCCACCGCCGTGATCTGTAGGTTGCCAGCGGCGACGAGTTTGAGCCTGACGGCAAAGCCAGTGAAGTCATAGTTGCATTTATTTACCTGGTCAGGGTCGCCATGCACCCAGGTATCGTTAGCCACTCCCGTATCAGCCATCGTGTCGGTGCGCCAGGCGACACACTCGAACTCGTGCGAAGCGCCATCGGTGTCCCAGTTAGCCGGGCGCTCTGGGCCGCCAGGGGTGAGCGGTGGCAGCTTACTCTGGTCACACCTCCCAGCGTAGCCCTGGGGAAGGATTGGGCCGCCGATGTTCCGATTATGATAAGTTCTGCCAAAAGCAGTAAAAGTCAGTACGCCTGCGACGTTGACCCCGGTGAGCTGCGCCGCACGGTAAACCTCGGAGAACATAATCACATCGGGCTTCCAGGTGCTGATGTAGTTCCTCAAACTGGTCACCACCTTGGGATCGCATAGCTTCGACTCCCAGCATGATGGGGCAAGATTGCCGACATTGATCGCAAGGTAGCGGAACGGCACCGGTGTGGCGGTTGGGGTGGGGCTAGGCAGTGGGCAGCTACCACCATCGGGCGAAGAGATGTTGCCACCACATGGGGTAGGGGTGGGACAGCTACCATCGGCAGGGTTAAAGCCTATCTGCGCCGTAGCAACGGCGGTAATAGCATGAGTAAGTGCCATGGTCGGGCGCGGAGTGGAGCTAGGGATAGCAGTAGGTGGCACGGGTGTGTTTGTCGCTGTGCTGGTTGCTGTGCTGGTTGGGCTGGAAGTTGCAGTGCTGGTTGAAGTCTGGGTGGGGCTGGGACAAGGCGTGGGCGAAGGAGTACCAGGGGTCGAGCTGGGGGGTACAGGGGTATCGGTCGGGTCGTCAATGCCGCCGTTCCAACCCTGGCCGTTCTTGATTTTATCTGGAATCCCTCCTTCGGGTCCGAGATTGGTGCTGCCCGTGTTGCCAGTGATGTAAGCGCGATTATTGGGACCAATGGCAATGGCGATACCGCTATCATCGAGTGGGCCACCCAGGAAGGTAGAGAAACGCAGGTCGGAGCCATCAGCATTGACCTTGGCGACGATGGTATCATGGTAGCCGCCGCCGTAGGTAGCCTGAATGGGGTTCTTTACTGGGAAGTTGGTAGAGCGAGTGTCGCCCGTAATCCAGGCGTTGTCGAAACTATCTACCACGATACCTTTACCCTCTTCATTGTCGCTGCCACCCAGGTATGTAGAGTAAAGCAGACCATCGCCGCCTACATCCAGTTTTGTGATGAAGGCATCACCGCCACAGCAGAACAAGCCGCTACCGCCATAGTTGGGCTGAATTGCGCCGGTGGTGGGGAAGTCAGAGGAAGCAGTTGCCCCCGTGACGAAAGCCGCGCCCGCGCTATCCACCGCCAGCCCGCGAACGTAATCCTGGCTTGTGCCGCCCAGGTACGTGGAATAGATGAATGCCGCTCCTGAAGGGTTCAGCTTGACAACGAAGCCATCTTCATTACCACCATATGTCGCTTGAATGGGGTGCTTGGTGGGAAAGTCGGTAGAGTAGGTTGCGCCCGCGAGATAGATATTTCCTGTGCTGTCGAGCTTGATCGCGTAAGCGCCGTCATAGGCACTGCCACCCAGGTATGTAGAGTAGAGAATGGCCGAGCCGCTGGCGTTCAATTTAGTCACGTAGCCATCGCTCCCGCCGTGTAGCGTAGGCTGAATGGGATTCAGAGTGGGGAAGTCGGTGGAGTAGGTTACGCCGCTGACGTAGGCCTCGCCCAGGCTATCGATCGCGATGCCGCCACCGCCAAAATATAGCGAGGGATCATAATCGTTGCCCTGGCCGCCAAGATATGTGGAGTAGAGTAGCTGGGTGCCAGCTGCGTTCAACTTGGTAACAAAGGCATCCACCCCGCCGTGGTTGGTGGGCTGGAGGGCATGGGCAACCGGGAAGTTGGTTGAGCCGGTGTAACCAGTGACGTAGATGTTGTTCGCACCATCCACCGCGATACCAGTGCCGCGTTCCAGCCCACTGCCACCCAGGAAAGTAGAGTACAGTATGCTTGATCCCGTAGCATTCAGCTTGAAGATGTAGGCATCAACGTTACCGCCAAAGGTGGGCTGAAGTGCGCCGAGGGTGGGAAAGTCGGGCGAGTCGGTCCAACCGGTAACATAGGAGTTACTTGCATTGTCAGTGGCAATTGCCCAACCCACGCTGCCATTGGATCCGCCAAGGTCTATCTGGTAGACCAACACTGGGTCAATCACCAGCGGTAGGGTGGGGTCATAAGCAGCCAGGTTAAAGCCGACCTCATCGGCGGCGGTGAGTGTATAGCTGCCTGCTATGTCACGGGATCCAGCGGGGGTGTTTTGATAGATGTGTGGCGCACGCTGACGCAGGTCGCCCATGCCGGTGTGGATTATCAGGTCGGGTCCCTCAAGGGCAAGGAAATCAGCGCCAGCAATCTTGAGATGGATGAGGTTCGGATCAGCCCCCGGCTGGGCGGTGAAATCGTACTCAAGCTGGCCCTGGCTGCCGTAGTAAGCAAGGTCTACACCGGGGTAAACGTCCTTGTATGTGACGCGGGCATAGTTAGGAACGTGGGTGTGCCACGCATGGGGATTGTTGCCAATGAAATAGTTGGAGTAGCTAGGTAGCTCATTCTCAGCGTGGAGCGTCGTACCCTTGCTGGCACCCGCAAGACTGAAGTGCAGAATGGTGGCTGGAGTGTTATCTATATGATGTGGGGCGGAGTCGCTCTTGGGCGCTCTACTGGGGTTTGACGCAGCCGACATAACCATCACCGCCCCCTGATCGGTGAGGAAGAGGGTATACCCGCTGCCCCGCGCCATATAGCGCACCGAAGGGTCGGTCTGACCGACATTTGGCTCGAAGAGGAGCGGTGATTCGCTGATGGATTGCCCGATTTGAGCGGAAGTGGAGGAGGCTTTAGCGGGTGGTGCCGAAGTTGCTCCGCTAATGGGGGCCACACTCTGCTGGGGAAGTTGGATAGTAGTAACGATGAGCAGCAGCATGGCGAACGAATATGCCAGCTTGCGGCGAAATACCTTATCCATAATTTTTCCTTTCCTTTCCTTTCAAAACTAAAAATAAACCTGACGATCGCGCCAACCGCCATCGAGACCAGTGTACCCCTTGACCAGGGCAGAAAATTGCGCTTTTGAGGACAGTTTCATTGCAAAATGAAGCCGGTGTCTATATGCCGCTTTCGTGGCTCAGGCACCGGCGTTGGAGTTTAAGGAGCGGACAGAACTAAGTCCGCCTGGTCATCGGGTAGTTGCACAGATAGCGGTGGCCCGGGCTGGGGCAGCGCCCGCAATCGGTGCAGGGTGCTGCTCATCATCGGCAATCGGTAGGCAGGTTGCGGTTGGTGCAGGAGTAGGGGTGTTGGTAGGAGTGTAGGTTGGCGTATTGGTTGTAGAATGAGTCGGCGTTGCCGTGGACGATGGAGTTGCGGTCACTGTGCCACAACCGATGATGGCACCGAAAGCAGCCCAGTCGTTGATGGTGGTGCTGCCGCCACGGTTCCACTGCAGACCAGCGCCGTTGTCGATCAAGTTAGGGTCGGTAGTGTCGTTGAAGCCCGGGCCAGGGCCAGCAGTGCTGCCGATCTGGTTCCAGATGGTCTTGTAGAAAGCTTCCTGATAGGCTGAGGCTGGGGTGATGGGTCGGAAATACTGGTAGAAGTTGGTGGTGGCATTGCGCCCCCCGATGTCCCCTGTACTGGCGTTGTAGTAGGGATAGCCCACATCGTTGCCGTCGGTGTACAGGTCTGCGGCATGGAACAGGCTCCAGGTCGAGCCAGTCGGGGCGTTGACCACGAAGGTGTAAGCGGCGTAGCTGTTGCCGTTGACGTAAGCCACCGTCTGGGTCAAGCTCACGCTGGGGATGGTTACCACCGTGGTGACTTTCCAGGGGTCAGCGTTGGTGCCGCTGCCAGTGAGGATGTTGCTGACGGTGTTCCAGGCATTGACGGCATTACCAGCGGGAACAGTGGGCATGGGGCCATAGACGAGACCATTGTACCAGAGGTAAGCGCCCTCGGCATTGCCACCATAGTATTGTTGCACGTTGTTGTAGTATATTGCCGTCGAGGTATTGTCGTTTACGGTAATTCGCAAGGGACTGCCGTTGATGGTCTGGGCGGTTAGGGCTTGGTTCCTCACTATCACTGGGTCCGGCGCAGGCTTATCCGCATCATAGGGTGAAGTAGGGGTAGCAGTAAGCGGGCCACAGCCAGGGGTGCTGGTGGGTGTCGAAGTTGGAGTATTGGTGAGCGTCGAAGTCGGGGTGGGAGTGCAGCCCGGGGTTGGGGTTAGGGTTGGAGTCGGGGTGGGCGTGTCGGTTGCGCCAATTATATCGCCGAAAGCAGCCCAGTCGTTGATGGTGGTGCTACCACCACGGTTCCACTGCAGACCAGCGCCATTGTCAATCAGGCCAGGGTCAGTGGTGTCGTTAAAGCCGGGGCCAGGGCCAGCAGTGCTGCCGATCTGGTTCCAGATGGTCTTGTAGAACGCTTCCTGATAAGCTGAGGCTGGGGTGATGGGTCGGAAATACTGGTAGAAGTTGGTGACAGCATTGCGCCCCCCGATGTCCCCGGTGCTGGCGTTGTAGTAGGGA
>JANXYP010000188.1 GCA_025355955.1 Chloroflexota bacterium
CAGCGCGGCGGTGGCGGCTGGCGCGGTAACTACGGGGATTAGCAGCAGCAGCCAGAAGAAGTTTGCCAGCGACAGCACGTAAACCTCGCTCCACCAATCGGCAAGGGTGTGGGCGATGGTACGTAGCGGGGTGGGCAAGCGCTCAAGCATCGCCTGGTTCCATCCGCAAGCGAGCTTGTCCGCCCAGGAAGCGACCCAGGTCGGTTACCTCGGCCTGCAACTGCGGCTGAACCTCGCGCTCAAAATCGGCAAATGGCTCCACAATTACCTCCCACTGAAGATGCTGCAGCCTGCTGTGCCATATGGCCTGCGCTCGGCCACCCACTAGCACGGTGGGGTGCAGGATGCCACCGCCCGCGTTGATGCGCCGTGCGTATTGCGGTTCTACCACCAGGTCGCGGCTATGATAGCCCAGCAAATACGTGTCGAAGGCGGGCAGCAGGCGAGCGACGGAGTAGTGCATAGATAGCTCGTCAATCCAACCAGCCTGCGTCTTGAGCATCCAAAGTGGGCCACTAACGCCCTCGCAAGCGATCAGTTCATCGGCAATCAGTTGCCAGGCGGTCCGCGCATCGCTGATCGGCAGGCCCGACCAGGCGGCCAGATCCTGCGGCGCGGCGGGCGCGTAAGCCTGAAGGTAGCGGCGGGCCAGTTCCGCCAATGCCGCCTCATGCGGCATTGGGTTGCTGCGGTGTGGTAGCCAATCTTCAAGCAGCACGTAGGTCGGCTTAGAGTCACGGTCAGGCCCACAGCAGATGATGCCTTGCAGCGCAGCCAGGCCAATCAGGTGAGGTGCGGCCTGCCCCACCAGTTGCACACCCTTGTATGCCAGTTGCGCCACGATTTCGGCGCGGGTCAGTGGCCCTTGCGCGAGGACGCTCCGCAGTATGCGGATGCCGGTTGCACAGGTATCCTCATCCAGCCCAAGTTCGGCCCGCCGCTGGCTTCCGCCCGCAATAAAGCGCGGGGCCAGCAACGGCAAGAGCCAGCCGAGGTCTTCGCTGGCGAGCAGGTGCAGCGTGCCGCGCATACACCAGGTACGTACCACCGAACGCTCGTCTATGCGGGCGCGTTCAATGTCGGCAGCCAGCAACCCGCTGCTGCGAACCCACACTGCGAGAGCAGCCGCCTTGGGCTCCTGCGACTGCAAGCCGCAAACTGCGCTGACGATCTGCGCCACCGATGTACCAACTGGTGGGCGGGGATGAAGGCACTGCGCCCGTAGGCGCAGCGCGAGAGTTTCAGCGGCAGACAATCTAATCGCCAATCTCTGCTCTAGCCCTTCACTCCGGCGTAGGTCGAGCCTTGCACGAAGTAGCGGGAGAAGAAGATGAAGATCAGCACGGCTGGCACAGTGTTGAACATCGAGGCGGCGAGGATGAGGTTGATGTTGCCGGTGTACGCCCCTTTCAGGAAGGAGAGGCCGACCGTGAGCGGGAACATCTCCTGGGTGTTGAGCAGCACCAGCTCGTTCTGGAACGAGTTCCATGCACCCTGGAACTCCAGGATCGCCAGGGTTGCCAGCGCCGGGCGCGCTAGCGGCAGGATCACCCGCCAGTAGGTGGTGAACAGACTGGCTCCATCAATCGCCGCCGCCTCCTCCAGATCTTTAGGGATGGCACGAAAGAACTGGGTGAGCAGGAAGATGCCGGTCGCGCCGACCGCGCCGGGAATGATAATCGACCAGTAGGTGTTGACCAGCCCAAACTTGTTGAGGATGAGATACTTGGGGATGAGCAGCACCACACCTGGGATCATCAGCGTTGCCACGATCAGGGTCAACACGATCTTCTGGCCGGGGAAATGGAGACGGGCGAAGGCATAGGCCGCCAGCGAACAGAGGAACAGCTGCAGCACCACATGGGTGCCAGCGAGGAAGACGCTGTTGAGCAACCAACGAGGGAACAGCGAATTGCCGTTCTGGTCGGTCATCTGGTTCCATACCTGAGCGTAGTTATCGGGATGCCATTGTGAGGGCAGGAAGGTGGGCGGCCAGGCCAGTACCTCAGCCCCAGTCTTGAACGAGCCGAGGAAAGCAAGGATGAATGGCCCGAGCAGGATCAGCGTCATTAGCGCTAGCAGCGCGTAGCGGATGATGTTCAGGATAATCCCACCTATGGTGGGGCCGCGCTGTCCGCGTTGTGATTGCTCGACCGCAGAGGCGGGCATTGGTTGGACTCTAGCTTCAGTTGCCATTGCAGTTACTCCTTTCGATCGAGCGGATTAGGCGTTGGCATCCTTGTCGAGGAAGCGGCGCTGCACCAGGAAGAACAGGAAGATAATGATGAACAGGATAAAGCCAATCGCTGCCGAGCGGGCCAGGTGGTTATCCTTGAACGCCTGATGGTAGATGAGGTAGGCAACGGTGGTAGTTGCCCCGAGTGGCCCGCCCTCATTGGTCATCAGGTAGACCTGGTCGAAGACCTGCAACGTGCCGATTGTTCCCAGCACGGTCACCAGGAAGATGATTGGGCGCAGCAGCGGCAGGGTGATGCTCCAGAAAGTGCGTACCGTAGTAGCGCCATCGAGCTTGGCTGCCTCATAGACCTCCGGTGGGATGTCTTGCAGGGCAGCGAGGAATAGCACCATGAAGGTTGGCACGGTGGTAAAGATGTTCATCGCCATGATCGAGGGCAGCGCGGTAGTGGTGTCGTCCAGGAAGGCGACAGTCTGATAGTGAATGCCGAATAGCGCACCGACGGTGTGATCGCTAACCCAGGTGATCACCGCGTTGACGATGCCCTGCTGCTTATACATCCAGAAGAAAATCAGCGAGATTACCACCGAGGCGGTGACGCTGGGGAGGTACCAGGTAACGCGGAAGAAGTTGCGGAACCTGATCTTGCTGTTGAGGATGACCGCGAAGATGATCGCCAGCCAGGTTTGGAAGAAGACCACCACCACCGAAAAGATCAGGGTGTTGCCCAACGCCTTGTAGAATATATTGTTGAGGATCTCGCCGAGTCCGCCAGCAGGTATATTCAGCACCTTGCCATAGGTGTCGAGGCCGACGAACTTGGGTTCGTTGAAGAGGCCAAGGTCAGTAAAGCTGATGAAGAAGGCATAGATCATCGCCCCAAAGGTAAACAGGCCGAAGATGATCAGCGTAGGGGTGATGAACAGCCAGCCGGTAAGCGACTCTCTTGTTTTACGGCTCATGCCCTGGCGGGGCGGAGGAGCAACCTGGATAGCCATGTCTACCTCCTTATGCTCAAGTTGCCAACACGGGAGCGGGCCGAAACCCGCTCCCAGTCAGCATAAGACGACCTACCTACTGGTTGGCAATTGCAGCGTTGATGGTGTCGTCCATCATCTTGAGCGCACCCTGTGGGTCGGTTTTGCCGAGGAAGAGGGCAGACATCGCATCGCTCATCGACTTCTTGATCGCCGAATCAGCCTTGCCGTAGTAGTCAGCTACGCCATAGTTGGCGGTGTCATAGAGGACGGCCTGGGTCGGGTTCTGTGCCAGGTAAGGATCGCCCTTGAACGAGTTGAGAGTGGGCAGAGCGAAGCCAGTGCGCATCACTGCGCCCTGGTTGACTGGGCCAGCAAGGAACAACACCAGCGCGGCGGCTGCCTTCGGGAACTTGCTATCAGCGCGGGCGCTGTAAGCGTTGGTGAACAGCAGGTCGCCGTGGTTGCCCGTCGCCGCCTTGGGCAGCGGAGCAGCCTGGTAATTGATGCCGGTGAAGCCGTTGGATGGGTCGGCCAGGTAGGAGACCATCCAGCCGCCCTCGATGGCGAAGCCGACACGCCCCTTGCCGAACGCCTCGCCCGGCCAGCCGGAGCTGAGGGTCTTCGGTTCGGCAGCGGTGCCGTCCTTGATGAAGCCATAGTACCAGGTCAGCGCATCGAGCGCGGCCTTGCTGTTGATCGCCGACTTGGTGCCGTCAGCGCTCAATACCTGCGCCCCATTAGCCAGCGCGAAAGGCAGCCAGCGAGCGTAATCAGCAGGGTGTGAGGTGCCGTAAATCTTGGTGTTGGGGTCGGTACCCTGAGTCAGCTTCGCGGCGAATGCCTTGTACTGATCCCAGGTCCAGTTACCATCTAGCGGGGGCGCGGTTGCGCCGGTCTTGGTAACCATGTCCTTGTTGTAGAATACGGCGATGCTGCCGAAGTCCTTAGGCAGGCCGTAAACCTTGGCACCACGGCTGAAGATGTTGATCAGCGACTGGAAGTAGTCGCTCTTGTTCACGCCAGCCTGGGCCATGTAGGGCGACAGTTCGAGTAGCTTGTTAGCATCTACGGTTATATCCACCAGCGGCGGGTCTACGTAGAAGACATCCGGCTCACTGCCAGCGGAGATCTGGGTCTTGATCTTGGTGTCGTAATCGTCGGGGAGTGGCTCGTAAGTAACCTTGACGGTGGGGTAAACCTGGGCGAAGCGGCAGAGCATATCGCGGGTAACCTTCTGCTCCGAGGGGTTGCCCCAGCCGGATACGCGCAGGGTTGCGCCGTCTTCCACGGGGATCTTCTTTGCCTGGCTCAGGTCAACACCAGAAGCCGTGCCACAGGCGGCAGCGCTGATGTCGACGGGTGGCACCGGCGTATTAGTCGGGGGGGTGCCAGGAGTGTTAGTTGCTGGTGCGGCCGGGGCAGTGGTCGCCACCATCGCCGTAGTGGGAGTCATTGCCGTGGTCACACTAGCCATCGTGGGGGTCATAGCGGTTACGGGCGGCGCAGCTGCGACGGTGGTGCTGGTGGCCGATGGCCCTGGGGTGTCGGTAGCATTGCCGCCGCAGGCCGCCAGGAACATGGCAACTGCGACAAGCAGGGTGAGCGCCGACAGGGTTCGATGGGAATGCCTCATTTGATCTTTCCTCCTGATTGGGTTGGCGCATCTTTGCGCCGCTAATAGTTAAGTATGTCTAAACGTTGAACTTTCCTCTTTGATGCGTTACACTCTTATTCCCCGCTTACACCTCCTTTCTATCATAGCCTTCGTGTCAAGTCAATAGGTTGTAGGTTAGGCTCTTTAAGACTAGCTCAATGGCGATGCCCTTGCTCTTGCCGCCAATCTCTACTTTGTCGTGGCCGTTAGCCCGCTCGATCAGCAAGTCTATGCGCCGCTTGCCAATACGCAGGTTGCATATTTGTAGGGTGTTCAGCCAGTCGGGCAGATGTGGGCTGAGGATCAGCTTGCCCGCATGGGCATCGGGTTGCAGGCCGATGATACTCTGGGCGAACAACAGCGCTGCCCCTGCCGCCCACGCTTGCGGGCTGCAACTGACCGGATACTCGGAGGGGCGGCTGTGGTAACGACCCTCCCGGGACGAGCCACAGAATAGCTCCGGCAGTCGATAGTAGCGGAAGCGCATCCCCGCCTCGAATATCTGCGAGACGATCGCGTTGGCTTCGTCGTGGAAGCCATAGCGCTTCATGCCCGCGACAATCAGCGAATTGTCGTGCGGCCAGATGCTGCCATTATGATAGCTCATCGGGTTATAGTTGGGGTCATTGCTGCTGAGGGTGCGAATGCCCCAACCGCTTGCCATGTCTGGCTGCATCAGGCGGCGCACCACTTGTTCTGCTTTATCAGCATCAATTATGCCAGCGAATAGGCAGTGGCCGGGGTTGCTGCTAATCGCAGGCACCTGCTGCTTGTTGCGGTCGAGCGCCTGCGCGTAGAACTCATGCTCTGGCATCCAGAATGCCTGGTTGAAACGCTGCTTTAGCGCTTCCGCCTCGCGTTCCAGGCGGGCGGCATCGTCGGGCCGCCCCTTGCGGGCGAACAATTCGGCTAGCCCTTGTTTCGCCGCGTATACATAACCCTGCACCTCTACCGCTGCCACCGGCAATTCGGCCAATGTGCCATCGGGAAATTGGGTGGAGTCTTCGCTATCCTTCCACACCTGGTTGCGAATGCCGCGTTCGCTGTGTTGTTGATACTCGACAAAGCCATCGCCATCGAGGTCGCCATATTGATCAATCCAGGCCAGCGCCCGCTCCACATTGGGCAGCAATTCCTCGTACAGCTTGTCATCATCGAGCCAGCGCATCGTTTCCACGAACAACATTAGGAATAGGGGGGTGGCATCAACTGAGCCATAGTACGCGCCATGCGGCACCATGTTAAGCCGCGCCATCTCGCCGAAGCGCATCTCGTGGACAATCTTGCCCGGCTGCTCGTCGCGCCAATCATCCACCTTATCACCCTGGTATTTTGCCAGATAGCGTAGGGTGCCGACCGCGATGTTGGGGTTGAGCATCAAGGTCTGATAGGCGGTGATCAAGCTGTCGCGACCAAATGGGCAGGCGAACCAGGGGATGCCCGCGTCGGGAAAATAGTTGCCATCGGGCTGCAGCTCGGCTAGCACGCGTAGGTCGTGGCTGCTGCGTCCCAGCAGACGGTTGAATAGCTCCTCATCGCTGCTAATCTGGCTGCTCTGCTCGTCCCAGCGCTGGTAGCGGTGGATCAGTTCGTCAACCTTGCGGTCATAATCGCCATTGCCGTCCTTAGCGTTCAGCTCCTGGGGGCAGATGCGTATCTCCAGGCTTGTCTCCACCTGCGGGGCGGCTTCGATATTCCAGGTCATGGTTACGGTCGGTGCGTTGATCACCACCTGCTCGGCGGGGTTGACCAGGTTTGGTGCTATCGAGCCGCTCTCCACCGCCTCGGATACCTGCTGTTCGGGTTGCGAAATATCCACATTGTCTGGCTCATGGTCGAAGCTGACTACGCAACTGGTTTCCATTCCGTCAACACCGCGATAGCAGAACACCAGCTCCTTGCCGTTCCATTGCGGGGCCTGGATTATGCCGTATTGAGTGCGGGAGAAGCCGCGGATGTCAAACATATCTCTGAAGTCTGCACCCAGGGTCAGGCTAAGGACCAGCGGCACGCTGAAGCGGTTGAAGTTGGTGATCTTCAGGTGCTCATACATTCCGTCCATTATGAAGCGATTACGCTCGATCTTGATGGTTTGCGATCGAACCTTGGTGCCATCCTCAAGGGTGAAGTGTATGTTGGCGAACTCCAGGTTAGCCAGAAAGTTTTGTTCGCCGCTGGAGTTGAGCAATTCAAGCTCCTGCCCATTCACCTTCAGACCAAGTACACTGAGGTAGCGGGTATCATGATAGTAGAGGCCCTGCGCGGTGTCGCGGGTCACGTTGCCAGCATCGTCGCTGACGATAAATACGTTATCTTCCTTCAGCACCAGGGTTTGAGCGATGGTCATTCGCATTATCCTTCAGTAATTATATTTTGCTGGGTGGCCCACACCCCGTCCCTAACACTTGCAGTAGAAAAAGCGGAGACATTGGGTGCAGCAAGTGGCGCAGTAGTGCTGCGATGGACGAGCGTCACATCCATCATCACAGTCTGGGGCGGCTGGGGACACTCAATCTCGGCCAACAGTCGCTCCACAGCTTGCTTACCCATCTCGTGCATCGGTTGTGCGACCGTGGTGAGATTGAGCAACTCCGCTAGCTCGATGTTGTCGAAGCCGATGATGCAGAGATCCTGCGGCACGCGCAAGCCCTGCGCCTGAGCCTGCTCCATCACACCCAGCGCCTGCACATCGCTGGCGGCAAAGATGGCAGTCGGCCGCTGCGGGAGAAGTAGTAGCTGTCGCGCACCCTCCCGTCCCCCTGCTCGGGTCCATTCGGTGGCACTTACCCATTCGGGGTTATAGGGAATGTCAGAGTTAGCCAAAGCCTGGCGATAGCCGCTCATCCGATCATCCGCCTTATTGAAATTAAATGAGCCAACCTTCACCCCATTGACGAAACCGATCTGGCGGTGTCCCAGGCTAATCAGGTACTCTACCGCCTGCCGCGCCCCACTTATATTGTCCACCACCAGCGAGGTGAGCAGCGGGTTATAACTATCCACCAGCACCACCGGCAGATTCATCTTGCGGAAGCGTTCGGCTTCACTCTCATCGCAGAAGAGCGACACCACTAGCAGACCATCCACCCGCCTTCGCATCGGCAATTGGCGTAGGTAATGATCGCGTTGCGTGGTGGTTTCCACGTTATACAACACCATCTCGTAGCCGTGGGCAGTAGCGGCCATCTCTACACCGCGCAATACCTCGATGAAGAATGGGCGGGTGAAGAATGGCACTACCAACCCCAACACATGGCTGCGCCCCGAGCCGAGGCTGCGGGCTGCACCGTGCGGCACATAATCGAGCTGATTGATGGCGGCCTGCACCCGTTCGCGGGTCTCTGGCTTGACCTTCGCGCTGCCGTTCAGCACCCGTGACACCGTGCCAATGCCAACCCCAGCCTGCTTGGCAACGTCATAGATGTTCAAAATTATACCTCTTGTAAGATGAAATGGAAGGGCTTCCATTATTATAGCACAGCACTTGGGGAAATGCAAATTATAGTTTCGTTTTTAGTATTACAGCCTCAGTTGGCACAATTGGGCCAGAATGGTGTAGGGGCGAATCGCATACGCCCTGTAGCCCAGTGTCCAGGCCAATCGTAACTACGTCACCTGGTCTAGCAACTGAGGCTGTAATATTAGAGGCTGTCTGAGAAACAGTTGATTCGTGCAAAGGGCGGGCTGATATACGCCTATAGGCATCAAGTTAAGAAAGTAGGGGATGAGCTTGGCGGTCTGGGGTTCAGCCACAGCGGCTCAAGCACCTCGATGCCCATCGTATGGCGCCCGCTGGCGGCGCGGCCAGGCCAGGGTGCGGCAAACCCGCAGCATTGAAGCCAGGCAGCAGCGGTGGGCTGAATCCCCAGACCCTCAGAGAGCCATCACCATCAGGAACAAATCAGCATGATATTGGTTGGTGTTTGCTTAGTTTGATGCCAATGGGGTGGACTGCCCTCACCCTGTTGCCTCACACGTGCATTTATTATGGTAGAATGGATCAGGCAATTCTGTATTTCGTACAACAGGAGGTGAATATGGGTAGCGCTTATGACCCCACTATCGAGTCAATCAACTTTCGCGGCTGGGATGATGCCCTGCGCTTGAGCAATGGCATTGTCAGCCTGGTAGCGGTACCAGGTATTGGAGGGCGAATCATCGCCTACGACCTTGCCAACCAGCCCTATTTTTTCCTTGACCCGGCACTGGCAGGTCAGCTATTCACCCCTGAGCAGCACATCGAACGTGGCCCCTTTGGTTGGAAGAACTACGGCGGCGACAAAACCTGGCCTGCGCCACAAGGCTGGCCGGAGCGCGACAAGTGGCCCGGCCCGCCCGACCCGGTGCTGGATAGCGGCCGGTTTGAGCTTATCGAGTGCGGGGTGGTAGAGGGTGTGGCAGCGGTGACGATGCGTAGCCAACCCGATCCTTACACCGGCACGCAGATCACCCGCCGCCTCAGCCTGGGCGCGGACACCAGCACGGCACACCTGCACATCGAGATGCAGAATGTCAGCGATAAGCCGGTGCGCTGGTCGGTGTGGGATGTCGCCCAGCTTGATTGCACCACCGCTGAAGGGCAGCCCGACCCCGCTTGCACCATCTACCTGCCGCTCGACCGGCATAGTCGCTTCGCCGCTGGCTATCACCTGATGGTGGGACCATCTGACAATCCATCCTGGCAACCCGACCTCGCGCACGGCCTGCTCACCGCCCACTATCTGGGCAGGATGGGCAAGGTGGGCGTAGACCGCGCCACCTGGCTGGGCTTTACCCGCCGCACCAGCTTGGGCGACTACGCCTTCATCGAGCGGTTCGCCTACGAGGATGGCGAAACATATCCCGATGGTGAGGTCAACTCCGAATGCTGGCTCAACGGCCCAAGTGACGAACAGCTAAATGATGGCAGCGCTGCTGACTTCAAGCTGTGGTACATGGAGATGGAGGTGCTCAGCCCGCTGCGCTCTCTGGCACCCGGCGCGCGCCAGAGTCTAGATATCGACTGGGGCGTGGCCGCTTGCCCTGGCCCACTCGTCGGCGTTAGCCCACTCGGTTGCATCAACCGCCCGCTTACGATTAGCAGAGTGGGTAATGATCTGGTTGCCAGCGGCAGCTTTGGCCTGTTCTACCCTGGCATGGCTGTGCTAATTGCCAGCAACGCCGCTGGTGAACAATGCCATCTCGAACCGCGTTGGACCGTCAGCGCGGGCAGGCCGCTGCTGTTCGATGGTGTGCATATCCCAATAGACACCGCTAACCTCAGCCTGGCGCTGTTCAATATTGATGGGCGGGTGCTGGGGGAGATTGATGCAACAAGGGGGTTGTAATGGCCGATAAGCTAACCCATTTCAGCGCCGAGGGCGAAGCCCATATGGTGGACGTGAGCGACAAGCCCACTACGGCGCGGCGAGCAGTGGCGACTGCAACGGTGCGGATGCAGTCTGCCACGCTAGAGCTAATCCGTAGCGGTCAGGCGGCGAAAGGTGATGTCCTCGCCGTCGCCCGCATTGCGGGTATCATGGCAGCAAAGCGCACCGCCGAGCTTATCCCGCTCTGCCACCCACTGCCGATTACTGCAGTAGCCATCTCCTTCACCGTCGCGGTATTCGATGCGGAGCCACCTGTAGTTACCATCGAAGCCGAGGTGAAAACCAGCGGGCCGACCGGCGTGGAGATGGAAGCGCTCACCGCCGCCAGCGTGGCTGCGCTTACCATCTACGATATGGTCAAGGCGGTGGATCGGGGAATGGTGATTGAAAACTTGCGTCTGCTGCATAAGAGCGGGGGCAAGAGCGGGGTTTGGAGCAGCCCGGAAGTTCCGCCAGAAGGCTTATCGTTCGATCAATCCCTGTTGTGCGGCGAAGCTGACTGCCTCGGTGCGGTTGCCTGCGCCCAATTTCTTCATAATCGCGCTGATGTGGTGTACGTTGGGTTGGCGGCCCGCAACTGGCGCGAGGCTTCCACACCGTCTAGCTCCGGCATCGCCAGGTCGAGCAGCACGACATCGGGGTGCAACGCCGCTGCTTGAGCTACCGCCTCGCGGCCATTGCTGGCTTCGCCCACCAACGCAAAGTCGGGCTGGGTGCCGAGGATGGCGATCAGGCCATCGTGCAATAGCGGATGGTCGTCGGCGACCAGGATGCGGATCGGTGCGCTCATCTTTGCTCCCCCAGCCGCATCGTCACCTCGACGCGGGTGCTGGTGCCTGGGTTGGTATGCAGTGCTTCATTTCCTCACATTGCAACAAATGTGATGCATACCCAGGCAGGCTAATCCTCTCAGGGACAGGCGGGGGCGCACCCGACCAACTTGCAAATATGCAACTACCGCAGTCTGCCACACTTGCCACTTGCAGCAGACAACAAGATAGGCGTGAGATCACGGCATGATGGTATAGTACCCACAACCTTACCAAATTAGTACCCCCTACATGACCATTTTCCTATTGTAATCTGAACTTAGGAAGGGTACAATAATCACAGATTTGTAGCACGATACCTTACCATAACACCCCGTAGAGATACGGAAAAAGGCAAACCCGACCGAAAGGCGGGGGCGCAAAACTATGGTTCTAAGGCTGGCTCAACCAGCTATGAACGCCAGGTTGCCCTTATCGCTCAGTCAGGACACGTGATTGCAGGGCTGCAACTTTCAAGTTCGCAAGCACCGCATCACCCCCGCAGTAAAGAGCAGAGCAAACCTGGCGATACTTGAGAGGAAACCAGGAATGCTCAATCACAGTATCGCCACTAACCATCATCGTATTGCCAAACTACTTGCTGTCGCCCTGGTCGCAGGCCTGTTCATGGCCGCGTTGCCCGGCCACCAGGTTAGCGCTGCGCCTGCCAGCAGCAGCCAGCTATTCTCCGCCACCGGCCACACGGTCAGCGGCGTGTTCCTCGATGCTTACTACCGCCTGGGCGGGCTGCCGATCATCGGCTACCCCATCACCGAGCCAGTGAACGAGAACGGCTTTCAGGTGCAGTATTTTGAGCGCGAACGCTTCGAGTACCACCCAGAGAACGCTGGTACTGCTTACGAGGTGTTGCTCAGTCGACTTGGCTACGAGTTGAGCAAGCCGCTGCAGCCGTTCGCCGCCGGTCAAGCGGGCAGCGATGGGATCTTCTTCGCCCAGACCAGTCACTCGCTCAATGGCGAGTTCCTGCGCTACTGGAACGATAAGGGCGGCCTCAGCCTGTTCGGCTATCCAATCAGCGAACAGTTCACTCAGAACGGCATCATCACCCAGTATTTCGAGCGGGCGCGCTTCGAATACCACCCCGAAGTGCTGGCTAGCACCGGCTACGCAGTCGAACTCGGCTTGCTGGGAGTCACCTACCTGCAGCAGAGCCAGAAGGGTGGGTCAGCCGCACCGCAGGCTCCCGCCACCCCTCAGGTGCATCTGGTCCAGGATGAGCAGCAATTGCTCGATAGCATCAATGCGGCGCGCCAGGCTGCCGGTCTCGGCAAGGTTACTCTCGATGCACAGGTGGAGCAACTTGCCCATGACCGCGTCAACGATATGGTCAACCGCAACTACTTCGGTCACATTACCCCCGATGGCACCACCTTCGTGGATATGATGAACCAACGCAACATCGCCTACAACAACTGCGGCGAAATCATCAACCGCAACACCTATCCCAATGCGTCGCAAGAAGCGTTCACCAGCTTTATGGCTAGCCAGCACCACCACGACATCATCATGACTGGCGCGTTCAACTTCGTTGGTGTCGCCGAGGCAAGTGGTGCAGGGGGGATGAAATACTTCGTAATCAACTTCGTCGCCCGCTAGGAAATGGCGCTGGGCGTTAAGTGCGGACGTAATACCAATTAGCTTGATGCCGCTATAGATTGAAGCAGGGCGAACAACGGTTCGCCCCTACAGACTTTTTGCATCGCCTCGGCTAATTGGTATAAGCTAAAAAGCAAGGCGGTCTGCGATGGCAGGCCGCTTTTGTTGTTACCCCAATTAGCTTGATGCCTCTATAGATTGAGGCAGGGCGATCAATGGTTCGCCCCTAGTGAGTTTTGACAACCAAAATCGGTAATGAAGGAAATGAAGGAGAGGTAGGGGTGGGCTACACTCGACCATTGCACCTACCAAGCAAACAGCCACCTACATCATGATGCTAATTTGTTCCTAATGGTGATGGCTCTCTGCAAACAGCCACCTACATCATGATGCTAATTTGTTCCTAAAATGGTGATGGCTCTCTGGGGGTCTGGGGGTTCAGCCCCCAGCTGCTGCCTGCCCGCTTGCACTTACCTGCCCACAAAGATGCTGATGGCGATGGGTATTACCACTTTTTCAGTAGCTGGGGGCTAACCCCCAGATCCCCTGCGCTGACCCCAACTCTATTAACTTGATGCGGATGGGCGGTGTTTGCCCTTCCGACTACCGAATCTGGTGGTCAAAACTCATCAGGCCTATTGCATCGCCGCGGTAAAGAGGAGTGTGCTACAACTTATTGGGTTGGTTAGCTCCCTCACCAGGGCGGGCCACCGCCCGCCCCTACGTTTACCCAATAACTGGTATCACACCCAAGCTAGAGCAACGGCTTGACGTAGCTCCACGCTTGCAAGTACAATGCGTGAGTGACAGAACCGGCCAAACTTATGCCCGATACGGCGGTTGCTAGCCTGAGTGGGCTGGGCGACTGGCAGATGCTAGCCGCCAGTGTGCGCGGACGG
>JANXYP010000194.1 GCA_025355955.1 Chloroflexota bacterium
CTTGAACCAGGCTATGGCCGCCTACCCCAGCTTGCTACCAGCAACGGCAGCAGCCAGGGCAAGGTAATTACCCTTACGCCGGTGACACACAAATAGTGATAACCTCCTCTCCCACTGGGAGAGGCAGGGAGAGGGCAAGCAATGAGCATCGCGCTCAAAAGCATCAACATCAAGAACCTGCTATCGTTCGGGCCAGATGGGATTGGCCCGGAAGGCAAGGGCTTGCCTCTTGAATCGCTAAACATCATAATTGGGCCAAATGGCTCAGGCAAATCCAACCTGCTAGAAGCAATCGGGTTGCTCCAGGCCGCGCCGCACGACCTCTCCGCCATGTTTCAAAGTAGTGGCGGGGTACGCGAGTGGCTGTGGATGAGCCGCGACGGTGAGGAGCCGCCAGTTGCCGCCATCGAGGTAGTGTTGCGCTACCCCAAAGGTGAGGGCCGCGCCAACGAGTGGCTGCGCTATCAGTTGTCTTTCACCGCCGCTGGCGATGAGCTTCGGATTGTGGATGAGCATTTGGAGAGCGCCGCGCCAGAGCCGGGCAGTGGCGACCCTATCTTCTACTTTGGCTACCGCAACGGGCAACCGCTGCTGGCGGTCAAGGATCGGGCCAACGGACATCACAATCTGCATAGTCACGATTTGGATGTGCATCAATCGGTACTGCAGCAGGTTCGCGGCGCTCAGGATTACCCAGAGCTTACCTTTGTCGCTGAACTGTTCGCGTCCTTCAGGCTCTATACCCAGTGGACCTTCAATGCCTTGTCCGCGCCACGCCAAGCGCAGCCGAAAAATGTTGCGCGGGATGAGCTACTCGCTGATGCCAGCAACCTGGGCGCAGTAATCAACAGGCTGAAGGATGGTGCAGATAAAGCGAAGATGCTACAATACCTGGGCGAGATTTACAATGGCGCAACCAATGTAGAGGGGCGGACGAAGAACGGCAGCGTGGAACTAGCAGTGGTTGAGAACGGCCAGCGGCCTACGCCAGCTACGCGCCTATCTGATGGCACGCTGCGATGGTTGGCGCTGATGGTGGTGTTGCTTGACCCTATCTCGCCACTGATCTGCATAGATGAGCCGGAATTGGGCCTCCACCCAGATATAATGGCCCCTCTAGGCAGCCTGCTGCGCGAGGCGGCAGGACGCACTCAGATCATCGTCGCAACTCACTCCGCCGACCTGCTGGATAGGTTTTCCGATGATACCCAGACACTAGTTGTCTGCACAAAGGATGATGGCGCTACCCAAATGCGAAGGGTTGGCGCAGCCGAACTGGATGACTATATGGAGCAAGAAAGCCTGGGCCAAATCTGGCAGCGCGGCCTGATCGGCGGCAACCGCTATTGATGACAACCAGAGTTCGTATTTATATCGAAGGAGGCAAGAACCTGCGGCGCGGCTTCAGCCAGTTTTTCCGCAAGGCGTTGCCCAACTGCCCTCAGCCCGAAATTGTTCTGGGTAGAAGTAGAGAAGAAGCGGTGAATGCTTTCAACAAAGACATAGAACAACATGGAGAGCGGTTCTGTATTTTGCTGGTAGATAGTGAGGGCGAGACCAACCCCAATCTGGGAAGCAAGGACAACTTGCAACGAAGCCTAGCCAAGGGCAGAAAAGTCAAGGTTGGTTTTTCAGTGACGCACCTTGCTAGCGATGAGCATATCTATCTGATGGCGCAGAGCATGGAGAGTTGGCTGGTTGCCCATCGGGAGGCGCTAGCTATATACTATGGGCAGGGCTTCAATACAGGAGCGCTGCCGAACAGATCGAATGTCGAGGAGGTTGCCAAGCTGGACCTAAATAATAGCCTCAAAGAGGCGACAAAAAACACCGTCAAAGGCGAGTACCGTAAAGGCAAGCATGACCTGATGCTGTTGGAGCGAATCGATCCTGACGTAGTAGCCAGCCGCGCACCACAGTGCCAGCGGCTGATCGACAAACTGACGCAGCTACTCTGCGCGTAACTAGAAAAGGTAAACAATGAGCCAGCAGCAAACAACCAAAAAGGGCCAGAAGGATGCCGCGCCCGGGCAGCCGATCAAGAAGGTGCAACCACAGCCAAGTAGCGGGTCTGCGCCCAAGAGCCAACTCAAGCAAGCGCCAGCTACGCGCAATGCCAGCGCATGGCGGGCCAACGTCAAACTGGCTTCCTCCGGTATGTCCACTCCAATGCTGATCGGCCTGGTGGTCGGTGGGATACTGATACTCGGCTTGATCGTGCTTACGGTTATCGGTCCGTCATTGGGCAATAACGGGCCTGATACCAACGTCGCCCTGGGGGTGGAGAAAACTTACTCCATCAACTATGTGTCGAACAACCACAAGGATGGCACGATTGACTACTCTGCGATATCACCATATGTGATCCCCCCCGTGGGTGGCGTGCATAATCCTTACTGGTACAACTGCGGCATCTACAATCAACCGATACCAACCGAGAATGGGGTTCACGATCTGGAGCATGGGGCAGTCTGGATCACCTATCAGCCTAACTTGGATGCCAATGCGCTGACTACCCTGCAAGGCATCGCCCGCAGCAATCAGAAGATTCTGCTCAGTCCCTACCCGGGCATTGCTGCGCCGATTATCGCCTCGGCCTGGGGCGGTGCGGGCAAAACTGGCTACCAGATCAGGATCAATGCTGGCGACTGGACCACCTTGCAGGCTTTTATTACCAAGCACGCTGGCGCTTCCGATGCGCCGGAGGCAGGCGGGGCTTGCACTGGCGGCAAGGGTACGCCGATCCAGTGAGCATCGTAGGCGCAGTGGCAATCAGAGCATAGTGAGGAGCGACCAGTGTCAGCATTGCGATGGATGAGACTAGCAGGTATGGCAACATTGTTGCTACTGTTGGCTGGCTGCGATAATGCCGCGCCCGCTACGCCAACCCCAGGGGTAGTAGCCGCACCCACTGCGCCAGGGGTTGTGGCATCGCCCACCCCAAGCACATTGTTTCTCGGGCCGCCGATTGTTATGGCTGCGACAGCAACAGCATCGGCAACGCAGGAGACTACGTATGCCATGACCGCTGGGAGCGACCACCGCGATGGTAAGATTGATTACTCTACCATCCCACCGAATATCATCCCGCCAGTGGGTGGCCCACACAATCCAGCCTGGCTAAACTGCGGCATCTACGACCAGCCGGTAGCAGATGAGAATGCCGTTCATGACCTGGAACATGGCGCAGTCTGGATCACCTACCAGCCCAGCCTCACCACCGACGCGCTAACCACCGTGCGCGGCATTGTCCGCCAGTATCCAAAGTCGCTGATTAGTCCGTACCCAGGCATATCCGCACCGATTATCGCCTCGGCCTGGGGCAATAATGGTAAGACTGGCTACCAGATTAAGCTCAATCCTGGCGATTGGAACACGCTGAAGGCATTTCTTGACCGCCACTCTGGCGCTAATGATGCGCCGGAGCCAAATTCGCCATGTACTGGCGGGCTGGGCAATCCGTTGCCGTAACTACTTATCGGTAATAAGGGCGAGTATTACCCGCCCCTACAAAGCAGGCTTCGAGTCAGACATAATCTGCAATCTGCAATCTATAATCTCTAATCCCGTAAGGGGGGGCGACCGGCATGGCTGACGTAAACGTAACGATTGATGGCATCAAGGTGACGGTGCCTAAGGGTACCTACCTGATTGATGCAGCCCGTAAGGCGGGCATCAACATCTCCAACTTCTGCTACCTGCCCGGCCTGCGGGCCTACGGCGCGTGCCGAATGTGCGTGGTCGAAGTCAGTGGGCGCAAGGGTATGGATACGGTCATCTCCTGCGGCACGCCAGCGGCAGACGGCCAGGTAGTGCTTACCAACACCGAACACGTGCGCGAGGAGAAGCGGCGCGTGCTGCAGGCGCTCGACGTTGATCATCCGGTTGATTGCCCCATCTGCGAGGCCAGTGGGCGCTGCGACCTACAGGACTACTGCTACGAGTTCGAGGTCACTAAGGTCGGTTCGCTAGACCGCCCCAAGATCGTGCGTCCGCTGGAGCGCCTCAGCCCCTTCATCGATATAGACCGTGACCGCTGCGTGCTGTGTGGCCGCTGTGTGCGCGTCTGCGACGAGACAATTGGCGCGGAGGCGTTGGCCTGGGCCGATCGCGGCATCGAAGCGGCGATCGACTCGACGTTCGGCAAGAGCCTACTAGAAACACCCTGCACCTCGTGTGGCAGTTGCGTGCAAGTCTGTCCGGTCGGCGCGTTGTCCAACCACACCTATCAGGTTAGCGCCCACAACTGGGAGGTGCAGCCTACCCGCACCACCTGCGGGATGTGCAGCGTTGGCTGCCAGGAGTTCATCGAGACTTACCGCAACCGCGTCGTCCAAGTTAGCAGCGAGGATAGCGTGGGGGTCAACGATGGGGTGCTATGTGTCACCGGGCGTTACGGCCTCGAATTCGTCAACCACAAGCAACGTCTCACCAACCCCATGATCAAGCGCGACGGCAAGTTGACCGAGGTTAGCTGGGATGTGGCCCTCGATTTTGTGGCTGCCAACCTCAGCCGCTACGCCGGGGAGCAAGTGGCTGCGATCGGCAGCAGCCATACCAGTAACGAGGAAGCCTACCTCTTGCAGAAGATCATGCGCGGGGCGCTCAAGAGCAACAACATCGACCATGATGCCCGCCTGGGCAGCGCCGCCGCGATGCAGGCGCTGGGTGATGCACTGGGCTACCCGGCGGCCACCAACGGTATCCAGGACATCTACATGAACGCCGGTTGCGTGCTGGAGTTCAACTCCAACCTGTACGAGACCCATCCGGTGTTCGCCTACAACCTGCAGAAGAACGTGCGTATCACCGGCCAGAAGCTGATAGTGATCAACCCGCTGCGTACCCGCCTGGTGGAGTGGGCCACCATCCACCTTGCGCCCCGCCCCGGCACCGAACTGGCGCTGCTAAATGCGATGGCGCGGGTGATCATCGAGGAGGGGCTGAACGAGGCCGATTACGTCAGCAGCAAGGTGGACGGCTACGAGGAGTACCTGCGCGGCATCAAAGCGATGACGGTTGACGAGGCCGCGACCGAGACTGGCGTAGCCGCCGTGGACATCCGCCGCGCCGCTCGCCTCTACGCCAGCGGTGGCAAGACCGAGCAGCAGCAGGAAATCAAGCTGCCGCCAGTGGCGGCCAACACCAGCGTGCCGGTCAGCGATGGTCAGCAGCAGGGCATCAGCGCCCCGGCAATAGCGAATAGCAGCCAGAGTGCGCCCACATCGGAGAATGCAGGCGTGTCCAGCCAGTCACCCGCTCAGGTGCAGGCGCAGGCCACCACCCCCGATCCGAAGTACAAGGCGAGCAGCATCGTCTATATGCCGGGCGTGATCGCTCGCGCCGCCGATGAAGGTAATGCCGTCTACGCGCTGGTTAACCTCGCGCTGCTCACTGGCAACGTAGGGCGCAACGGTGGCGGCATCAATCCCTTCGTCAGCCAGAACAACAAGCAGGGCGCAGCCGACAGCGGCTGCCTACCCCACTACCTACCTGGTTACCAGCGAGTGGATGATGCAGCCGCCCGCGCCAGGTTCGCCAGCGCCTGGGAAGTTGCCGAACTGCCGATCAGTGTGGGACGCGACCTCAACGCGATGTACGCGGGCGCGGCGGCGGGCGAGATTAAGGCGATGTTCATCGTCGGCGAAAACCCGGTGCTGGCCGATGCCGAGCCGGAGCGGGTCAAGCGGGCGCTTGATAACCTGGAGTTTCTGGTGGTACAGGACATTTTCATGACCGAAACGGCGGAGTTGGCCGACGCAATACTGCCCGCCGCCAGCTTCGCGGAGAAGGACGGCACCACCACCAGCGCGGAACGCCGCGTGCAGCGCATTCGCATGGCGGTCGAGCCGCGCGGCCTGGCCCGTCCCGACTGGGCCATCCTCACCGACCTCGGCACCCGCCTGGGCCTGAAGATGGAGTATCGCAACCCTAGCAGCATCTTCGGCGAGATGGTCAAGCTGATGCCCATCTACGCAGGGATAAGCTACAGCCGCCTCGATGTCGCCCGCTACCTCGAACTGGCGGTGCCGATGCCCGGCGCGATGAGCTACAAGCAACTGAAGCTGCAAGGCTACCAATGGCCGGTGCCTGACCGCAGCAGCAAGGGTACCGACGTGTTGTATGCCGACGGCTTCGGCGCACACAAGCCGACCCTGCGTGTGGTAGAATATACCGCGCCACCAGCAACCAGTGAGCAGATGCCGCTGACCCTGACCGCAGCCCGCAGCAGCTACGCCTTCAACATGGGTACCCTCAGCCGCTACAGTCGGATGCTCAACATCGTCGAGCCAGCCGATGGGGTGCGGCTCAACCCTAGTGATGCCCGCCAGCTTGGCCTCGCCAACGGTTCGCCGATCAAGCTGTTCACCAGTGTGGGCGAAGCAAGGAGCAAGCTGATCGTTACCGAGGACGTGCAGCGCGGCCAGGCGTTCCTCGCTTCCAGCCAGGCCAACAAAGATGATACTATCAGAGCGACGATGGTTGCCCGCGACGGCTACCAGCGCCTCGACAGCGAACTAATCCCCGACCTGCGCGTGCTGGTCGCCCGCATCGAGGCCGACAAGCAATTATAAGTTTTGAGTTTTGAGTTTTGAGTTGGATGGGTAAAATAAGCCTTTAACTCAAAACTCAGCACTCAAAACTCAAAACTACCCGGAGGGTGCTACTATGCTACAACACGCAATCAGCCTGCCGCTGCTGCCGCTGGGGTCGAGCAACCAGGAGTTGTTCAGCCTTGGTTGGTGGATTATCAAGGTGGTGATCATGGCCCTGATCCTGCTGATCACCCTGACTGCGATGGCCTATGAGACCTACTTCGAGCGCAAGGTGATGGGTCGGATGCAGTCGCGCCTTGGCCCCAACCGCACCGGGCCGTTCGGCCTGCTGCAGCCTGCCGCCGATGCGCTCAAGCTGCTCACTAAAGAGGATATTATCCCCGCGCAGGCCGACAAGTGGATTTTTTACTTCGCGCCGATTATCAGCTTCTTCACTGCCGTGACCGCAGTTTCGGTTGCCCCCTTTGGCGCACCCGGAACCCCATTGCCCGGCACCAATATTACCATCGACCCTTACATTGGTGACATCAATGTTGGCATCCTCTTGATTCTGGCGCTCTCCTCGTTCGGTGTATACGGCATCATCATGGCAGGCTGGGCCAGCAACAACAAATACGCGCTGCTCGGTTCGCTACGTAGCAGCGCCCAGGTAATCAGCTACGAAATTATCATGGGTATCTCACTGGTCGGCTGTATACTGTTTACTGGCACTCTTAGCCTGGGCGGGATGGTGATCTGGCAGGCTGGGTGGGCTGGCGGTCATATGTGGCTGATCCTAATTCAGCCGGTTGCCTTCATCACCTACCTGATCGCGGGCATCGCCGAGACCAACCGCAACCCTTTCGACCTGCCGGAGGCGGAGCAGGAGCTAGTTGCGGGCTACCATGTCGAGTATAGCGGGATGCGCTTCGGCCTGTTCTTCCTCGCCGAGTACATCAATATGTTGGTCGTCGCCATCCTGGCTACCGCAGTCTTCCTCGGCGGTTGGGATAGCCCGCTCGCCTTCATCGCCGGTATTACCGGCGATCAGCCAGGCGGGGCCAGCTTCGTCGGCTTCATCAGCGGTGCATCGCCGCTCTGGTTCGTGGGCAAGATGTCGTTCTTTATTTTCTTCTACTTCTGGGTCCGCAGCACGCTGCCCCGCTTCCGCTACGACCAACTGATGGGCCTGTGCTGGAAGGTGTTGCTGCCGCTCGTCTTCGTCAACATCCTGATCGCGGCGCTGCTAAAGCAGTTCTTCGACGTAAACGTTAACGGCCAAGTTGGCTGGCTCTGGATCGCGGTGGCAATTGAGCTAGTCTGGGCCGGTGCAGTCGTCTTCGCCCTGTCGCGGATGGCCTCCGGTAGCTGGTTTACCCACAGCGACAAGCCGCAACTGGTCAGCAACGTGCCGCAACTGATCCCGCCGGGCGCAAAGCCAATGATGGGCGGCGATCGTGCCGTGCGCCTGGGCAGCGGGCGGGCAGACACCACTGGCGTACAGCAGTTATGAGTTTTGAGTTTTGAGTTTTGAGTTGGATGTGTAATACAAGCCTTTAACTCATAACTCAGCACTCAAAACTCAAAACTCCCCGAAGGGGGAAGGGGGTAGTAATGTCAACACTGATGGAACAAGTGGGCGGGATGTTCACCACGCTGAAGACGATGTTCGGCAAGCCGGTGACGGTGCAGTATCCCTTCAAGATGCGTGAACTGGAGCCGCGCTTCCGGGGCGCAGTCGGCTTCCTGCCCCACCCCAAGACCGGCGATGAGAAGTGCGTTGGCTGTGGCCTGTGCGCCCAGGCTTGCCCAATCAAGTGCATCACCATGGGCGTGATCGAGGACGACAGCGACGGCGAGGACACCGACCATAGCGACAAGTGGCACCCCTTCGAGCATTTCTACCTGCCTTTCGCCAACCCAGAGATGGCGGAGGCGAACGGCAAGAAGTTTCGATTCTTCTACGACATCAACGAGACCCGCTGTATGTTCTGCGGCCTGTGCGTGGAAGCCTGCCCAGTCGAGGCGCTGACTATGAGCCACGTGTTCGAGATGGCGACCGACAACCGCGCCAACACCGTCTATGGCATCGACAAGCTGCTGCAAGTGGGCAGTATGTACATGGAGGAGACCCGCAATATCGGACCGTCCGGCAGGGCCAACCACATCCCGCTGACCGTCATCGGCAAGCCGAAGAAGTTGCGTAGCGGTGGCAAGGACGACAAGGGTAAGAGCGGCAAGCTCGACCTCGGCCCCAGCGGCAAGCCGCGCTTGATCGAGGAGCCGCAAGCGCCAGCCGAGGATATCGAGTTCGACGCGAATGGCAACCGCATCCGCCGCGAACGGGCGCAACCAGGTGAGCGCTGGTAAGTAGGCCAAACAAGCCAAGCGCATATAATCTGCAATCTGAAATCTGCAATCTATAATACTCATTAGGGAGTAAACCCGTGGCCGAACATAGCGCTAATTCCTATATCTTTGGCGACCCGTTGGTTGATCGGCAGCGGCTCGATGCCATCGCCAACGTCTACGGTGAACACATCCGCCGCCATGCCTACGATTACGTCGGCAAGCAGGTAAAACGCATCCTCGATCTCGGCTGTGGCGAGGGGCAACTGGGCTTCGCCCTGCTTGGTATGTACCCGGATGCCGAACTAGTAGGCATCGACCGCGACGAACGGGCGCTAACCCAGGCGCGGAAGTCGGCCCAGGAGCGCGGGCTTAACGCCAGTTTCGTACAGGGCGATATCCAGAACAGCCTGCCTGCGGGTAGCTACGATGTTGCGCTAGCTTTCACCGTGCTGGAACACGTGCCTCATTACCAGCACGCACTCGACCTTATCATCGCGGCGCTGGCCCCCGGCGGCCATATCTGGGTGCAGGATATTGCCTCGGCGGATGGCTTCGACGGCTACCCCAACCCCGACTTTCAGCGGGCGGTCAACATCTATCTGCAAGCAATGCAGGCGCTGGGCAACAATATGTATATCATGGACGAGCTACCTGCGCTTCTGGCAGAGCGGGGTATGGCTGAGATCAAGAACGAAGCGATTGATTATGCAGTGGGTGGTAGCACCCAGGACGGTCAATATATGCTAGCCAATATTGTTGGTGGCCTCTACGCTGCGCGTGGCTTCCTCAGCAAGATGACCGATGTATCCGAGGTGGAGATCGCCCAGGTTATGGATCGCATCGCCGACGATGCCTTGCTCAACAACAAACCCGGCTATCTACGAGCGATGAATGTGGTGGCACACAAGGCGGGGAGCTAGCTTTGGAAAAAGGCAGCCTTGAGGAGAAGGTATGCGAGGCGATGTTCGAGTGCCTACGAGCAGCACCAGTGCGGCTGGAGGAGCTACACGTCTTCGCCCAGGGTCTTGCTTTGAGCTATCTGGCGCTGATACGTAATCGCAACCCCAACGCCTTTGGTGACACTCAGTTGGAGCCTATGCGTAGCATGATCAGTCGCGGCGTTAAAGTTGAGTCGCTTATTGAAGCGTTGGACCGGGCTGCCGTCTTGGCTAATGAATTGCTGAAGCAGAAGATTACGGTTAGCTTCGCCACCATCATCGCCAAGATGGTTGTAGCCCAGGCCAATATGCAGCTAATATGATAACATTCCCCGCCCTCTGGGAGAGGGTTAGGGTGAGGGTTCTTCGCTGAAGGAGCGGACTATGCCATTCGATCTAGACTTCCAGCAAATCGTCTTCCTCGCGCTCGGCTTCGTCGCGGTGGTCGCTTCGATCATGACGATTATCCAGAGCAACGCCATCTACAGCGCGCTGTTCCTGGCGATTGCCTTCTTCCAGCTAGCCGCCATCTACGTGCTGCTGGGCGCGGAGTTCCTCGCCGTGTTGCAGGTGTTGGTCTACACTGGGGCGATCCTGGTGCTGTTCCTCTTTGTTGTAATGCTCTTGCAGCTACGCGAAGGGCCACAGATTGGCGATGCCCGCCGCTGGCAGGCGATCATCGCCTGGCCGCTGGGGCTGCTGCTGGCGGGTGAACTGGTCGCGATTATCTTCAGCAAGGATGTTACCACCCAGATGCAGCAGGGCATCACCAATGGCGCAGTCACAGTGGGGCAGTATACCCCCGCCAACACTGTCGCGGTTGGTGGCAACGTGCAGGCGGTGGGGCGGGTGCTGTACACCGATTATCTCTATCCCTTCGAGATCGCCTCGTTGATCCTGCTGATTGCCGTAGTCGGCGCGATTATTCTGTCCAAGCAGATCGAGCCGGAAGGGGAGGAGCGAATTCTCCCTTCCACCGGCATCAACATCGGGCGCACCGGCATCGTAGGGCGCAAGCAGGGTGAAGAGTTCGCCCGCGAGATTACCCCCATGCTTGAGGCTGAACACGGCGCTCATGCAGCGGGCGCAGAAAAGGGAGGGCAACAGAGTTGACTATCACCAATACTACTGTGCCGCTAGAGTGGTTTCTCGCCCTCAGCGCCATCCTGTTCGGCATCGGGCTGGTCGGGGTACTGACCCGGCGCAACATCCTGGTTATATTCATGTCGGTCGAGCTGATGATGAACGCGGTCAACCTCAGCCTGCTGGCCTTCTCCCGCTACCTCAATTCCATGGCGGGGCAGGCATTCGTCGTCTTCGTGGTCACGGTGGCGGCGGCGGAAGCGGCCATCGGCCTCGGCCTGGTCATCGCCCTCGTCCGCCAGAAGCCGACGGTAGACACGCGGGACATCGAAGAGCTAAAGGATTAGTTCTGAATTCTAAGTTCTGAGTTCTGAGTTGGATTAGAGCAAACTTGCTCCCGTGCGTTGTAGACAACTCGTAATCGCAGAACCATAACTCAAAACTCAACACTCATAACTCAAAACTCCAAGTGGGGAGGCGCAATGCACGATTACATCTGGCTTATACCGGTGCTGCCACTGCTCGGCTTCATCATCAATGGCGTGTTTGGCCGCTGGATACCGGCTAACCTGAAGCTACCCGCCGCTTATCTGGCGACCTTGCTAGTCGGCACGTCGTTTGCCCTCAGCATCGCCACCTTTTTCGATGTGCTGAACGGCGGCTCCTTCGATACTCAAGGTTATCCTTTGATCCAGTCAGGCAACTTCCAGGTGAATATCAACTTCTACGTAGACCAACTGACCGCGATTATGTTGCTGGTGGTTACGTCGGTCGGCTTCCTGGTGCATCTGTACTCAATTGGTTACATGGCCCACGACACGCACGAGCATCCCAACGATCATGGCCTGCTACGCTTCTTCAGCTTTATCTCACTGTTCGTCTTCAGTATGCTGATGCTGGTGCTAGCCGACAACTTCGTGCAGCTCTACATCTTCTGGGAGGCGGTCGGCCTCTGCTCCTACCTGCTGATTGGCTTCTGGTATACCACCAACAACGTCAACCGCGAGGGCAAGCAGTTCGACATCAGCCCGCGTGCCGCTGGGGTCAAGGCGTTCGTCACCAACCGCATCGGTGACTTCGGCTTCAGCCTGGGGGTGATGCTGATCTTCTGGAACTTCGGCTCAGTGGCCTACTCGACCGTGTTCGACCAGGCCGCATCCGGCAACATTCACTGGCAGTTCGGCAACATAACCTGGATTTGCTTCCTGCTCTTCCTCGGTGCAATGGGCAAGTCGGCGCAGTTCCCGCTGCACGTGTGGTTGCCCGACGCGATGCAAGGCCCCACCCCGGTCAGCGCCCTGATCCATGCCGCCACGATGGTTACTGCCGGTGTCTACCTGGTGGCCCGCGCTCACCCGCTGTTCGCCCTCAGCCCTAATATGCTGGTGGCAGTGGCGATTATCGGCACAGTTACGGCAATACTAGGCGCGACCATTGCCCTGGTGCAGAACGACATCAAGAAGGTGGTGGCCTACTCGACCATCAGCCAGCTAGGGTATATGTTTGCCAGCCTGGGCGTGGGCGCAATCGTCGCCGCCATCTTCCACCTTGCTACCCACGCGATGTTCAAGGGGCTACTATTCCTCGGCAGCGGCTCAGTTATCCACGGGATGCAGCCGACCGGCGTGGAGAACCCCCAGGACATCCGCACCATGGGGGGGCTGCGCCGCTATATGCCTGTCACCTTCTGGACCTTCCTGCTGGCCGCGCTGGCGAACGCGGGTATCGTGCCGCTGGCGGGCTTCTGGAGCAAGGATGAGATTATTGGCGCGTTCTACAGCGCGGGCATGGACCGTAACGCCGCCTATTTCGTCTTCTGGGCCTTGCTCACCTTCACCTCGTTCCTAACCGCCTTCTATATGTTCCGCCTGGTCTTCCTGGTCTTCTTCGGCGAACCGCGCTGGAAGCTGGCTCCGGCTACTGCCGCAGCTACCAGCGGCCTCAGCGTTGCGGCTGTAGCCGATGCACACAGCACGGCCAGCCCAGAAGGCACGCACGATGCGCCCGGCACGCAAGGCGCTACCGCACACGATGGTGGACATGGGGAAACCCACGACCCCCACGAGTCGGGCTGGCAGATGGCCTTGCCGCTGGTGGTGCTGGCGGTGCCGACCGTTGTGCTCGGCTTCCTGATCGGCTGGCCGCCGGAGGCGGGGCCAATCTATACCTTCCTCAGCAAGAGTACCACGCTGGGGGTGAAGATCAGCGATGAAGCGGCCAACGGGCCAACCACGCAGACCAGCATCCTGCTGGTGTTTGCGACGATTGTCGCAATCGCAGGCATTGCCCTGGCCTATATGATGTACGGGCGGCGCAGCAACCTGGCGCAGCGGCTGGGTACGCAATTCAAGCCCATCTACAATCTGTTCCTCAACAAGTGGTACTTCGACGACCTCTATCAGTGGGCGATCATCAACAACGTGCGGCGGCTGGGTACGGCGCTGTGGTGGTTCGATGCCAACATCATTGATGGGGCGGTCAACGGGGTGGCCGGGCTGGTGCGCGTCTCCGGCGGCGGCCTCCGCAAAGTGCAGACTGGGTTCGTGCAGGGCTACGCGCTGGCGATTGCCCTCGGCCTGGTCGTCCTAATCAGCTATCTTTCGATTATCGCGTTCAGCAACATACACTAACCGTACTGCGCCAAAGGAGATTAGCCTTGCTAACGCAATCCGCAACCAACGTGATTGAGAATAACACCTTCAACTTTCCGATCCTGTCGCTGATCATCTTCATCCCGCTGATCGGGGCGCTGGTGTTGATGATTCCTGGGCTGTTCAAGAACCAGGCAATTCGGGTGTTCACTCTCGCGATCACCGTGCTGGACTTCCTGGTGGGCCTGACGCTGCTCTTTGGTTTCGACAGCAACAGCAAATACCAGATGCAATTCGCGGAACACATCGAGTGGATTCATGCCTTCAACGTCAACTACCATGTGGGCATCGACGGCATCAGCCTGCTGCTAATCCAACTGACCACCGTCATCTCGATGGTGGCAATCCTGGCGGGCTGGAGCAGCGTGCAGAAGCGGCTACGCGAGTATCACATCATGCTCCTTATCCTGCAAACTGGTACCCTCGGCGTGTTCTGTGTCCTCGACCTGTTCACCTTCTACATCTTCTGGGAACTGGTGCTGATCCCCATGGCGATCATCATCGGCATCTGGGGCAGCGATAATCGGGTTTATGCGGCGGTCAAGTTCTTCCTCTACACCCTGGTCGGCAGCGTGTTGATGCTGGTTGGTATCATCGCGCTCTACTTCGCGCACCAGAACCTGGGCGGCGGCTTGCTGAACGGCACACCCTATGGTGGCTTCGACTGGTTCGTGCTGAAGGGCGATGCGCCGCAGTTCGACCGCACCTTCCAGGATCTCATCTTCCTGGCGTTCACCGGCGCATTTGCCATCAAGGTGCCGCTTTTCCCCTTTCACACCTGGCTGCCCGATGCCCACGTACAAGCGCCTACCGCCGGTAGCGTGGTGCTGGCTGGCACGCTGCTGAAGCTGGGTGGATACGGCCTGCTGCGCTTCGCGGTGCCGCTTGCGCCACAGGGTGCACGCGACTTCGCCCCGCTGATGATTGCCCTCGCCCTGATTGCGATTATCTACGGCGCACTGGTCACACTAATGCAAACCGACCTCAAGAAGCTGGTCGCCTACTCCAGCGTCAGCCATATGGGGTTCGTGGTGCTGGGCATCTTCATCGGCACGCAGCAGAGCGTCGATGGCGCGGTACTGCAAATGGTCAGTCACGGGTTGCTCACCGGCGGACTGTTCTTCTGCGTTGGCATCATCTATGAGCGGCTGCACACCCGCGATATTTCGGCGATGGGCGGCATGGCGATGCGGATGCCGATCTACGCAGGGCTATTCACCGTGCTGATGCTCGGCTCGACTGGCTTGCCCGGCCTGAGCGGGTTCATCGGCGAGTTCCTGGTCTTCATCGGCACCTTCGGCACCAACCCCTGGGTGGCGGCGATCGCCAGCGTGGTCATTATTATCAGCGCCTTCTACCTGATGTGGATGTTCCAGCGGGTGGTCTGGGGTCCGGCCAAACCAAGCTCGGCGAACTTCCCCGACCTACGTCCCTGGGAGGGGGTGGGCCTCGTTACCCTGGTGCTGCTGGCGGTAGCGATGGGCGTGTACGCCGCGCCACTGTTCAACGTGCTGCAACAACCTGACCATGCTATCTTCACCGCCCTGACCACCAACGGCACTGAGCTGCTGGCCTGGATGCGGCATTTGTTGCCGTAACGGCTGTTAGCCAACGGATTGTAAAACGGATAAACTGATTAAAGCGGATTAGGATCAATCTGAGCCCCCAGCGGGGGTTGGGGGAGAAATCTTGAAGTGCATCAATGCCAGTGGAGAGCATCAACATTGGCGTAGGGGCACATAGCATACGCCCTGCTGAAGAGCATCAATGCCAGTGGAAGGCAAACATTGGCGTAGGGGCGGATTGCGTCCGCCCTGGTGCAACGCATCTATGCTCATCGTAACAACGCCGCCCGCGCCTTTGCCCCTCTCCCCTTGCGGGAGAGGCTGGGTGAGGGGTAATCTTGAAGCGCTTCTATGCTAATCGTAACTACGCAGGGGTGCAGCAATGGGTGACAAAACTAAGCAAGACTGGCATCCTGGTCGCGCCATTTCGGTGGTCTGGCTCGTAGCTTTGCTTGCACTGACGGTTGCTTTGGTCTACTCAGTCTTCTTGCCAGATAAGACACTGCAAAATGTTCTACTCGCAGTTGCAGTGCCGATCTTGGTCCTCGATCGAGTTCGCTCTGCGATGCGACAGGCAATGAACACTGGAGATGAAATTAGCCGCTTGCGCTACTCCTACGGAGCCGTGCTAGCGATAGTCCTGTGGCTGGGGCTGATAAACAGTGAGTTTTTCCATATAGATGTACCGGCGTGGATATACATTCCAATCATAGTAATGCTAGGGGCAGGCGCAATTGCGTGGATATGGCAGGTTGGGCGAATCCGAGCGAGGCAGCAACTGACTCAGCAAAAGCAACTTGACCAAACCAAACTGGAACCGCTCTACAGTGAGCAGGCGAAGGCAGAGCAAGTGAAGAGGCAGTAAAGCGAACAACTATATGGGGGAGAATATAGCTCCGATGAGCATGGATGTAAATCAGCATTACCCCTCACCCTACCCTCTCCCTCAAGGGGAGAAGGGATAGCAGCGAAGCCCTCTCCCGCAAGGGAAGAGGGGATCAGAAACCTAAACTTAGAGGAGAGCGAACCGATGACCTCAGCCATATCGGTGCTACTGCAAGCGAACCCCACCAACTTCAAAGTCCCCGCCTCGCCTGACTTCAGCGTGGTGCTACCGGAGCTGATCGTCATCGTGGTAACGGTGGCGATGATCATCGTGGAGTTGTTCATCAAGAAAGAGCAGCGCCGCATGGTGCTGACCGGCATCACCCTGCTGGGCTACCTGGGCGGGCTGGCCGCGCTGATACCCGCTTTCATGAACAGTGGGGGCGGGCATCGGGTGTTTACCTTCCTCAGCAACGCCTGCGGCCCAGCCTATACTTATCCATGCGGCATGGTGGTGCAGGACGATATTGGCACCTTCTTCAAGATGCTGTTTCTGGTTGCCGGTATCCTGGCGGTGCTATATTCCGCCACCTATATCGAGGAGTTCGGGATGCCGCTGGGCGAGTTCTACGCCCTGCTGGCGATGAGCATCGTCGGCATGATGGTAGTCGCCAGCAGCGTTGACCTGATCAGCCTGTTCGTCGGTATCGAACTGAGTTCGCTCTGCACCTACATCCTGACCGGCTGGGCAAGAGGCGACAGTCGCTCCAATGAGGCCAGCGTCAAATACTTCCTGCTCGGTATCTTCGCCACTGCCATCCTGGTCTACGGCATGACCTGGCTGTTTGGTCTCACCGGCTCGACGAACCTGGACCAGATCGCCAGCAATCTGAGTACGCTGATTGGCAGCAACGGCAATGCGGCGGGCAACACCCTGCTTACCCTGGCAGTCTTCCTGCTCACCGCCGGTCTCGCCTTCAAGATTGCAGCGGTGCCGTTCCATATGTGGACTCCCGATGCCTACCAGGGCGCGCCCACCCCGATGACCGCCTTCATGTCGGTTGCGCCCAAAGCGGCGGGCTTTGCCGCAATTATCCGCATTCTGGTCGAGGGGCTGGGCCAAGCCTATACCATCTGGGTGCCGGTCGTGATCGTCCTCAGCATCCTGACTATGACTCTGGGTAACATCGTGGGCGTGTCGCAGCGCAACGTCAAGCGGATGCTGGCCTACTCCAGCATCGCGCATACTGGCTATATCCTGCTCGGCCTTAGCGCCTACGCCCCCGGCGACCCCAACCAGGCGGTCAGCAGCGTGCTGTTCTACACCTTCGCCTACACGATTATGAACATGGGCGCATTCGGCATC
>JANXYP010000203.1 GCA_025355955.1 Chloroflexota bacterium
GGGTATTGGTGATGGTTGGTGTGTTGGTCGGAGTGTTGGTGATTGTAGGTGTGTTGGTTGGGGTGTCGGTCACGGTTGGCGTGTTGGTTGGGGTGTTGGTAATCGTCGGTGTGTCGGTCGGCGTGTTGGTGCTGGTGGGCGTGTTGCTCACGGTTGGCGTATCAGTAGGCGTGTTGGTTACGGTTGGCGTATCAGTAGGCGTGTTGGTGCTGATCGGCGTATCGGTGCTGGTTGGGGTGTTAGTGCTGGTTGGGGTGTTAGTTGGGGTGTGGGTCACGGTCGGCATGATGGTAATAGTTGGCGTATCAGTAGGCGTGTTGGTGCTGGTCGGCGTGTCGGTGATGGTTGGCGTGTCGGTAATGGTTGGTGTATTAGTCGGCGTGTCGGTCACGGTTGGCGTGTTAGTGGGCGTGTCGGTCACGGTTGGCGTGTGGGTTACGGTTGGGGTGTTAGTGGCCGTGTCGGTGTTGGTTGGGGTGTCGGTGTCGGTCGGCGTATCGGTAACCGTTGGCGTGTTGGTTGGCGTGTTGGTGCTGGTTGGCGTGTCGGTGCTGGTTGGCGTGTCGGTGCTAATTGGCGTGTTGGTTGGGGTGTTGGTCACGGTTGGCGTATCAGTAGGCGTGTTGGTAATCGTCGGCGTGTTGGTCGGCGTGTTGGTCACGGTTGGGGTGTTAGTGTTGGTCGGTGTGTTGGTCGGCGTGTCGGTCACGGTTGGCGTGTTAGTGGGCGTGTCGGTAATCGTCGGCGTGCGGGTTACGGTTGGGGTGTTAGTGGCCGTGTCGGTGTTGGTTGGGGTGTCGGTGTTGGTTGGGGTGTTGGTAATCGTCGGTGTATCAGTCGGCGTGTTGGTGCTAGTTGGTGTGTCGGTCACGGTCGGTGTGTCGGTCGGCGTGTTGGTGATGGTCGGTGTGTCGGTCGGCGTGTTGGTGCTGGTTGGGGTGTTAGTAATCGTCGGTGTGTCGGTCGGCGTATCGGTAACCGTTGGCGTGTTGGTTGGCGTGTTTGTGATGGTCGGCGTGTCGGTGCTGGTTGGGGTGTTGGTGCTAATTGGCGTGTTGGTTGGGGTGTTGGTCACGGTTGGGGTATTGGTGATGGTTGGTATATCAGTCGGCGTGTTGGTGCTGGTTGGGGTGTTAGTAATCGTCGGTGTGTCGGTCGGCGTATCGGTAACCGTTGGCGTGTTGGTTGGCGTGTTGGTGCTGGTCGGCGTGTCGGTGCTGGTTGGGGTGTTGGTGCTAATTGGCGTGTTGGTTGGGGTGTTGGTCACGGTTGGGGTATTGGTGATGGTTGGTGTGTTGGTCGGAGTGTTGGTGATTGTAGGTGTGTTGGTTGGGGTGTCGGTCACGGTTGGTGTGTTGGTCACGGTTGGTGTGTTAGTGGGCGTATCGGTAATCGTCGGTGTATCGCTTGGCGTGTTAGTGCTAGTTGGGGTGTTGGTGATGGTTGGCGTGTTTGTGGGTGTGTCGGTAATGGTTGGCGTGTTTGTGGGCGTGTCGGTCACGGTTGGGGTGTTGGTGCTGGTTGGGGTGTTGGTCACGGTTGGGGGGTTGGTCGGCGTGTTGGTGCTGGTTGGGGTGTTGGTTGGTGTTTTGGTCGGCGTGTCGGTGTTTGTGGGCGTGTTGGTAATCGTTGGTGAATTGGTGGGGGTGTTGGTGGGGGTGCTGTTCACGGTTGGGGTATTAGTGGGCGTGTTGGTTGGGGTGTTGGTCACGGTTGGGGTGTTGGTCGGGGTGTTGGTCACGGTTAGGGTGTTGGTCGGCGTGTTGGTAATCGTCGGTATATCAGTCGGCGTGTTGGTGTTGGTCGGCGTGTTGGTGCTGGTTGGCGTGTTTGTGGGCGTATTGGTAATCGTTGGCGTGTTTGTGGGCGTGTTTGTGGCGGTGTTAGTCGAAGTTGGAGTATTGGTCGGCGTGTTTGTGGGCGTGTTGGTAATCGTTGGTGAATTGGTGGGGGTATTTGTCGGGGTGTTTGTCGGTGTATTAGTTGGCATCGGCGTGTTGGTGGCAGGTGGTATTGGGCTGAAGCGGATACTATCACCGCTCCAGAGATAATTGTTGAGCGGGTTGAAGACCTCACCCGTGCCGCTGTTGCACTGATACTGCTTACCCACACTGCCGCTCTGGTTCTCGATGCCGACAGTGGAGGAGCGGCCATCACCCCTGCCGCTCGAATTCAAGGTGGGATAGACCGTGTAGATGTCGCCGGTAACGCTGTCAATCTGGATCTCAAAGGTGTTGGTAAGGGTAGTGGCATCACCGCTGTGGATGACTGCCCGCCACTCCACAATTACGGTGGGATTGGTGAAATCCATACTATCCACCGTGCTGTAGACTCCGCTGGCACTGACTCCGCTGTTGGAGCCAATCAGTGCATCCCAGTTAGCGGCGATGGTGCTGTTAGGGGTGGCAGCGTTGGGGATGCATGGATTGATCGTAACCAGGCTGGAGCTATTAGCCAGCGCCGCCCAGCCACTGCCGCTTATGGTGATGTTGTTGGCACTGGATCCAAAGAACGGCACCGCAATGACTGGATAGTTAGCCGGTGCTTGGTTTGTTCCGTAACTCTGGTTGAAGATGCGGTTGACCCCAGGGATGAAAGGGCGACTCACATTGTCGGCGCAGGAGTAGCCAGAACTGCCACTGGTATCCCGAGTGAACGCAAAGTTATGCAACGTGGTTGCCCCGGCGGTAATGGTGATGGTCGCAGTCATCAGTAGGTAGCAACTGCTGGTGGTCGCACTGATCACATAGGTGCCGGGCTGATAAGTGAGGGTGTATGAGCCACCCGCAGTTGGGACGCTTTGAACCAGGCTGGTATTATCGATGGAGATCTGTAGGTCAGCCTTTAGTGGCACACCGCTGATCGCATCGATGGTGATGCCGGTGATGGTGCCAACGCTGGTGATTTTGTGCGGGTTGGAGGGGGCCACGTGGTTGTTGATGACAGAAGTACGAGCATAGCCCAACCCATTAGTTTCACTAACAGTTACCGAGTTGAGCCATGCCGTCAGGTTCAACATGGTAGAAATCAGATTCCATCCACTGCCGAATGAGGCGCTCATTGCGCTGGGCTGATTTGTACCAGGCAATGCTACGGGCGCAGCCTGGGTTGGGTTCAGCATTGTACTGACGACGAGCAGTAGCAGTATTAATAGCCGCGTAGCCAGCCGTGCAGATCCCTTATGATTGTAGCTCACGGTGTTCCTCTTTCTGTTCTTCCAACCCAGCAATGGTTGTTATGCTATTAGGAAGGTGATGAAAAGCTGCGAATTAGTGATACCAATAATCGCATCGACATCAGCCTTCTGTTAGTTAGTTGCAGATCTAGCACGGAGATATTAGCAGCAGCATACAAGAATGTCAACTTCGTTTTTGCAAGCACAAAGTCAATTTTGGTCGTTTGGTAAGGATGTTGGTAAGGTTGGCAGCGCAAATAGCCTCATCCCCTTTTGGGGGTGAGGCTATGGTTGGATTGGTTCATACCCGTTAGCCGAGGTACTGCGACAACTTCGTAGGGGCGAACAACGATTCGCTATGATCTACTTTATCGCGGCACTATAGCGAATTGGTATCAGTTGCGCTGGCCGGTTACTTACCCATGCTGCGCTGGGCCTCGGCGCGGAGGCTGAGGAACAGCACCACCACGATGAAGAGGAAGAACAGCGGGCCAGCGTAGCTCGCCTCGCCCAGCGCGACGATGACGAATAGCAGCACCAGACTGACAATGGTGCCTAGCATCAGCAGGTTATCCTCGGCCAGGAAGTCGTAGAGCCAGCGCAATGCGCCGATGATGTATTTCATTGCACCCCTCCCGGTGTCTGTACCGTCTTGACTTCAAGCTGTCGTGTGGCCTGGCTACGCAGCCATAGGATGAGCAGGTAGCTAGCCAGTGAGTAGCCCAGCAGCAACCCAATAATGCTGAGATCGGGCGGGTTACCCAGCCAGACTACACCGGCCCCTTCACCGGCCCAGAAGCTGCCGAAGGCGACCAGCATAAGGCCAACCCCGAACTTCAGCGCGTTCTCTGGCACCCGTGCCAGCGGCGCACGTAGCAGCAATCCAGCACCAAGCACCAGCGCCGCTGCTAGCCCTGCACCAATGAAGGCGGGCAGCCAATTGCTGGCTCCATTCTTTGCGCCCGTGCCGAATGAGATGATGATGAAGGCAACCTCCATCCCCTCCAGCAGCACGCTCTTGTAGCTAACCAGGAAGCCGAGCTTGTCGAACACACCCGGGGCGGGTCGCGGCTCATCCTCCAGCGTAGTCACCTCAGTCTGGTAAATGGCCGACTCGTTGCGAAATGCCTTGACCCGGCTGTAGCGCAGGATGGCCTTACGCAGCCACTTCATACCGAACAGCATCAGCAACGCGCCGATGATGAAACGCAGTGTGTCAATCGGCACGAGTTGCACCAGCGACACGCCGAATATCCCCACAATCGCCACCAGGGTAATCGTCGCCGCTAGCGCGCCCAGCAGGCTACTACGCCAGCTTCGTGTTACCCCCACAGCAAGGACAATCGTGAACGCCTCGACATACTCCACCGCCGAGGCAAAGAAGGCGGCAATCACCACCCCCCATTGTACCGCAGTCAGGCCCAAAGTTAGTCTCCTCTCCGATAATTGTAGAAAGCAGAAGGTAGAAGGTAGATTGGATGTATCACGATCTAAAGGTTTTACTACTCAGCGCCACGTTTAGGCGGTGGCTCACTGCCAATGAGCCAATTATACTACTTCACGCGCAGATTCGGCAATATTGATGCCAGCGACTACAGGCTGGTTGCTAAGTCGGTCAGGGCGCAATGAGATTGCGCTCCTACAAGCACAAAACTCAAATAGGGGCGGGATTAGGAACATTCAAAACTCAAATAGGGGCGGGATTAGGAACATTCAAAAATTGCGATGGACATTATTGCCAAGCGTCAGGGCGGGATAAATCTCGCCCCTACAACCGCGTTTGGATCTGTAGGGCCGGGATTTATCCCGCCCCATAGGCATCAAGCTAAGGAAGCAGGTCTGTTCGGCGAGTTGTTCGGCTTCAACAGTAAAGAGCGCGTTAAGGTGGGCGTGCAACTGGGAGACATCAGCGAGAAGGTATGTTATACTAGGCATGAGTAGGCTCCTTTCGGGGAATTATTGATGAGCAGATTATGCCAGAAAGAGCCTGCGTTTGTCACCCCAGTTTTTTATGCAAGTGTGTAGTACGGGTCGCTGTTTTAAGGTTGATAGCTATGGTGGTTTACCCCCAGACCGCCTGAGTCATACTCGGCTTTCGTCTTATTTTGATGCCTATGTCCGCCCCTACGCTGTACTACGCTGCAGTTTGATGAACTGCACCCTTCTGCGCCATCGGGGACAAACCAGCGATGGTTGTGGTCGACGCTAGCCGCCCCCGTTCCAATATGCTATAATTCAGCCATAAGATAACGCTCGACAATCATTATAAGGAGGGTACCTGACGATGGAAGTACCAACGCCGCTACTGCTGATCGTCGCCGAGGACAGTGTGCTGTTGCACGAGGAGTATGACGAGGGCCGCGCCGACCGCCTTGCCGCCCAGATCCGCAAGGATGGGATGTTGAAGGACCCGCCCATCGTGGGGCGGCTGCCCCAGGTTAGCCAGTTGATCGAACTGGACGGCACAAATCGGCTGGTCGCGCTGCGACGGATGGGCCTTGATTGTGCGCTGGTGCAGGTGGTCGATTATCTCGACCCCGCCCTGCGCCTCAGCTCCTGGTATCACATCGTGTATGGGCGCGAACTCGACGCGCTGCTGGTGGCAGTGCAGGGCGTTCCTGGTGTCAGCCTTGAACACATCAGCCGCGCCGCAGCCGATGCCGCGCTGGCCCAGCGTACCATCGTCGGCTACCTCTCGCCCAGCGGCGACCCTGACCATGCCTACGCCATCAGCGTTGCCGCAGACTTGCCCGGCCAGGCGGTCGCGCTTAACGCCATCGTCCACCTCTACAAGTATGCGGGCGGTGCGCCGGTGCGCCGCATCAGCAGCGAAGAAGCGGTCAGTTGGCCGCAGCACGGGCCGGTGGGCGAGGGCCACGCTGAGGGTATCATGGTCGCCTTTCCCACCTATACCCCCCACGAGGTTGCGGAGATGGCACTGTCCTGCAACCTGCTACCCAGCGGTATCACCCGCCACCTGCTGCCGGTGCGCGCCCTAGGGGTCTGCCTGCCGCTCGACACCCTAACTCGCGCTGCCAGCCTCGATGAGCGCAACGCCATCCTAGAGCAGCTAATAGCCGAGCGCGCCCGCGCCGGTCGGGTCCGCTTCTACCACGAACCAACCTTCGTCTACGACGATTGAACCATCTCTCCAGTCACGAGATGCATCCAATCATCAGCCATTGGGCGTATATAAAGGAATGGATAGGAGAAATTGATGAGACGGAACTATATCGCCAGCCTACTGCTCGTGTCGATCATGGCGATGATGCTGGCTGCCTGTGGTGGGAGCAATAGTGGCTCCAAATACGGCAGCACTAGCACCAGCGCCCCCAGCGCAGCGACCAGCAATACGCTACAGGCCGCCGCACCCGTGGCGAAGCCGCAGTTTATCATGTTCTCTACGGTTTGGTGCGATGTCTGTAAGGCGATGCGCCCCATGGTCGGCCAACTGAAAACCCAATTTGGCAACCGCGTAGACTTCCAAGAGATTAACCGCGAGGATCCCGCCAACGCCGCGATTGTCGCCAGGTATGGGGTCAACGTGCAGCCCATCTTCGTCTTCCTCGATGGCAACGGTAATTTGGTCGGCAAGATTATCGGAGGCACCGACAAGGCCAGCCTCACCGCCATACTTAATCGGCTGGCATATTGAAAAGGCACGTAGCATGAGGTAGAGAGTGTCTTTGGGTTTCACGATAATGTGATGGGCAGCGTCGCAATTTTAGCGAGCTGCCCATCTTTTGCGCTATTTAATTTTTGGGGTTAGATCCTAATATTACAGCCTCAGTTGCCAGGCAACATAGCGTAGTTACGATTGGCTTTGACACAGGGCGGCAGGGCGTATGCGATTCTCCCCTACACCATTCTGGCGCATTAACGCCATCTGAGGCTGTAATACTAACTGCCTAGTGGCTGTTGCCGCCACCCTGGTTGCCACCGCTTTGGTTGCTGCCACCCTGGTTGCTGCCGCTTTGGTTGCCGCCGCCCTGGTTGCTGCCGCTGTGCGATGCCTTGCCACCCTTGCGCCCAGCTTCGCGGGCCTCTTCGGGGGTGAACTCGTGGCCTTGGCCGCTCTCATGAGAAGCACGCCCGCCCTCGCTGGCGATGCGGCGCTGCTCCTCTTCATCCATCGAACCGAAACCACGCTTGCTGCTGTCATTATTTCCACGATTGGACATTTTAGCTTCCTTTCGCTACCCGCAACCATCACGACGGTGGCTGTGTTTTTTTTTGGACGGACTCCCCATTGAGTTCGCCAGGGCAATTTGTGACGTGGTCACGTCATTCAATCGCTCCGAGTTCATAAGAGCATAAACTGTACCACGGCAGCTAGTATTCACAAGTAGCTAATACGGCGGTCTATTCGACCTGGAACACCGGCGATTTGGTATTCACCAGCTTGGTGGCCGCCACTGGTGGGCAGACGATTACCTGGCTGGGGCCGGGGCGTTGCGCGGGATGGTGCAAATGCAGCGCTATTGGCCGCCCCTCGCGGGCCGACTGGTAGAGCGCCTCAATGATCTGCACGTCAATCAGGCCCTCCTCGCCGGACGGCTCCGGTTGCTTGTGCTCAAGAATGCAATCTGAGAAGTAGCGCAGTTGCGCGCCAAAGTGGTCCTGGTCGGGGTAGGTCTGCTCCTCTGTCTGGCCCGCAAGGGTCAGGTAATGGTAAGCCCTGCCGCCACCGAAGCCGGGGTTGACCCGCAAATCGCCTTTGGTGCCGATTACCTGATAGCCAGCGGTGAAGGCCGCGCCGAAGCTGGAGGTAAACTGGGCCAGCCGCCCGCCGGGGAAGCGCAAAATCGCGCCGACCATCTCCTCGACTGCTGCGCCGAAGCGGGGGTCGGTGCCGCTGCTAGTTATCGCCAGTGCCTCGACCGGCTCGGCCTGGAACAGATAACGGGCCGCATTGATGCAATAGATACCGATGTCGTAGAGGGTGCCGTCGCTCATCCCGGGGCGCACCCGGAAGTTGTCGGCGTTCATCTGTTGGCTGAAGGTGGCGCTGAAGATGCGCGGCTCACCCAGCCGCCCCGTTTGCACCACTTCGACTGCTCGCATATTCGCCTCATCAAAGTGCAGGCGGTAGGCGATCATCAGCTTGACATTGTGTTCGCGGGCCGCCGCTATCATCGCCGCGCAATCGGCGGATGTGACCGCCATGGGCTTCTCGCACAGTACGTGAACGCCCGCCTGCGCCGCCCGCACCGTGTACTCGCGGTGCAGCGTATCGGGCAGCGCGATGTAGACGGCATCCACCGCCCCACTATGCAGGCACTCGTCGTACTGCGCGTAACTGTAGCGATGCGCCACGCCGTAGTGTTCACCCAACTGCGCCCGCTTGTCCGCATCGTCGGAGACAAGCGCCACCAGTTCAGCGTTATCCCCCGCGTTGGCGAACGCGGGCAGCATCGCCGCCTGTGCGATCCAGCCCAATCCCACCACTGCATAGCGCACCCGCTTGCGCTCATCCCCTGCTTCTTTCGTTGCTGTCATGCTCTGCACTCCTTTATGATAATCTGCGGTCTGGCCGCGTGGGTCTTATGAATCTTTCAGGAGCGGCAAATACCTATACTGATATGTAAGCCCTTTCAGGCTTTCCCCCGCTCCAAACCGGACGTAACTGTTTCCAGTCATCCGGCTTTCTAGAAAGGAGATTTTGTTACTATTTTACTAAACCTGGCAGTGCCACGTCTGGCGATGTGTTCGTGCAGCATACCTGTCCAGCACCTTCCCGCTTCAGCGAGCAAGGTATGGTAGTGCTTCATCTGCTGCTCATTCAGCGGCAGATGTACAATCTGAACTACAAGGTTGGTGTTTGAGGTACGGTGTCCCATGTCCGTACTATAGGATAAAGTACACGCCTTGTCAAGAACCTGTGTACGGAACTTTCAGCTATCTGAAGAAGGGCGGCTGTATCCCACCCTGAAGGCACAGGAATTAGCCGATCCTCAAAGATACATAAAAGGGCAAGCTATGCTATAATCTACCTGCACCTGCGTTGTCAGCTTTAGCGTTCAGGTTCTTCGCCCTAATCTGGCTGCAGGCATTGCTGTTGTTAGTTCGCTGGAAAGGATCGACTCCGTGACCGACGTTTTCATGTTTTTGCCGCCCCCACCCACTGCAGGTAGTTATAAAGAGGTTTATCCCTATGGGCCAGACGACCTCGGACGTTTCCATACCGCTCTCGGTGTCAGCATCGCCGCCCCCCAACGCACCAGCCTACCCGCCCGTGCAGTAGTCGCTGGGGTGGTGGGTGCGATTCCTAACGCGGGGGGCAGCGCCGGTATGCTGGTACTCCGCCCCGACCAACCACTACGGCTAAACCTTGAATGGATGCCTGGCGAACTGGATGTCGTCTTCATCTACCGAAACGTCGCGCTCACCCACGAGTATCCACGGATGGTTATCGCCGGGGATGCTCTGGAGGTGACGGATGAACATGGGTCGGCTGGCGGCCAGCTCGATTTTGAGATCGCCTTCGTCCCTCGCGCCCTCAGCCCTGAACTCAGCGGCAAGGACCATGGCAGAGGTTGGGTGCGGCTGCAGCAAATGATCGACCCCCAGAATCGCGTCACGCGACGGCTCGACCCAACCGCCTTCTACGCCGCGATTGCCCGCAACCTTGCCTCTAGTGCAGATGGCGACCGCCTTGCCGCCAGCGACCAGGCTCACCCACTGCTGACCCTGACCACCCAGCGTATCCTGCTGGAGGTGCGCGATGAGTACGACCAGCCTTTCGTCGGCACCATCAACGTGCTAACCAGGCAAGGCTCCGCACGGGAATACAGCATTGCGGCGGATGCACGCGGAACACTTGTGCTGACTACTACCACCGCCGAGCATAGCGGCGCTGCGTCGGGCTACGCCTTGTCGCTGGAACACCATCTGATTAGCCTGCTCCCTTCTGGGTCATCGATTGGCAGCGACGCGACCTTCGACCTTTCGCCACCTGCCCATTGCGCGGTGCAGACCATCTATATGGCGGATCGCGACGACCCCGCCAGTTGGTTCATCGCCAACCTCGCGCCGCTGCCGCGCTTCACCCTGGGCAATCGGGTTACGCCCATCCTCGATGGCCTGCCCGCCTTCGCGCAGGTGGCCCAGGCGATTCGTAGCGTGCGCGGCGCTGACTCATATCTGCGGCTAATCGGCTGGTGGCTCAGTGACAACTTTGAGCTTATACCAGATGACACCAACAGCGCCGTGGCGCAATTGACCCATGAGGCGGCGAGTTCTGGGGCGCAGGTGAATGTGCTGCTCTGGGACCAGCCTGGCAAGCAGAATAGCGCCGAGGTTGATCATGTCAACGCCCTGCCGCACGACAACGGCCATGCTATCCTCGCCAAAGACACCTTGTTCGCTGGCTCACACCACCAGAAGATAATGGTGGTGAAGGGAGCGGATGGCCCGCTGGCCTTCTGCGGCGGGATGGATATCAACCCCGATCGGCTCGATGACCATCGCCATTGTGTTCAGGGTAAGTTCCACGATGTACACGCCAAAATCGAAGGTCCAGCGGTTGCCGACCTCGACCTTACCTTCTGCCAACGTTGGAATTATTCAAGCGCAAACCTCAAGTCGGAGCGGGTTTTCCTTCCCCTCGAACCGATGCAACCGCCACCCCGCACTGGCAGCCAGATCGTGCAGGTGGCCCGCACATATCCGCGACGAATGCACTACGACTTCGCCCCTGAAGGGGATCTGACCACCCTAAACGCGCTTCGCCATGCCATTGGGAAGGCGCAACGCTTTATCTACGTCGAAGACCAATACTTCTACCCTTACCCCGGACCGTACCCTTATGCAGGGGATGACAGCGTGGGCATACTTGCGAGTTTGCTCGATGCACTGGCCCGCCCTAGCGTGGAGTACCTGGTCATGCTGATGTCCAACCATATAGACGACCCGCCGCAGTATCGTTATCGCCGCCGCAACTTCATCAAGACGCTACGCGATCGTTTCCCTACCAAGCTCCATACCTACTATCTGTCCCGCAGTTGCTTTGATGATAGCGATACCCCGAAGGTAGAAGCGCCCGCCGACACTGGGGCCAACAATTCGGGTGGCCGCAACTACCCTGACGAGACCTATGTCCACGCCAAAACGTGGGTCATTGATGATGTCTTCGTAATGATTGGCTCGACCAACTGCGGGCGGCGTAGCTACACCCACGACAGCGAATCCTCAATCCAGGTTATAGACGAAACGCTTCGGAATGGGGCGCGGGCGTTTGCCCGCAACTACCGTATGGATCTATGGGCCGAGCATCTAGGGATGAAGGAGCCGCAACTGCGCGCATATCTCGAAGACCCTACCCTGGCCCTCAGTTTCTGGCAGAATCCCATGCCGGACGCAAGTCAGCGGCCCTACAACGAGGACGAGTTCCTCGGTCTGGTGAACACCGATTTCAACTGGGATCATATCTACGACCCTGATGGGCGCTGATGCTTGAGCGCAACTGGCCTATATCCATCGCTGACTAGCATAGCGCAAGCATGATATAAGGTGGACTAGGGAGTCGCATCAGCCTGCTGAAATACGTTATAATAGCCACGCGATTAGCATTGTTGCTGTCATACAAAGGAATATGCAAAATGTCTGATGACCGCCTATCAGTTTACATCAAGATTACCGCTCTGGTAATCCTACTCCTGGCCCCTATTCTGATCGCCAGCGCCAGTGCCAGCCAAACTGCTAGCGGTGCGCCCGCCAAAGCGCTGCAACCTGCAACAGCCCTGGTTAGACATGGCAGTATTAGTAGTCCGTTCATTGGAGTAGCCGCGAATGATGTGCCACCTAAGCGCACCCCAAACATAGGGTTGCTAACGACAGTGTCGGGGCGCACTCCGCAGCCCAGTGCGGTTAGGCCAGCGGGCCGCCTGACCATCACCTTTGTTACCCAGCCACCCAGCCTTACCAGAACCATTACTCCCACCCCACTACCCAGCCCTGACCTGACCACCGCTAGCGTAACCATGTCTCATCCAATCACCAGCTTTGCCGCAGCGCAGATCACGACCAGCAATGTCAACACCTTGCAGCAGATCTACCAGGTGCGCCTGCCGGAGATTGCCGACGGTGTAGCCGCTTACCTGACGGGCGTAGCCACCGCCAGCGGGGCTAGGGATTTGCTGTTTCTCAACACCAAAGCAGGCCGCCTGGTGGCGCTAGATGCGGCGGATGGCAGCCAGATCTGGGCAGCACAGGCCAGCACTGGCCCACGCTACACTACCTCCTCACCGGTGGTCGACCCCAACCATCAGTATGTATACAGCTATGGTTTGGACGGCAAGGTGCATAAGTATCAGGTTGGTGATGGGCGCGAAGTAAGTGAGGGCAATTGGCCGGAAGTAGTCACCATCCACCCTGACATCGAAAAGATCTCCTCCCCACTGACGGTCGCTACTGCAAAGAATGGGGTTAGCTATTTGTATGCCGCTGCCGCTGGCTTTGACGACCTCGGCCCTTATCATGGTCATGTCACTACCATCAACCTGGCGAGTGGCACGCAGCATATCTTCAACACCACCTGCAGCTTGCAGACTAGCTACGTTACCGACTTGCCTAATAGCTGTCCATACATCCAGAGCGCGATCTGGGGGCGGGCTGGTGTTGTTTACGACTCCGATACAGACCGCATCTATTTCGCCACCGGCAATGGCGCGTTTAGTGTGCCTAATGGTGGACATAGTTGGGGCGATACCATCCTTGCGCTAAAGCCTGATGGCTCCGCAGTCAATGGTTTCCCGCTTGACAGTTACACGCCGATCAACTTTCAAGAGTTGTCGGATAATGACAAGGACATTGGCAGCGCCAGCCCCACGCTGCTGCCCCCGGTGCCGGGCAGCAAGTATCCACACCTGGCGGTGCAGGCGGGCAAAGATGAGATGTTGAGGTTGATCAACCTGGACGATATGAGTAGCAACGGTGGGCCGGGCAATTTGGGTGGTGGTATCCAGGTAATCCATGTTGCGCTAGGCGGCGAGGTCTTGCAAGCGCCTGCGACCTGGGTCAACCCCAGCGATGGCAGCGTCTGGTTGTTCGTAGTCAACGATGGCACCATCTCCGGCTGGCAGGTGACTGCCAGTGCGGGTACCCCCAGCCTGACAATGCGCTGGCAGGCTGGGCCGGGTGGCAGTTCGCCTGTGGTGGACAACGGCATTCTCTACTACGCTAGCAGCCATAACATCTACGCCCTCGATCCGCTAACCGGCCAGCAACTTTGGGCCGACACCGATATTGGCAACATCCACTGGGAGAGCGTGCTGCTAGCGGGAGGCCATCTCTATATCACCGACGATGACGGTCACCTGAGCGCCTATGCGCCGGGCGGCCACGTGGTGACGCCGCCCGCCTCTGGTGCATTGCTTGACCCTAACGATACGCCCAACAGCCATTACTTCGCCGAAACCGGCCATATTGTAAAGGGTCGCTTTCTGACCTATTGGCAGGAACATGGCGATGTTCCGGTGTTCGGCTTCCCCGTATCTGACCCCCTGCGGGAAGTATCGTCGGTAGATGGTAATACCTACACGGTGCAATATTTTCAGCGAGCTGAGTTTGAATACCACCCGCAGAACGTGGGTACGCCTAGTGAAGTGTTGCTCACTGCACTGGGCAGCTTTCAGAATCAGCAGCGGTACGCACTGCTGTCACCTGACCAAACGGTTAGTAGCGATAATCCTTACACTTTCACAGTAACCGGCAAGACCCTCGGCGGGGCGTTTCGCGCCTACTGGGAGAAGTACGGTGGCCTGGCAACTTTCGGCTACCCGATCAGCAACGAGTTCCAGGAAATCTCGGCCCTGGATGGCAATACTTACACGGTGCAATATTTCGAGCGAGCCGAGCTTGAGTTCCACCCGCAGAATCTGCCGCCCTACGATGTGCAGCCCGCCCAACTAGGCGCGCAGCGTTACCAACAAAGCTATCCGCCAAAATGAGACCAGGCAATGCACCCACCATTGAAGCTAGCTGCCAACGCTCTAAGCGGCGGGCTGGCGAGGGCTAGTTTCAGAAGTGCAGGGGGAAGTTTTGATGAGGAATGAGATTGCTCAACATAAGCAGCATTGAGGAATGAGATTGAGGAATGAGATTGCTCAACATAATCATAATTATCTTCGCCATAAACAACCTCGCATCTAATCCGGTAGTGCCGCTAGCTGGGCCATCGTCAGCTTGTGGGTACGGCGCACATGAACGCCCATCGCGGTGTAGCCCTTGCCGCAGATGGGGCAGGGCTGCTCCTGCTCCCGCTTCTGCTCGCGCTGCTGCCGCCTGGCACCGGGCGGCTCCGCTGCCGCTATGGTGGGGTCAATCTGGCGCAGCCAGTACCTGATGCTATGCCGTGCTACGACCTTGCAGCTGCTCGCGCCAGCTTCGAACATGGGGCGCAAGGCATACTCTATAGCCCCGATCGGGAGCAGCTTCGTCTGCTCGAGGCCGAGCTTTGCATCGCGGAGGGTGACCCGCTGAAGGCACAGGAGCTACTCTTTGCGTTGCTCCTCACGCAGCGCACCCGACTTACGCCCAGCATGGCCGCCTACGCCGACTATCTGGCCGCCCGCACCAGCCTGATGCGCGGTCAGTCGGCTACCGCCGCCGAGTTTGCCGAACATGGTTTGACCATCCTGCGCGACAGGGGGAGCGGCGATTGGCACCTTGAACTCGCCACCCTCGTCACCCTACATCTGGCGCTAGCCGAGACCAATCCCGAGGCGGCGCTGGCTCTACAGCCGCAGATTGCGCGTTTGAGTGAGCAGGCTAGTGATGCCACCGGCACAGCGGCGCGGTACTATCAGATGGCAATGCGCGAACCGCGTAGCGGAGCGCGAACCGATGCCCAGCAGCATCTTAACTATGCGCTTGGCCTGGCCGAGCTAGCGGCGAACATTAACGCCGCGCAGGCGGCTGCCAGCAACCTTGCCGCCCAGAGCCGGGCGCGAGGCGACAGCGAGTCTGCTGCCCGCTATCTAGCCGAGGCTATGCGCTACGCGAAAATGAGTGGCAACTCCGCCGCTATTGCCAGCGCCGCCATCCACCTTGCCAGCTTCCAGATCGAGGCTGGCAAGATAGACGAGGCTGGGCAGTCGTTGGCGCAAGCTGAGGCACAGCAAGATGAGGCGGGCGATGAGCTAGTTGGTCAGATATTGCTTATTCGCGCGAGGATATTGGCGGCGACTGGCGAACGCAGCGCTGCCGAGCGCACCTTCCAGCAGGCAATCGCCAGCCTGTCGCGCACTCAAGCTCGTGAAAAGCTGGGTGAGGCTTACTTTCGCTATGCCCAGGCGCTGGGGTCGTGGGGCAGGCTGGACGAAAGCGCCCATTACCTCGAACTTGCCTACACCCAGACTAACCTCCTAAGTGACCATCCGTAGTTCTACTTCTCCCGCTTATACCAGACACAAAGAAACCGGCGTTGCTGATGCAGCCGTCGGCTTTTTCTGCGCCTTCTTATCCATCCGTGCTTTATGCT
>JANXYP010000208.1 GCA_025355955.1 Chloroflexota bacterium
CCTGCTCCGGGTGGAACTCGAAGCGCTGGCGCTCGAAATACTGCACATCGTAGGTCTTGCCGTCGGTGCTGACTTCCTGGAGCTGCTCACTCAGGGGGTAGCCGAACTGCGCCAGGCCGCCGTTGGTGGTCCAGTAGGTCATGAACGGGCCGGGGCTGTCCGATAGGCTGTGCTTGGTTTGCGCGAAGTACATATGGCTCGACGTGTTGCTGGTGTCGCTCGCCACATCGAAGGTGCGACCTTCCGCCTGGTTGGTGCCAAGCAGGCCAAGCAGCACATTGTAGGGAGCCTGGTTCTCGGGGTGGCGCTCGAAGCGGGCGCGCTCGAACCACTGGGTGGCATAGCTCGTGCCATTGGTCAGGCTAACTTGCTGGGACTCATCGGTAATAGGCAGGCCGTTGATGGGCAGGCCACCGTGAGCGTTCCAGTAGCTGAGAAAATCGGCGGCCACAGCGTGGCCGTTCATGGAATTGGTCTGCGCCGCGCTCTGGGTTGCGGGCATCGCGGTCATGCTGAGCATGAGGGCGACGAGCGCGAACGCGAAGACGCGCGCATACTGCTTCAGGGTCTTTGACATTCTATCCTCCTCGAAACTTGAGACGAACGTAACAACTTGTCTGCCCACATTGGGCTGACTGGACGATTGAACCCCTCGCTCCTTATGCCCTGCTACTCACTTCCGTCACCTCCGCTTCGAGCCGAAACTCGAAGAGCTGAGAATGCTGAAGTCGAGTAGTAGCGCAACTCCCACACCCCGTTGTGGAAGAGTTGAGGATCGCTGTGCGGGCCATAGCCACCTTCCTTACTCGATGTAAGGTCAGCACGACCCGGCTTTGTTGCTGTCCAGCCGTTGCGTGCAGGGATATTACCACACCTTTGCAAAATGTTCAAGTTTTCACGATTCTGCATCGGCGATTTCAGATGGTTGCCAGCGGTGCCAACTTTAGAATTAAGGGCTTATCTATAATACCAGCCATCTCCATGAACGGTTCAAAAGAATCTTTCAGGATTTTTGCAAGGTTGGGGCAGGCAAAAAAGCGAACCACCCCTTAATCAAGGGATGGCTCACTCTGGTTTACTCAGGGCGAACGGTCGTGCGCCCTTGTACGAAGAGGTTAACTTTGCCAGCCGCCAGTCGGCGATGTTCCAGGTGAACGGGATGGACGAGCCGGTCGGCTTGTAGTTCTGCAAACCGGTAGGTGCCGCACTGATGTCGAGGCGAACGTGCAGAGGAAGGACGGGCAGTTCATCGTTGAAGATCTTCTGCTCCTGCTTGTAAACCACTGCCCGCTTGGTGGGGTCGAGCGCGATGGTAGCATCATTGCAAGCCTGGTTGAGCAGCTTGTCGTTGGCGGCGTTGCTCCAGCCGGGATCATTCTGGCCGGTGTAGCCATTTGCCTGGGTGGGGATACCGGCAGTGGTGTAGAGGTCGCAGCCAGGGTCGGGGGCGCTAACCCAGGTGAACTCAGCGATGTCGAAGGTACGTAGGGTGATTGGACCTTGCGGGCCGAAGAACTGCTGGGCTGGAATGAATTGAAGCTGGGCATCAATGCCTACCCCGCGCAGGTCAGCGGTAATTAGCTGGCTAACTGCCTGGCGATAAGCGTTGCCTGCGGTAGTGCTGTACTTGAAGCTGAACTTCTTGCCATTCTTGGCGCGGATGCCATCGCTGCCCACCGTCCAACCAGCAGCATCCAGCAGTTGGCGCGCCTTGTCGGGGTTGTAGGCATAATTGTTCAGGTCGGTAGCATAGAACTGGGTGATGTTCGGGGTAATCCAGGTGTTCAGCACCACACTCTTGCCGTATAGCACCTTGTCGACAATCTGCTGGCGGTTGATGGCGTAGCCGATCGCCTGGCGCACGCTCTTGTCCTGGAACAACGGGTTGTTCAGGTTGAAGTCGGCGTGTTCCCACTGCGAACCCGGCACGTAGTAGGGCTTGATCTTGCCAGAGCGGGCAATCTGGTCGAGCTGAGGGATCATCGCAGTGGTGGTGGCATCGGAGGTAATCAAGTCCACCGTGCCAGTCTGCAACTGGGCAAGCAACTGGTTTGTATCGCCCACGATTTTGAAAACGATTTTCTTGAATGCGGGCTTGTTGTTGGTCAGGTTGTAGTTAGGGTTTGGCACCAGCACCACCGCCTGCCCAGCGATCCACTGGTCTACCTTGTAGGGGCCAGCGCCGAGCGGGGCGCGGCCAAAGTCGCTAGCTTGGATCTTGGTTGCATCGAGCTTGCCATAGGCGTGTTCTGGGTAGATGGGCATCAAGGTGGCGAACAGCGGGTCTACAACCGCGCCGCTCTGATTCTGATAGCTAGCGTAGCGATTCTTGTCCTTGGCGTAGAGGGCCTTGGCCTCGTTCTCGCTCAACATGGTACCAACCACGGTGTTATCGTCACTGGCGACCACGCTCTTGAACTTGTCCGCTGCGGTGCGGCTGACCACCTGCACATTAGGGTTCTCGTAGATACTTTGCCAGGCGTAGACAACATCGTGGGCAGTGATCGGTGAACCATCGGCCCACTTCAGCCCCTGCTTGATGTGCCAGGTGATCTCCAGGTGCTGATCAGCGCCCGTGCCGGTGAACTTGGCATCACCGTTTTGCAAGGTCGGCACCCGCTCGGCGATTTCGGGGAAGAGGTTAGCCTGGTTGTCAATCCCGATCAGGCCATTGCCCTCGACTGCGCCGAGGATGTAGGTAGCGACCGATGCCTGGGCGTTGGGACTGAACAGGGTGTCTGGCTCCTGACTCATACCGATGGTGATCTGGTCGGCATTACCGCCATTGACACCCACGCCGGTATCAACCGTTGGGGTTACCGCGCCGCTAGCCGCTGCCGTGGGGGTGATCGCACCAGTGGTGCCACTTACTGGCGTTGTGCCAGTCATCGTCATAGTGCCGCTCATTGTACCAGTGGCGGCCCCGGCAGTGGGTGAGGCGGCCATCAACGCGGTGGTCGGCGTAGCTACCGTGCTGCTTGTGCCAGTCGTGCTGGTGATAACCTGGCCGGTCGCGCCGGTAGTCGGAGTCGCCGGACCCGGCGTTGGCGTTTCAGTGCCGCCACAGGCGGCTAGCAGGAAGCTAACGATCAAGAGCATCAGCAATGCTCGAAGTGCCATTTTCATTTGCTTGTATCCTTCCGTAGTTAGTTAAGGTATATTTATCTTCTACCATCCTCAACCAGTTGTCTGCACTCTGGCTCATTGATTCGGATGGAGAAACTAACAGCAGCGTCATGTAAGCAAGATAAATGCCGTCGATAACTACACAGTATACCGTTCCTGCTTCCTCTTTGGGGAAGGATGAGGATGCGGGCTTTCACATTGCGATCTCACTTGGCAGGATAGCGCCAGAATGGGGTAGGGGCGAATCGCATACGCCCATAGACATCAAGCTAAGGCAACAACCGCCCACATCCTGCTGATTTGTGCCTAATGATGATAGCTCTCTGGGGGTCTGGGGGGTTCGGCCCCCAGCTGCTTCCTTGCTTCAATGTTGAGGGTTTGCCGTACCCCTGGCCTGACCACTGCGCTAGCCTCGCTGGTTACGAGGGGTATATTCACCCTTCAGCAGCTAGGGGCTGAACCCCAACCCCCAGGCTCATCCCCTACTTTCTTAGCTCGATGCGTATGGTGTGAATCGGATACACCCTGCCGCCCCGTGTCTATATCCTCTTGCTCGGCAACTGAGGAATATTAACTCTTGGGCAGCGCAGCGGTATTGTGGGCCAGGCGGGTTGGCTCGGGTAGACGGTACTTGCCGGTGGCGCAGGCTAGCGCATAGCGAACCGCAGTATCAATAGAGATGTGAGTGCCGGGCGAGATGTAGACGGGATTAACCCCGTCGCGGGTGCGTACTGCCGCGCCGACTTGCTCTCCCTTGTCAATTAGCGGCACGATTGCGCCACGCTCTGCGCCCAGTTCGCCTTCCGGCTTGCCGCGCAATAGCGACTTGGCGCAGCCGAAGCTGGGGATGTCGAGGATGACCCCAATGTGGCTGGCGATGCCGAAACGCCGCGGGTGGGCAATACCCTGGCCGTCGAACATAATCAGGTCGGGCGTTTGCGACAGCTTCTCGAAGGCGGCCAGGATGGCAGGCGCTTCGCGGAAGGAGAGTAGCCCCGGCACATAGGGGAAGTCGAGCGGGCGATCTGCGATAACCGCCTCGACTAGTTCGAGTGTAGGGAAGGAGAGCAGCACCACCGCCGCCCGTGCGATGCCGCTGGTACTGATGTCCACCCCGGCAATGAGCTTCACGCCGTCAGCGGCATTCAGTTGCGGCGCATCCTCCAGGCTGACCATGCCGCGTAGCCGCTGCTGAATAGCAATCGCTTCGCTGGCGCTCACATCCCACGGGTGTAGTTGTTGTATTTGCATAACCAGGTTTTAGCAAGTTGCACGCCAACATAAGAAGGCAGAAGCATAGAAGGTGGACGGTTGGAGGTGGATTGCTGGATTGCCGTGTGCCTCACCGCATATGGTATAATAGCGCCATGCAACTTGCAAGAGATATTCGCGGCCTGTTGATCGATATGGATGGGGTGCTGTATCGCGGGCAGCAGGCGCTGCCTGGCGCGGCGGAGCTATTCCCTGCGTTGGCGGCGCACGGCATTGGCTGGCTGCTGGTGACCAACAACAGCAGCCTTACACCCGAAGCGTACAGCGACAAGCTGGTGCGGCTGGGCATTGGGCAGATTGATGCGGGGCGCATCTTCACCTCGGCGCTGGCCTCGGCGTACTATCTGGCGAACAGTGGCTTTAGCGGTGGCTTCTACTATATCGGTGGCGCAAGCATCCGCGAGGCGATCGAGGAATACCCCCAGTTCCACTACGATGAGCGCGATCCGCAGACGGTGGTGGTGGGCCTCGACCCGCAGCTTACCTACGACAAGCTGAAGATTGCCACCTTCGCAATCAGAAAAGGCGCACGCTTCATCGCCACCAACCCCGATCTGACGTTGCCAACCGAGCAGGGACTGGCCCCCGGCGCAGGCGCAATTGTCGCCGCGCTGCTTGCCGCTACTGATGTGCAACCGACGATTATCGGCAAGCCTCATCGCCCGATTATGGACATGGCTCTGACCCTGCTGGGTCTACCCGCCGCCCAAGTCGCTGCCCTGGGCGACCGGCTGGACACCGATATTGCGGGCGGCAAGGCGGCGAACCTACGCACTATCATGGTGCTGACCGGCGTAAGCACGCAGGCCGAGGTTGACGCGCTGCCAGCCGAGCAGCGGCCTGATTACGTGTTCGCCGATTTGGCGGGGGTAATCGGGGCTTTGGGGTAAAGCTTTGAGTGTAGATGCAATAGCTAAGGACACAGGACGCAAGGAGTATGTTTTCCTTGCTGATATGGCTTGGCTTGCTGTCGGGAATCTAAGCGTCTATGCAGCGCTGGCAAAACAAGAACCCAGAGCAAAGGAACAGTTCGAGAAACTGATCAGCGTGCCGGAACATCAAGAGTTCATCGAACATGATACTTACCGCGAATGGCGCGAGCAGATAGCCGAGAGTGAACTTACCGTTAATCAGCTTCGCAAAGAACTGCTGACCACTCACGAAGCAAACTTCGTTGATGGTATGCTCGATAGGGTAATGCAAGCACAAATGTACCCACGAATAAGGGCAGCTAAGGAGTACGGCAAGCTATATATTGTGGTGGCACCGGATGGTATAACTGATGACTTTTGCTACGAGTTTCGCGCTGTAAGCAAGCCAAAAGCACTGAAGAGGCAACGCGAGGTTATGCGCGAACTAGCTCATATGGATGCGTATTTGCTACAGCGTCCTAAGGTTTTCGTTGATCTATACGTGCGTAGCACAGGGGACCACGAATATATTAAAGAACCGCTAGATAGCGCCGGAGCGGAAAATATGCTTGACCACGCAGGCCGCCCCGATGTCTGGATGGCGAACTGGGAGGCGAAGAGGCGTGGTGAGTAGAACTAATCAGCTTATAATAACTACAATCATGGAGTAAAGATATGACCGAGACTCAGAAAACGGATTACCCACGCTACGCCTTCCTTGCCGACCTATCCTGGTTCAGCCACATCAGGTACTTTGGCACATGGAATCTCGTAACTACCCATCATGATACGGCAAAGGCGACCTTCGAGCGGCTGATGGCGCTGCCTGAGCATCGTGAAATGCACATACATGAGAACACAATGCTTTGGCAACAGCAGATAGCTGAAGGTACACTTACGGCAGCGCAGCTACATCATCAGCTATATGACGAACGTGGAGGTGGCACGTATGAGCCAACCCCTAACTGGGGGGGGCGAAGGGAGCGCATCCGCTTGGATCAGGAATGTAAGCACAAGGCAGACAAGATAGTTGACCGTGTGCTGCACGCCAGAGAGTACCCAAGCATCACGGCTGCCTTCGATTTTGGTGGGCTTCATCTTATTGCTAGACCGGCGGGGATAACTGACGAGCTATGCTACGAGTTCGTTTCTGCACGCACGGCCAAGGGATGGAAGCGGCGGTTGGAAGCGATCCGCATCATGGCCCATGCCGATGCCTATCTGCTCGAGCGACCTAACATTATTGTTCATCTTCATGCCCGTAACGATACTATGGAAACTGTTATTACCGAGAAGTCGGACTTTGCCCTGGGCCATCAATTCCTTGAAAGCGCAGAGAAGATGCTACAAGATATTGCCCAGTTCCACGATGAAATGGAAGCAAGGCAGAAAGCACGTAGGATACAAGGATTACATACAATATCGATAGCAACACCTCAACCGAACTCCTCTACCCCCGCTACGTGCGGCTTGCCGACCTGGTATGGTTCGAGGCGCAGCCGCTGGCAATGTGGCGGCACCTGGTCGAGCGCGAGGACGACGTGCAGGAGCAGGTGATGCGCCTCATCCACCGGCCACATATGGAGGAGCGCATCGAGTGGGATACGTATATGGAGTGGCGCAAACAGGTTGCCGATGGCAAGCTGCGAGTCGACCAGTTGCGCGACTTGCTGGCCGAGAAGTACGACCGCCGCTTCGTGGACGGCACGCTGGATCGGGCGCTGAACTCTTATCTATATCCCAGCGTAAAGGCGGTGCGGGTGTGGGGCAGTCTGCACATCCTGATCAACCCCGACGGCGTGACTGAGGAGTTCGTGTACGAATATCGCTCGGTCGCCGAACCGCAGCAGATTGCGCGGCAAGCCGAGGCGATGCGGGCGCTGGCGCAAATGGAAGCGCTGCTGTTGGAGCGGCCTGGCATCCAGGTGCAAATCCGCGCCACCGGACCGATGAGGTTAGCACCATCAACGAGCCGCTTGACCCTATCCTCGCAGGCGAGTACCTCGACGCTGCCGAGCGCGGGCTGAAGGAAATTGCCGCTACAGTCAGTGCCGAGAACTAAGTAAAACACATTACCCAACCTATAACCCATTCATTTACTAAGGAGCAACCCGATAATGACCCAACATCAGGCAGTCAAGAGCGATAACGCCCCCGCGCCGATCGGCCCCTACTCACAGGGCATCCGCGTCGGCAACATGGTATTCTGCTCAGGGCAGACCGCGCTCAATCCGCAGACCGGTCAGATTGACGAGAGTGACTGGAGTGTAGGCCAGCAAACTCGCCGCGTGATGAACAACCTGAAGGCGGTACTGGAAGCGGCAGGCACAGACCTTGCCCATGTGGTGAAAACCACAGTGTTCCTCGCCCACATCAGCGATTTTAGCGAAATGAATGGCATCTACGCCGAGTTCTTCCCCCCCGATCAGACCCCGCCCGCCCGCAGCACGGTGGAGGTGGGGCGGCTGCCCAAGGATGGGCTGGTGGAGATCGAGTGCATCGCGGTGATGTCGGATACCATCGCTCAATAAAAGGGTCTGCTATGCCGCTGTCTCCCGTGCGAGAAATCACCAGGCTGGAGCTTCAGCCGATGTTGCCTGTCCTCAACCTAATAGCTGAGGATGGGCAACCTGAGCTTGCTGATGATCTGGATCTGAACTTTGCTGGGGTGGATACCCAGTACGCCACTCACGCGATCCACCCTTATATCGCTGCCATAAACCCCCCGCTTGCCCGCACCCTGGTCGAGCATTACGTGCCGCTACGCGAGACTTTGCTAGATCCATTCTGTGGCGGCGGGGGTGTGCTTGTCGAAGCAGTGCTGCGTGGCCGCCAGGGAGTGGGGTATGATGTCAATCCACTGGCTGCGCTAATCAGTCGCGTCAAAACCACACCCCTACCCACGCGCCGCACTATTCACGAGTACACCAGGGTTCTGGATGAGGCGCAGGCCCTTGCCCGCAATTCAGCCTGTTCCACTGTGCCGAAAGTAATCAGCTATTGGTACAACGAAGATACAGTGCCGCTGTTGTTTGCCCTGCAAAGTGCGATCAGTCACGTCGAAGATGGGCAAGTGCGTGAGTTGTTTCAGGTTGCGCTCTCGGCTACTGCCCGTGAGGTGATGCTGACTTATCGCGGAGAAGTGCGGCTACGACGACTGCAAGGGCCAGACCTTGAGCGGTTCAAGCCCAACGTGTTTGCCTCATTCCGCAGGCGAACCGAACTGGGGATTGGCCGCGTTGCCCAGCTACCAGCCAACGCCCATGCAAGCGCAGAGGTTGGCGATGCAAGGGGCATCACCGATGACCAGAAGTTTCACTCCGTAATTACCTCACCGCCATACGCCGATGACACCAACGGCGTTGGCTACTTCCAGTTCAGCCGCAATATGTTGTACTGGCTGGGGTACTCGCTTGACGCGCTGAAGGAGCAACGTAAGTTTTTCCTGGGGTGCAGCGGGTCGCACATCGTAGCCGTACCACCGTCAGGAACGCTAGCCCGAACGCTGGATCTACTTGCACAGAAGGGTACCTACCGCCGCCAGGCTCTCAGCTTTTATCAGGATTATTATGCGGCACTTGTTCGGCTAGCCAGGGTGGTGGAGGAGCAAATTATCATCGTCATAGGCGATCGGGTGTTGGGGCGGACACGCATCAACAACGGACATATAACCACCGAAATGCTCGATAGCGTAGGGTTTGGGCTTCAGCACTATTACACCCGTGAACTGAAAAAGAAAAGAATCGCCAACCTGGGCGGTGATGGAGGCGGAACTTCGATAGAACATATCCTGGTCTATAAGCGGCGCTGATACTGCTCCCATGTGCTGAGAATATCGTGTACCAACACATCTGGTTGTTGTTCGGTAAGGGTAAGCGAATATATCTTCGCGCCAGAGGCCGTTAGGTCAACGCTAGGTGGGGTGCGCCTATTGAACGAGTAGCAACCACTGAACTGTCCAGCCACCTCGAAGTAGCGGCGCTTATCGCCACCTCTGGTGTGGCCCAGTTCACCACGAACTATTGCGTTGCCGTGCGGTGGAGGATACATCTTTGCGTCCATAGTAGCAACAGATGACCAAAGCCCATGGGCGATGAGTGCTGCGCTTGCAGGTGCATCGTCGGATAGGCGTTCTGCAATGCTTGCCTTGCAATGTATGACACCGAAGATGTGTTTGTCTTCGCCAACCACGCCTTCCAGAAGTAGGTCGGTCTTGGAGCCGCCGATGCCTTGACCCCTCAATCCTAGCATCGAAGCATCTGCCGGTTTTGAATGTCGCAAGGCTATGCCGTAAGTCGCCAAGCGTGGGGCATAGACATCTAGCAGCACCTGCTCCAAGCCTTGTCCACCAACTCGTACCCAACTTTGTGCGCTTCTTCCCAGTTCCCGATATGTATGGTAAATTAGATGTACCCACAGGTCAGCGGGATTGGCATTTGGGCATAGCTGAACAGCCGCAATCATCGTCTGGGCAACCGCATTATAGGCGGGTTCTTTGCGTAGAAGCCCATCGCGCAAGGAATTAGCTAGCTGGTGATATTGTTCAGTGGTAACGCCATCAAGGCTTACATCAGCCCACTGCTTGCTGTCGCTGCTATAAACACGAATTTGCACAAAACCCGAATCGTTGGTAGTCAAACCAATATCAGCGACGGAGGCTGATGAGACGCTGACAGATGGAACGACAAGGCCATGCAGAAGTTCATCTGGCGGTACTTGAAGTGCCGAGGCGAGCTTGATGATATTCAACAGCGAAACATTACGCTCCCCGCGCTCTACGCTGCCTATATAAGTGCGATGCAACCCAGTAGCAGCGGCAAGCTGCTCCTGCGACCAACCAAGATGGACGCGAAGTTGGCGGACTCTTTCTCCGAATGTGGTTAGGTACTCATTCATTAGGGCTGATGATACCGCTTTGAACCTTATGAGTCTACAGACTATAAGTAGCGAAAACGATGCTTATAGTATAGAGGAGTGAAGGATGAACCGCACCGACCGACTGCTTGCCATCGTATTGGAGTTGCAGGGCAAGGGCAAACTGCGGGCCGAAGATCTTGCCAGTATCTTCGAGACCAGCAAGCGCACCATCTACCGCGACATCCAGGCGCTGAGTGAGGCGGGTGTGCCGCTTGTCGCGGTGCCGGGGCAGGGCTATGCACTGGTGGAGGGCTACTTCCTGCCACCACTCAGTTTCACCACCGATGAAGCGACCATGCTGCTGCTGGGCAGCGACTTCATGGCCCAGAGTTTCGACGCGCAATACCGCGCTGCGGCGCAGTCGGCCAGCCGCAAAATCGATGGGGTACTGAAGGCGCAGGTGCGTGACGAGGTGCGCTACCTGCGCGAGAACATCCGCTTCATCGCCAGCAACACACCTGAGCAGCGCGGCAGCAGCGAGACGCTGGCGCAACTGCGGCGGGCGATCATCGAGCGCACTACGGTGCGTTTCCATTACTATCCCCGCTACCGCGAAGGCAATCAGCCGCCCACCACCCGCCAGGCCGATCCCCACGCCCTCATGCACATCGGCGACGCAGTCTACCTCACCGCCTATGACCACACCCGCCTGGCGATACGCAACTACCGCCTCGACCGCATTGACAATCTGACCTTGCTAGCCAAACACTTCACCCGCCGTGCCGATTTCCGGTTTGAAGGCCCCCGCATGGATGAGCGTAGCGCCATCATCCGCGTGCTGTTCGACCATGAGGTGACGCGCTGGGCGCAGGAGCAACGCTCGTTCTTCACGGTTGGCGAGGAACAAACCAGCGATGGCCTGCTGGTGACGCTGGCGGCGCGGCAGGAGCGCGATGTGCTGGGCTGGCTGCTGGGCTGGGGTCGCCATGTGCGGGTGCTGGAGCCGGAGTCGCTGCGGCGGCTGGTTACGGCAGAAGCTGAGGCAATCATCCAAAATTATCGTGATCTGTAGAGACGAACCGTTGTTCGCCGTGGCAATATTGCCGTGATCTGTAGGGGCGAATCGTTGTTCGCCCTGGCAAAACTATCGTGATCTGTAGGGGCGAACCGTTGTTCGCCCTGGCAATATTGCCGTGATGTGATCGGTAGGGGCGAACCGTTGTTCGCCCTGGCAAAATTATCGTGATCTGTAGGGGCGAACCATCGTTCGTTGTGGCAATTTTGCCAAAATCCGCAAATTGGCGAATCGCTACTGACATACTGTTGTCACCAGCGTGCCATATACTGATGGGGTAAGGCAAACAAACAAACCCAAATCGCCTGGCAAGCGCCAGCGCAAAGAAAAGGAGAGCTACACCATGCAGACCCCATCTTTCGATTTCGTGATGATTCACGTTTCCGACCTCGAAGCATCGCTCAACTTCTTCACCAACGTCCTCGGCTTCGAGCGGATCGCTGAAGGGGATGGCCCCGGCTTCCGCCAACTGACCGGCAAGGGGGGCATCGAGTTCGGGTTGATGCAGGCCGATGGTCAGCGGGCCAAGCCTGGCGACATCGAGATCTACGTCAAGACCGACGACATCCACGCGATGCGTGAGGCAATCATCGGCAAGGGCGTGGCCGCCGGGCCGGTGATGGATCGCCCGTTCGGGCAAATCGTGCCGCTGCCCACCGTTCCCGATGGGGTGAGGGTGATCGCGATGGGCAACCCGGCGAAGTAAAGGTAGAAGGTGGATCGCACCCAGCCCTTTCTCGTACACAGAGGAAGGGCTTTGTCATACCCTGAAGGCATTTCAGGTGTTGTATTATCGCATTATTGCGGTTATGATTAACCCGACCAAATTGAGGCCGCTGCTGCAGCGAGAGAGGAGAGATTGTGGGTGAGGATGTTGCGGTGAAAAGCAAGTCGCCAATCGCTAGTTGGATCAGCAAGTATGCCCTGGGGATTGGGCTGGCGGGGGTGATTGCGCTGGCGGCGTGGGGGTTGCAGGTTATCGAGGAGTGGGCAATCGGCCGCCCGATTATCGAGGCGCTGGTGATTGCCATCCTGCTGGGGATGCTGTGGCGCAACTTCGTCGGCCTGCGCGGCAGCGTCGCGGCGGGGGTAAACTTCACCGCCAAGCAGGTGCTGGAGACCGCCATCGTATTGCTGGGGGCGGGGGTGGATTTGCCCACGCTGCTCAAGGCCGGGCCAGCTTTGCTGCTGGCGATCGTGCTGGTGGTGGGCATCGGTATCACCGCCAGCATGGCAATCAGCCGGGTGATTGGTCTCAACCCCAAACTGGCGATCCTGGTGGCGGTGGGCAACTCGATCTGCGGCAACTCGGCGATCGCGGCGGTCGCGCCGGTAATCCAGGCCAGCGCCGACGACATCGCCAGCGCCATTGCCCTCACCGCGGTGCTGGGCGTAGTGGTGGTGCTGACCCTACCGCTGCTCATCTCGCTGCTCGGCCTCAGCCTCTATCAGTACGGCGTGCTGGCGGGGATGAGCGTGTACGCAGTGCCGCAGGTGTTGGCCGCCACCTTCTCGGTTAGCGCGATTAGCGGGCAGATTGGCACGCTGGTCAAGCTGGTGCGCGTGCTACTGCTCGGCCCGGTGGTGCTGTTCTTCAGCCTGCGCTACCCGCAGGCGGCAACAAACAAGGGCTTCTCGCTCACCCGCTTCGTACCCTGGTTTATCATCGGCTTTCTGATGATGGCGGCGCTACGCAGTGTGGGGCTGCTGCCCGCGATCATCGCCGACCCGCTACGCACCCTCAGCACCTGGCTGACGGTGGCGGCAATGGCGGCGCTGGGGCTGGGGGTGGACATTCGCACCGTGCGTAAGGTTGGCCTGCCGGTAGCGGGCGCGGTGATGGCCTCACTGGTGGTGCTGATTAGCGTTAGCCTGCTGCTTATCTTCGGCCTGGGCATCAACGCCAGCCGCTGACAGGAGTGGCAAAATCAGCAAAATGGCGAATCGCTACTGACATAACGTTGTCACAAGCATCGCATACAATGATGGTGTAACGTAAACAAAACCTAACCGCCTGGCAACCGCCAGCGCAAAGAAAAGGAGAGTTATACCATTCAATCCCCACAGCTTAACTTCGTGCTGATTTACGTATCCGACATAGAAGCATCCTACAACTTCTTCACCAACGTCCTCGGCTTCGAGCCAGCTAACGAAGCGGATCGAACTAGCCCCGGCTTCCGCCAACTGAAGAACAACGGTGGTGTAGATTTCGCCCTGATCGTGCCTGGTGAGCTGGATCCAGGCAAGCCGGGCGAGATCGAACTCTACGTCAAGACCGACGACATTAACGTGATGCGCGAGGAGCTTGTCAGCAAGGGCGTGGCCGCTGGGCCGGTAATAAATCGCCCGTTCGGGCAAGTTGTGCCGTTGCCCAGCACGCCCGACGAGGTGAAGGTGGTAGCCTGGTTGCCCCGTTAGCTGAGGATAAAGCGAAGACGAGCAGCAGATAAATAGCAGGGGCGGGAGATGCGAACTCCCGCCCCGCTGCTTTATCCATTCCCCTCCCGCCGGGAGGGGCTGGGGGTGGGTCCGTGCAGCGCGACTCGCACCCTCCCCTACCCCTCCCGGGGGAGGGGGACACACAATTCGCACCCTCCCCTACCCCTCCCCAAGAGGGGGATACTATGGCGCGATAGTCAACCGGATCTGATTGTGCGATGGGTCCGCCACCAGGATGTCGTTGCCCTGCTCGTGAAGCTGAACTCCATCGGCGACCAACCGCGCCCGCACTTCGGCCAACGCTTCAGGGTTGGGGAGCGCGATGGTGAACGAGTCCAGACCGGCGCTGGTTTGCGGCGCAGGAGCAGCGCCACGCGATTGCCAAGTGTTCAGCCCGATATTGTGGTGGTAGCCGCCCGCGCTGACGAAAACCGCACCGGGCATCTTGGCGGTGATGTCGAAGCCGAGAACGTTGTGGTAGAAGTGTTCGCCGGATGCAAGGTCGGCAACTTTGAGGTGGACATGGCCGATGCGCGTGCCAGCGGGCAGCAGGTCGGAAGGCGCAGCCTGCTGGCCCTCAGCCAGCACTGCCTGCACGTCTACGGGGTCGACGGTCATCCCTACCATGCCATCCTGCCACTGCCACGAATCGCGGGGGCGATCGCGGTAGATTTCCAGACCATTGCCGTCGGGGTCGACGATGTGGAAGCCTTCGCTAACCGCGTGGTCGGCCTGACCGAGCGGGCTATGGGCGGCGATCATCCGCATCAGGACCTGGCCCAGTGCGGCGCGGCTGGGCAGCACGATCGCCGCGTGAAACAGCCCTGTCGAACGCTGTGGTGCGGGTGGTGCGCCTGGCACCTCGTGTAGCTCCAGTATCGGCAGCCCGTCCTCAGCGCCAAGGCGGGCCGCTCCAGCGGTGCTATCAATCAGCTTGAAGCCAAGTACACTTTGATAGAACTTCAGCGAACGATCGAGGTTGGCGACCCGCAGCGTCACCAGGCCGATTTGGGTATCAGGATTGATCGAGGTGGGGGCTTGTTGTGTCATCTGTTGGATCATATACGGTGTCTCTTTCTATATTTATTCATTTATGATATGGTAAAGGGTGTAAATTGGGCCAGGGCGAACAACGGTTCGCCCTTGGGGCATAGGCCCGCCCACCTGTCACGCCCCAGTGTAAATTGGGCCAGGGCGAACAACGGTTCGCCCCTACTGAAGTACACCATCTTCTCGGCTGATGGTTATGATCGCGCTGCTCAACCGCTGATGTTCTTGCGGGCGATGATCTTGGTAGGCGTGACTCGTATCAGCATCTCGCTGGGGACGGCGTTGCGCTTGCCGTATGCCTCAGCCAGCGCCTCGCCCATATAGCGGCGGGCAATCACGGTGGTCCAGTGCTGCAAGTCGGGCGCATTGTGGATCGCCTCGGCAGTTCCCTCGATTATGACGAAGGCGAAGGGGGGGTTCTCGTCGTCGACACTGATCGCGATGCGGGCATCGCGGAGTATATGCTTGCCCTTGCCGGTAGTGTCCTCGGTGGTGAATACGATGGTGTCGCCATCGAGGACGAACCAGACGGGTGCGACGTGCGGTCGCCCATCCGCGCCAGCGGTAGCAATCTTGGCGGTGCGGGTTCCCTCGCTGAGAAACTGGCGGTATTCCTCAGTGGTCATCTTCTGCGACATCTGTTTATCCTTTGTTGATTAATTACGCCAGTAACAGCCAGCGCAACCTTTATTATACGGCTATAAATGTCAAATTGCAAAGAATGCGAGGAGTGGCGGGTGTGTTATAGGTTATTGGGTAAACGTAGGGGCGGGCGGTAGCCCGCCCTGGTGAGCAAGCTAGCCACCCCATAACTTG
>JANXYP010000227.1 GCA_025355955.1 Chloroflexota bacterium
CGCTGACAACTACTTTGGTTGATGTCAAAGTTGCCGCCCCTGGCGAGGCATGGGCGCTCGGCGACAATCAGTATTACCATGCCGCACCATTGGTAATCCTGCACTACATCGGCGGTGCCTGGGCAGTGGTCTCCACCCCCATTGTGCCAAGTAGCATCGGCCTTTACCAGATGTCTTGCGGCAGCGCCACCGATTGCTGGCTGGTGGGCAACAGCACTAACGCATACCACTACAGCAGCGGCACCTGGTCGGCGGTGGTGCTACCGATTACCAGCACCTATATAAGTCCAATCAGCATCTATATGCTCAACCCTAACGAGGGGTGGATTGGCCTCAACAATAATTACACCGTAGATAACACTACATCCGTCCTCCACTACAGCGGCGGCGCGTGGCACGTTGCTGGGCTGTCTGCCGCCTCAGATCCTCACCGCGCTAAGGCCCGGCCCAACGGTGGATGTGGGCCTTACGTGCGTGTCAACGCCATCCTCTCCTTCGCCAGCAACGACTATTACTCTATTGGCGATGATGGTTGTATGCCGCTGACACAGACACCTTTCTTCAACCATAATGGCGCTCAGATTGGCTCACCTGATAACTTCGTCAACGGCCTATCGGGAGTGGCGGCCAATGATATCTGGGTAGTAGGCGCGGGGGGCAGCATCTATCACTGGAACGGCACAAACCTAACCACCACCGTCAGCGCGCCTGCATACAGTAACCATATCCAGATGCTCAGTGCAAGTGATGGGTGGCTGGGAGGTGGCCCTTATAGCGTTTATCCCGACACCATTTATCATTATGACGGAAACATCTGGAGCGCTACACCGATTACCGAAGTAAGAGCCTTCGCCTTCGACAGCGCCAACGACGGTTGGGCGGTACAAGAGAGCTATTATCAGCAGGCCAGCTTCCTTTACTACAACGGCAGCAGCTTCACGGCTACCCAATCGTTCAGCGCAACCAGGATCAACGCGATGCAGATGCTGACCTCTACCAGCGGCTGGGCGGCAGGCGATTATTTCAATAGCAGCGATTATCAACCGTTGGTGGCGCATTACAACGGCACTGCCTGGCTGACCACCACCATTGGGGGAAGCATCACCGGCACGTTGAGCGCTCTTAGCTTCACCAGCCCGAACGATGGCTGGGCGGTGGGCAATGATGATGACTATAACTTCGGCCACATTGCTACGCTTGTCTATCAATACAGCGGCGGGGCGTGGGTACAAGCTACTCTTCCGGTCACAGATCTGGAAGCCTCCGCTGTCTATGCTACCCAACCCAACGATGTGTGGGTCAGCGGCATGAGCAATAACAACTATAGCAGTGGTCAGACCGAAATGCTGCACTGGAATGGCAGCAGTTGGACAGTCACCCTCCTGCCAGTGCAGAAAGTTACATCTATTCAGATGTTCTCCGCTAGCGAAGGCTGGGCCAGCAGCTACGGTGGACCCTATCTGCACTACAGCGGCGGTAGCTGGCAAGTGGTAGCTAACCCTGTCGGTTACTCTGGCTATATGCTGGACCTAAGCTTCGACAGCCCCACTGATGGCTGGTCGGTGGGAATCACCGGACCCCAGCACTACTATCCCGAATGTCTGGACTACTACACTGATGTGCCAGCGGGCAACTTCGCGGCGCAGGCGGTGTTCTATCTATCCTGTCACGGTATCATCAGCGGCACCGGCAACCACAAATTCAGCCCTAACGCTAACGCCACCCGCATCCAGTTCGCCAAGATGATCTCCCTCGCCCGCGGCTGGCCGCTGGTCACCCCCACTACCGCGACCTTCAGCGACGTGCCACCTACTAACCCACTCTACATCTTTGTGGAAACCGCCTACGCCAACGGCGCGATCAGCGGCGCAACCCCGGCGACCTGCACGGCACGCGGGCTAGCAAGCCCCTGCTTCCTGCCCAACGACAACATCAGCCGGGCGCAGACTGCGGTCATAACGGTACGCGCCTTCGGCTGGCCGATCAACACTACCGGCGGCCCGCACTTCACCGACGTGCCGACCAGCAACTTTGCCTACGGCGCAATCGAGACCTGCTACCATCATGGGGTAGTCAACGGCATCGGCGGCGGACTGTTCGCCCCCAACACCAACGTCACCCGCGCCCAGCTTGCGGTGATACTTTATAAAGGACTGGCACAACTGTAGGCGATGGGTGGCGATAAATGAAGCGAATTGCTGGCCCTCGACTATTATAGTTGAGGGCCATGAGAACATGGCCGGGATAAGGGCGCACCCAATAAGCCTGTCGATCGAGGGGTGTGTCTTAGGAACAGGGAGGAGCAGTGCCATGAAGTTCTCGCATATCGTCAAAACCATTATTCTAGCTGTGCTAGCGACTTTGCTGGTAAGTGGCGGTGCGTATGCTACGCCCATTGCGTCCAGCCAGGCTGCA
>JANXYP010000252.1 GCA_025355955.1 Chloroflexota bacterium
CCCTCCCAGTGGGAGGGGCTGGGGGTGGGTAGCAGTTTCCCCTCCCAGTGGGAGGGGCTGGGGGTGGGTAGCAGTTTCCCCTCCCAGTGGGAGGGGCTGGGGGTGGGTCAGTGTCATAGATTCCTAATATCAACATCCACATCGAAGGCTGGCACAGTGTGAACGCCGACCACCAGCGGCCAGTATTCGCCCTCGAACTGGCGGGCCAGGCCGAGGGTGAGGTAGACCTCGTGGCAGCCGAGCAATGCGCTCAACTCCGGCCACTCGATGTTCTTCAGTCCACCGTTGGGCAGCAGCTTGCGGCCCAGCGCCCGCCAGTGTACATCAGTACAGGGGATGGGGCGCGGCATACCCAACTCCTCAGCCCACACCTTCATCTCCAGCTTGCTACTGTAAGCATCGAACTTCATCGTCGCGCTCAGTTCCTGCACCCTGACTAGAGCCAGTGAGCGTTCGTGCTGCTGGTAAACCTGCTGCGCCGCTGATGCCGCATTCTCAGCGTGCGCCTGCAACCATGCGCCACGTTCGGCGGGGCTGATCTGTCCGGCCAGGCGCGGCTGATAGTGGTTGAAATCGGCGACGGCATCCTCGACGTGCGGCCCAGCCGGGCGGCGCTTGATGATGGGGATCTGGGCAATGTCGAAGCAGCGCAGCAGGTTGCCATTTGGGTAGCTCACGTCGCGCAGGCTGACGTTGCCGAAATCGCGCAGCGGACGCAACCACTCGCCCCGCTGGTTCAGCCCGGCAGTACACATCCCTGTGTGCATCTTAGTCACCGCAAGGACGACGATGCTCTCCATCCGCGCCGCACTCATCATGCTACGCCTCCGTCATAATTGTAGATTGGTCTACTCCCCTTCCTCGCCTGCCACTTTGGGAGCGGGGTGATCAACGCAGATGCACGATGCTGACGTTGCCCAGTTGGGGGGCCAGCCACTCGGCGGCGAGGCGGCGGTGGCAACGCTTCGCCTCATCCTCGGCGCAGAGCAGCGCGGGCCGCTGGTATTGTGTGAGCAACGCGCTTGCCTCCGCGATGGGGTCTCTCTGCTCCAACTCGCGTAGATATAGCGGCTCATACTCGGCCCAGCTTACCACCTTGCCCTTGTAACTGTCGAGCAGTTCGTCAGATGGGGCAAGGAACAACGCGTGGTGGTAGCCGATACCCGCCAGTTCGAGGATGCAGGCAAGGTCATCCTTCTTGGCATAGCCCGCCAGTTGTGACGAGTTGCGCCGCCGCACGTCAATCACCGCATCTACGCCCGCCTCACGCAGTAGGGTGAGGAACTTGCGTAGCGGCTTTTTGGTGAAGCCAATAGTGTAGATTGCTTGCATATCACCTCGATGGGAGAACAACGGTTCACCCCTACAATCGCCTTGAAGGGCGAACAACGGATCGTCCCTATGCTCAAAAGAGGCGACTTTGCACGTCTTGCAGCAGGCTGCCATCGCTGAGGATGTGCCGCACCGTCACCCCTTGCGCTTCCAGCGTGGGTGTGACCAGCTTGTAGCGATGACAATGGTGGGGGTCGGCCTCGCTGCACAGCATCGCGGTTGGCTGCCGTCCCGCCACCTCGATTAGCCGCGCCAGCCCCTGCTGGTAGAACGGGGTGCGTGCCATTGCGTCATAGTTGGGCGTGCCATTCGGGTTACGCAGGCGATCATCATCGGGCCGCCCGCCCAGTTCGCGGCCCAGGAATAGATACTCGATGCCCACCCCGTGCAGGCTGTCGCGCAAGGTTGCCTGGTTGAACTGCGGCCACAGCCGACTGAACGGCGCGGAGCGCACATCGGCCAGCAGGGTAATACCATGCTGGCGCAGCAGCGCGTTCAACGCCTCTGCCCCCATGTTGCTATGCCCGATGGTGTAGATGGTGGTGGTCACTCGTGCGTCCTTCGCCTTTACTCTACGTTTGGCGGCAAGCCCATTTTAGCATGAAGGGTGAAATGATGCAACTTGTTCATCAACCGCGGATGGGTTACGAGTAATTGGGTAAACGTAGGGGCGGGCGGTGGCCCGCCCTGGTGATCGAACAAGCTACCCAATAACTTGTAATACCAATTAGCTATGGTGCTGCTATAGATTGAGGCAAGGCGAACAACGGTTCGCCCCTACAGAATTATAGCATCTACTTGGCTAATTGGTATAACACACCCATCAACCGCAATCAGGATTGGGCGTGCGAGAAAGCATACGCTGCGTATGGCGCAAAAAAGCCGGTGAAGCAATCTGGCTGGGTTGGGGTTAATGCTGACTAGGCGAACAGGGGATTTGGGAACAAGCAAGCGGCTCGGGCGCAGGGATTCGAACCCCGATAAACAGCTCCAAAGGCTGCTGTCCTACCATTAGACGACGCCCGAATATAAAAATAGGCCCGCCGAAGCGGGCGGCTGGGCTACAGGGATTCGAACCCCAACTTTTTGATCCAGAATCAAACGTCCTACCGTTAGACGATAGCCCAATGCGCCTTTATTATACACGATGTTGGCCGCGCTGTCAAAGAAATCGTGGCGTTGGCACGGGGCTAAAGTTGTAGCCTCGTTGAGGTTTGGCTGATTTGGCTGCGTGTGCATTTGCATCCTTGCCCAGCATTCTCCAGATCTGTAGGGGCGCGAACCGTTGTTCGCCGTGGCTCAAACTATAGCGGCACCATCGCTAATTGGTATACATCCTTGCCCAGCATTCTCCATGTCTGTAGGGGCGAACCGTTGATCGCCATGGCTCAAACTATAGCGGCACCATCGCTAATTGGTATTAA
>JANXYP010000256.1 GCA_025355955.1 Chloroflexota bacterium
TTGCCATCTTTATAGTGAAATATGACCGCGACGTACTTGCTGCTGATAAAGTTGCTACCCATCGCCCAGCCCTCGTCTGCCGAGCTCATATAAAGGCTATTCATGCAGCAGTAAGGGCCAGGTTGCCTGTTCGAGTTCGCATCGCGGCCAAACCATACAGCTACGATCAGCAGGCAGGCCATAAGAACGCCAGCAATAATAACAGGGTGGAACCTTCTTGGTGGGGGCAACTTCACTTCAGAGTCGTTCATCTATTTATCCTATGATTGCGTTTTCCACGACATACAACATCTATACGCAAAATCGTAGTGCAAGGTAACAGACGGTGTAAATCGCACCAGGGCGGGCAGCCGCCCGCCCCTACGGATAACTCACCACGTCCTTGACGAATTGGTATAACTCTGGAAGCAGGGACAAACTCTAAATCTCGCTGAGGAACTTCTGGATACGGCGCCGCGTGCTGATGCCGAATAGTTCGGTGGTGTGGCTATGACCGCTCAACTCCAGGCGTGCGCCCCAGCGTTGCGCCAGACGGGTGGTGTATTCGGGGAAAGCCACCCGATCCGCACTGCCCTGCATCAGCATCACCCGCTGAGGGTCAATCGCCAGCGGATAGCGGCCAGGCATGATTGCCCGCAGCGCGTAGGCGGTCGATTGGGGGGTGAGACCTTGTTGGCGTAGCCCCACCCGCACCTGCCGTGATAGCCGTGAACGCCAGAACACGCGGTCGAGACGCACGGCGGGCATAAGCGGGATGGCATAAGCGATGCGCGGCTCGAATTGGGCGACCAGTGCGGTGACTAGCCCGCCCAGGCTCTCACCCGCCACCCCTACACTCTCTACCCCCTGGGCCAGCAGCCAGCTAATCATCACCTGCGTATCCCAGACTGACTGCTGCACGGTGCTGACCGTCTGCGGCAGGTTCGCGCCGATGCTGAACTCGCCGCTGTAGCGCGAACGCTCAGGGCTGCGCTGCATATGGTAGGGTTGCTCCACCAGTAGCAGGTTCATCCCCAGCGGGCCAAGCCAGCGCAAGCCCAGATTGAGGCGCATCTGCAAGCGCCGCACGCCCCAGCCATGCACGTAAATCATGGTCGGCGCGGTGGGGTGGTCGCTGCGATAAAGGTGCAGGGCGTGGATGAGGTCGTTGGGCGGTGCGCTTGGCACCGGGCTGGCAACGCTGATACTATCCAGCATATAATCCTTGCGCCAGCGCCGATTGCGGCGGTTGAGCAGCGGTAGCAGCTCGGTTGGCTGCGTAGTAGCCTCACGCACCGCCAACGAGGGCGCGGGCGGCCAACTGCCATCGCTTGACAGCAATTTCGCCAGGGCAGCCGCATCAACCTCCAGCGGGTTGCTCTTGCTGATACGCATCTGGTCGGTAAGCCGCCCCAGCGCCTCATCCAACAGCGCGGATACGGGGTTGCCTCGCTTCATCCTTGCTCCTTCTAAATCGTGGAAACGCATTTCGCCCGCACTGATCGGCAGCGACAGCCAGTTTTCGCGGGGCGCAAGCGGGCAAACCCAGCGTATATCGTAGGCGCACGAGGGGTTGTATGCGTAGTTGAAGTCAACGATAACCCGTCCGCCCGCATAGCCGGGTTGACGCATTTCGTCAAGCGGGGTGGTTGCGCCCGCATCAAGGCGCAGAAAGTCGCTGCCCTTCACCGTGTCGAACAGGTAGCGTCCGCCGCCGTAGCTCTCAGCAGGGCAGGTCGCATCGCGGAAAGGCAGCAGCAGCCCACCGCCGTAAGCGGCCACCCAGTAGACGGTCAACTGCGCGGCCACGCCCTCGATACTGAAGCGCAGGTGGGCAGCGGGCTGCAGCAGCATCGCCTCGCTGCCATTGTCAAAGGCGATTGGCTCGCCATGGCTGTCAGGCTCCAGGGTTGCCTCAAGCTTCAGCGCAGGGTTATGGGGAAAATAGGGCAGTCCGCTGAAGCTGCGCTGCGCCGCCGCGCTCAACGGCGATTGCGGGTGCCGCGCAAATAGCGCGTCGCGCTCGGCGCGGAAACGGGCCAATATCGCCGCCTCATCCTCACCGCTGCGCCAGCCTGCCTCGCGGTCGCGGTACATCCGCGCCACCCGCTGCCGCCAGTCGTACAGGTCCAGCCAGGTTGCCGTAGGCTCTTCCATATTTATCCCTTACCCCATCCCTTCTCGGCGGGCTGAACGTTACTCACAAATTAAAACGGCCAATAGTACGAGGTGGCAAGAACGCACGCTGCGTGCAGAGTTACCGGGGGTTGGGGGCGTAGCCCTTTGTTGCAACGCCGCTCAAGCCTGGATTTAGCAACTAGGTCATGCCACTTAGTATAGGAAAATAGTCCCTTTCCGCCCAGGTGCGCTGCGATCATTGCCATCACTGGCACACTAGCTCATTCGACCAGCGTTGTTTGCGCTTAAAGGATCGAAGCTACGCTCCCAACCCTCAGTAACCCGGCGAACGGTGGCCAATCCCCTACCACTGCTGCCCCTCACCATTTGTGGGTAAGGTTTAGCCCCGCGGAAAGGGAGTGATGCTAGCCACTCGGCGACAGAGGCGGCAGGGGCAATTGCCGCCAATCGCTCCTGGCGCTGTCACCGCTGTAGGTGGTGGCCCATACCCGCCAGCGGGCGTAGCTGTACTCCAGAAAGCGATTGCGACGCTGGTAGTTGGTGCCGATGATACCATATACGATCTCCGGCTTGAACCAGGTGTTGCCGTCGTGGGAATACTGAAACTCCAGGTTATAGCTGGCGCTGGGGTCGCTGATCGGCTGCCAGGCGAAGGTAACTGGCGTATCCAGGCTGGCGGGCCGGGTGCCATCGGCGGGCGAGAGCAGCGTTGGTATGGAGCTAACGCCCGCCAATGGGGTAGACGCACCGACCGATGCTCCGCTTGCCGTTATTGCCGGGCTGGCCGCTGAAACAGACGTGGCAGGCTGTTCGCTGCCAAGCATCGTCACTATTGCCAGCAGCAGCAGTGCAAATGCCGCCGCACCGATCGCCCATCTGCCATTATCTACGCCCTTTAGCAATGTTACCTCTTTCAACCTTCAACTTTCAACTTGCAACTCGACTACGCCACCGCCCGCACCCTATCGGCGATTGCGTCAATCAAGGCATCGTCGTCGTTCCAACCGCCGAAGGTGGTAAGGCGAGTGGCGGGGGCGTGCTGGGTGTGAGCGTGTTCCAGCAACAGGGGCAGATCAGTGAGCAAGATCACGCTATCGGCGCTATAGGTCAACGGCATCGACAGGATCTGCTTCGCCCCCGCCGCCTGAAGTTGGCTGAAGGCGCTGCCCAGACTGGCGGCGTTTGGCTGGCTGATACTGGCGATGCGCGGGGAGGCAATCCCACTCCGCACCAGTGCGGCAGTCAATCGTTCACGGAAGGCGGCCTCGCCTTTGCTCTCGCCGTGGTCGTGGCGCTGCCCAAGCAGCAAGACACCGACCTCGTCGCGGGCTTCACCGACGCTTGTGCTAACGCGACGCAGATATAGCCGCACCAGGGCATCGGAGTCGTGCAGCGCGGGCGCGTCGCGCACTTCCACCCCCAGCCGCTCCATATGCAAGCCTTGCAGCAGAGAGGAGGTGGCGCTACCATTCAGTGCGGCATCAAGCGCGGGTCGGGCGACAATCAGCCGCCGCGCACCATCCAGCACCGCGCCAGCTGCCATCTCGTCGAGGAAAGGGTGGTTGTCGCTAAAGGCGATGTAGACGCGGTAACGCTTACCTAGCTTGTCGCGCAACTTCTGAGCAATGCGGGTGTGGATGCGCCGCTGAGGGCTATGCCCCAGTTTGGCGTAGCGCTGGCGGGCGCGGCGCATGGTGAATGGGCGGATCAGCGGGGGCGGCGCGGCCATGCCATGCGCTTGCAGATGCTCGTAGGTGTAGTTATAAGGTAGGCTGCTGTAGCTATCCGGCTCACAGTTGGCATAGTAAATGATCGCCGTGCGCGGGGGGCTGCTGCTACTGCTACTGTTCAGCTTTAGCGTGGCCTGGCGCAAATCGGGAATGATGCTGCGCTCCCGTTCGGGGCGACCCAGCAGAAAGTAAGTAGTCACCGCATAGCCGAGGAAGGCCGACAGCAGCAAGCTAATCAGCCCGACGATGGCGTTTGCTACCGCGCTGCCAGCCGCGTCGATGGCGAGGATCAGGGTCAGAATGCCGAGGGTGGCAAAGATAATCGCGATCAGCCCGAACAGGCGCACGCGGTGTGCGCTGTCGGCAATCAGATAGAAAACCAGCATCGCACCAGTGATCAGGCCAATCACCGCCGAGAGGGCGATGCCTACGTTGAAGTCCGCCAATTGCCTCCACCTCCTGCGTGATGAGGCATATTATAGGGCTTACCTATGACTTTGGCAAGAGGTACTTTTGGTGTGGCTAAATGAACCAATTTGCCCTATGCGACGTATATGACTTATAATAAGGAGCATCAGGGCGCATGATTATCCGTGCTGAAAAGAAGGAGAGTGACAATGGCGGCGATGGAGAATGAAGGGCAGCCGGTGCAGGTCAACTACGCGGCCCCAGTGTGGGCAACAATCTGTGCTAGCTTGCTGCTGGTAGCGGTGACTGGTTTTCTGGCTATCCTCAGTTTCACCGGCCTGATCAATCTGATTGTCAACGAACATGATGGCATTACTGCGCTGTTCTGTGGCTTGCTCAACCTGATGCTGTTCGCGGGCCTTGCATTCTTTGCGGTTGCCATCACCAAAGGGGCGCGCGACCTCGCTACCCCGATGCAGCTTACCAACGGCCTGATCGTGGATCATAGCTACCGTCAGCAGCGCGGTGGTGGCGCGTATTGGCTGGTGGTGGACACTGATGCCCAGGTCGAGCCTGCGCCAGTGATGCGCTATATCCCGATGTCGCAAAGCAAGGCACTGAAAAACGATAACACCCGCATGGTCTTTGGCGCGAATCCCACCCCCGACGACCCCGACATTCCTGCTCCCGCCGCTGCTGAGGACGACCCCAAGCAGATATTCGCCCGCAACGAGCGCCTTACCCTCCCCACCATCCTACGCTTTCGCGTGGATAAGCCCGTATACGAGTCGCTGCGCCTCAACGACCGCGTCACTGTCGCGCACTCCCGCTACCTGCAACACGTCTACTACGTGCAGCAATGGGAGGGCAATCATGGAGTGGTGCTGAAGAATCGGTCGTTGCTCTAGCTGGTCACGTAATGCTGAACCACACCCCGTATTGCACTGCCCCCAGTTTCATCGCTACTGCCTGCGACGCGATGTTCTCCCACCACGTGCTGTAGAGCGGCAGCCTGCCAGTCGCACGCAGGGCAGCCGCCCAGCCGCTCACCGTTCCGGCAGCATAACCACGCCTGCGATAGCTCTCCATTGTGTGTACCCCGGCTTCGGCTGCCTGCGCGGTGATTCGTGCAGAGGAGCAAGTCGCTATTGCAACTCCATCGGCAACCATCACTACCACTGGCTGATGCTCGGTTAGATGACTCAGCGTGTAGGGGAAATGGGCTTGCAGCAAGCTCACGTTCTCCGCCGTGATCATAACCGTGCCTGATGGGGCATTGAGTTCCGGCAGATAGTAGGACGGGCCGGCATAGACCTTACTGATCGGCGCGTGTTGCTCGAGCAGTTCTCTATACTCTGCTATGTGATAGGGCGGTTCGCGTAGGTCGCCAGCAAGTCGCTCATCAGCGGCCAGTCGCTCAAGCGCGGTGACGAGACTAGCAGGAAGGTCGAAGCGAGTACGCCAGAGGTTGCCTGCCGTGGTGCGGGACAGGAAGAAGCGTGGCGCAGGGCCGTCGGGGTCAGGCTCATTGACGCGCAGCAACCTGCCGCTTGCATCGTGGACGTATAGCGCGTCGGCCTGCATCCCGGCCAGTTCAATATCGCTATAGTTCATATTAACTTCGTTCCCAATGCCGCTGGGTCATACTGGTTGTTGTAATTCCACAGCATCCAGCCGGAGGTGGCGTAGCTGGCGGCGGTGTCAGTTTCCGCCTTGATCAGGTCGGGGCCGTAAGGAACGTTGTTGGAGGTGAAGGCTTGCAGCCAGGGGCGCATTTTAGCATGGGCATCGAGCAGGCGGGGTGCGCCTTTCTTCAGCACATAGCCAACGATGTCGGCGGGATGCTGATCAGGCACGTCGAAGCCGAGGAAGCCTTTGCCAAACGATGAGGGATACAGGGTGGGGCAGAGATAGTCGGCGTATTGTGCCATCAGGCCAAAGTCGAGACCGCCGCCGCCGTCACCTTTACTGGCCGGGGTTAGGCCGTAAGTGGTGGCCGCCACCATCCCCCCCAGCGGCGCGAGGGCTGCCTGGGCGCGCAGCAGGAAGTCCTGTACCGCCGCGCTGGGGTCACGGCCATTCGCCAATGGGAAGGCTGTATCGCTGAGTGAACCCACGGTGGGGAAACCTACATCGTCGAACTGCACCTCATCGAAGCCGCGACTGACTAGCTCTTTGGCGATGCTCAGGTTGTAGTCCACCGCCGCCGGGTTGTAGGGGTCCAGCCAGTGGTCGCCGTTGGGGTCGCTCCAGATGCCTCCATGCGCGGCGCTGTGGATTGCCCAATCAGGGTGGGCGGCGGTGGCGGGATCGTCCCAGAACGTGACCATGCGGGCGATGGCGTAGAGGTGGTGCTGCTTCAGTGTCGTCAGTACGCTGTCGAGGTCGCCGATGCCGCCATGACCCATGGCATTATCCTGCTGCACGGCGGGCAAGCGACTATCGTACAGCACGTAACCAGCATCACCCTTCACCTCGATGACGAAAGCATTGATGCTAGTCTTATCCGCCAAATTCAAGAGCGCAGCGAAGTTAACTGGAGTGTTGACCGTATCAGCACGCACATAGATTGCTTTGGCCTGGAAAGGGTTTAGCTTGACCATCAGGGTGGAGGTGGCGGCGAAGGTGGTAGTCATCACCTGGTAGCCGGGGGCTTTGACCAGCATCGTGCGGGTGGGGTCGAGGTCGCCGAGCGGCAGGTTGATCGCGCCACTCTTGCCGGTAACGCTGCTGATCAGCGAACCAGTGGTGAGCGTCTCGACGCTGCGGGTCGCTGCCCACTGCTCCTCCGTGCCGACGAAGATGAAGGCGGACGACACCGGCTGACCGCTGCTGGCATCGACCACCGTGCCGCGCAACGAGGTTGGCCGCAGCAGGCGGTCGAAAGGTTTGGCCCCGGTTACGCTGGCGATTGGGATAGTCTGGCTGATGTAGCCATCCACGTCAATGATGATGTGGGCATCGCTGGGCAGGTTGCGGAAGGTGTACGCGCCCTGTGCGTCGGTGGTAGCGGTCAGAGTGGTGGTATGACGCAGAAAGGGGATGGGGTTGGTGTCGGTAATCGTCTGGTTGGTATCCGCCCTTAGCGCCACGCCGACGATGGGCTGGCCGCTGTAGGCATCGCTGATATGACCACTGGTGAAGTGTTCGGGGATAAACTGGTAGTAGCCAATGCCTATCAACGCGCCAATTGCCAGGATCAGGTAGGCAAGGATGTGCGGCCCCTCCGGTTTTTGCTCGTCTTCATATATCCAGCTTGGTCGGGGCATCGCCTTCCCCCTTCGGGGAGTTTTGAGTTATCAGTTTTGAGTTTTGAGTTAAGACGGTGTGCTGGTTGGATACTCGTCGCTGCCAACATCAACTCAAAACTCAAAACTCAAAACTCAAAACTCAGAGTTTACTTCTTGGGGTCGAACGCGTTGGGATACACATAGTTGTTGGAGGCATCCCACATCATCCAGCCCCAGGTGCCGGTGTCGGCGGCAGCTTTGGTTTCCAGGCGGACAACGTCGCCAGTATAGGTGAGGTTGCCGTTCATGGTGAAGTATTGCAGCCAGGGCCGATACTTGGCGGGATTGTCGCCGGTTTTCGTCAGTCGCTGCATCGCGTACACACCGCTCTGGTGAATGATCTCGTAGGGGTGGTCGTTGGGCAGCGAGAAGCCCTGTTCGCCGGGGCTAAAGTGCGACGGGTAGATCATGGGTGAAACATAGTCGAGGTGGCTGATGACATACTCCCATATCTGGCCGATGTTGCGGTTGATCGGGCCTTCGGGCTGATCGGGCCACAGGATGTAGCCGAACACATCGCCATCGAGGAAGGTGTCGGTATAGCGAGTTAGCTCGTAAGCCTTGCTCAGGAAGCTCTCTACGTACTGCGCCTTAGTCTGCCAGGGCATATTGTTGCCATTGCCCGCCTTGAAGATGGGGTCGCCCTGGCTGGCCGAGGTGTCGGAGAGGAAGCGCATATAGTCCATTTGCACCTCGTCGAAGCCCATGCTCTTGACCTCGTCGATGATGCTGAGAATATGTTTTACCGAGTCCGGGTTGGTGGGATCGAGCCACTCCTGGCCGAGACCTCCGACAATTGGCTTGCCAGTGGCGCTGCTCTTCACCGCCAGGTCGGGGCGGTTGTTGACCAACCCTGGCTCCACGAAGCAGACGATGCGGGCGATAACGTAGAGGTGGTGTTGCTGCTGCAACATCTTGACGAAGGCAGGCAGGTCGTCGAAGTAGGCGGCGTGACCCACTTCCTTCGCCAGCGGGATACTGCTGGTGTATACCAGCGCGATGCTGCCGTTGTCCTGGATGTTCAGCACGATGGCGTTGACATCTTTGCTGTCAACGAACTTCAAGCTGTTGTTCAGCAGGTCGGAACTAGCCGCCCATTCTGCAGTGTAGTACAGGGCATGGACGTGGAACTGCTTGAGCGCCACATCCTTGACCATCTCGTGCTGAGTCGGGACTTTGGTCAGCTCGTAACCAGAATCCTTGAAGTGCAGCACCGAGTTGGGTGGTAGGTCGCGCAGGATGTAGTTGCCGTTGGCATCGGTAAAGGTGATCAGGTTGCTGGTAGTAATCGGCTGTTGCAAGAGGGTGGCAGGCGGCGGCGGGGTGGGAGTAGGCGAGGGCGGCGGTGGCGGCGGTGGGGTGAAGGTTGGCGCACCGGGCGCGGCGCTGGGTGCCACGTAGATGCGGGCGGCGTAACCGCTGTCGGCCTTCGCGTCGGTGGTCTGCACCGGCACCCAGGCAGAGTCAGTGTCGGGAATGTCTGCGCCAGTGACCTTCAGGATGGTGCCTTCGGGCAGCAGCCGCACGTGGTCCGCGCCGTGCTTAGGCGAGGCGGCCAGCCATAGGCCATCGGTGTCGGTGCCAAACACGCGCACATAGCCGAGATCGGTAGTGGAGGTAGTCACTATCGTATTAGTTGGAGTTGTGTCCGCGATAGCAGACATCGCTGGGGCAGCGAACGGTTTGCCGCCGTAGTTGTATGAGCTGGTTACAGTAGGTGTGGCCTGCACTGGCGCAGGATCAGGCACGGCATCGCTGGGGTAGGCGCGTACCAACACGTTCGCTAGCGGCTTGCCGCTGGTCGCGTCCGTAACCTTGCCGTGAATGGTGTTCGGGATGAGGCTGACCGTGTTCGCCCCGGGGTTGAGTTTGACGTTCTGGGCAGCGGCATAGCCGTCGGCGCTGACCGTAACACTGGCAGCGGCATCCAGCTTGTCGAAACTGTAACCACCGCTACCGTCGGTCGCGCCTGAGAGCGGGCCGCTAGGCTGCTGCACCGCAACCGTCGCACCCACCACTGCCGAGCCATCCCAGGCGTTGTTCACCTTCACGCTGATGGTGGCGGCGGGGGTGTCTGTGGGCGGCGCACTAGTGTTAGTGGCGGCAGTGATGCCGCCACTGCCGGTGGTGGGGTTGGCGCTATTACCCGTGGTCGCGGGCGTAGCTGGGCTGCCGGACGCGGGCGTAGCTGGGCTGCCAGACATGGTTGGATTGCTGCGGCCCGGTGTGTTCTGGGCGACATTGGTCTGATTGTTTGTGCCGGTATTCGGCTGGTTGCTACCGCCGAATAGATCGCAACCCGATAGGACGAGGGCGAACACCAACAACAAACTGACCACTCGCCCACCTTGCAGCAGCGGCTGTGACATCCTGCTATTGCTCTGCACCGTGACTCCTCACTAGCGACGATGGCCCGCCGCCTGGTAGTTCTGCTTTGTTCCGTGCTGATAATGTGGCTGAATCAAACGAACCGTTGTTCACCTCTTCACTTCTATGGATGGCAGGGCCGTGATTCAGACATTCTCCAATTTGGTGTTGCAAGTTACAGCTTGCGGCGCTTATTATCGCCTACCTGCTGCAATCTGTCAAGCCAATCAGAGGGGTGCGCGTCACGTTCTTGCATACCCGACCAGGGCGAACAACGGTTCGCCCCTACTGAATGCTTGTTCTGCAAGAATGTGACACATACCCG
>JANXYP010000261.1 GCA_025355955.1 Chloroflexota bacterium
AAGCCAATCGTAACTACGCTATGTTGTCCAGCAAGTGATTCTGTAATACTATGAGCTTATCCGAAAAACCGTCTTGTTCGTAGGGGCGAACCGTTGTTCGCCCTTTTCAGATAAGTTCTAAGGTGCTGTACTCCCCCTCCCAGCCTCCCCCTTTGGGGAGGGGTTGAATTACTTTGCGGGCATTATCGCCAGTCTACATCCCATAGACCTGCCGTATCGAAGCGGCGGATGTGGCTGCCATCGGCATCGGCAACCACGTATGGGCCGGTTGCGCCATGCGAGGCGTAGATGTGCTTACCGTCGGAAGACCATCTTGGCAGCCAGCCGGTCAGCGTGCCTTTGGCGAAAGGCTCGCTATTGCCGCCGCTGTCGGCACTGTAGACCAGCGATTGCCAGCGCGACTTGCCATCCTGGAGCTGGCTGAAGTAGATGCGACCATCCGGCCCCCAGCCGCCCACCCAACCGCTGCCGAAGGTGGTATCGCCGCCACCATCGCGCGCCCGCACAATTGTCAGCCGCCTGCTACGCATCTCCAGCGCCATCAGGCTGCCATCCGGTGACCACTCCTCAGCCACTGGCGCATAGTCTTCGCTGCTGTTTGGCTTCCATGCTGCGACCAGGCGAATGGTGTTGCGAGTGAGATTGAGCGCGGCCACCAGGCTGTCGCCATTGATATAGCTGGCGGTGAAGGCGACCTGGTTGCCATCGGGACTCCAGACCGGCCAGCCCAACGCCACGCCGCCCGGCCCCCGCTGCAATTCAGGGCGCTGGTCACTTACGATCTGGCGCAGGCCGGTGCCATCGCGCTTGATTAGGTAGATGCCGGTGCTGCCATCCCTGATTTTTGCCAGAAATACGATGCTGCTGCCGTCGGGCGACCAACGCGGGAACTGTGGGGCCAGGCTGTTCAGCGGGTCGGCCACATCGGCGATCACTTTCAAATTGCTGCCGTCCGCGTTTGCCTGATAGAGATTAGTATCGTTGCGCTGGCCTGTGATCAGCCCGCTGAACTCCGGCATGGGGGTGGCGCTGGGCAGCGGCGTTCTGGTTGGCTCTATCGGCGTGTCGGTAATGATGATCGGTGTATCGGTCGATGGCACTGGCGTATTCGTCGCTGGCGGCACTGGCGTGTTCGTCGCTGGCGGCAGTGGCGTAGCCGTCGCTGGCAGCGGCTTGCTGGTCGGCGGCAATGAAGTTGCGGTAGCGGGTGGGCGCGTTGGTGGGGGCGGGGTGACGGTAGGAGCAATCCGCACTGACGTGGCGGTGATGGCGGGGGCTGTGGTAGGGATTGGTGGCGGAGTGGCAGTTGCGGGCAGCATAGTGGCTGGGCCGCTGATCAGCCGCGCTGTGGCCGTAACCAGTGGAGCGAAGGTTGGCAGATCGCCCGGTGTAGGGGTTGCCTGGCCGATTTGTGTCGGTATTGGGGTTGGTTGCGGGCGCGGACTGTTGCAAGCGGACAGCGCCAACGTCACCACCAAAAGCAGTATCAACCTGACGGGACGTTGCCGCAGTCCGCTCATTATGCTTTCCCTCACGCACCGGGGGCGAATAACGGTTCGCCCCTACGAATGTAGATGCCTTGCACTTTTCTGCACCGTTATTATATGCTATACTGCTGCTGGCGACAATGCGAAATGTTGAGGTGGTTGTAAGTTACGTTCTTGCATAGGAATTGTTTGGTAGGGGCGAACCGTGTTTTGCACTGGTTTGTTATGCAAGAACGCGACGCGCACCTTGTTGAAGTGGCGCAACGAAGCGGTGCCGACCAGCGTATCATACATGGGAGTTATGAGGGGCAGCCAGGGCCATACCATCCACCTCATACAACCACTCTCTACAATCTACCATCTACCATCTACAATCTGCAATCACTATGCGCCAACTACCCAATCAACCTCCATCCAACCTTCCCCGCTCGCTCGACCAGCAGGAGCGGGCCGCGTTGGCCCGCCTCGACAGCGTGGCTGACCGCCACCTTGCTGACCTCAGCATCGCGCAGCGGCTCGACCCTGGCAGCCTGGTGCTGCTCAGTCGCCTTAGCAGCGGGGCGCTCAGTAGTCAGGCGCTAATCCAGGCTGATGACAGCGCCAGTACCACCGGCAAGCTACTGGCGGGTGACTACCTGGCTGGCACCTCGCCAACCCTCGCCCGCCTCGCCCCGATGCTGGCCCGTGCCGACTATTCCGAAGCCGATATACTCTACCTGCTGGCCGCCTACGCCGCCCGCAATGGTCCGCTTACCGACACGGCCATCGAGCAAGCGCTACTCGCCTCGCGCTCACCACTACGCCGCTTCTGGCTGTGGATCAAGGCCCACAGCAGCATCTGGCCTGATTAAATATATACCGGATAACCGAGGAGATGAGTATTTCTGTAGGGGCGAACCGTTGTTCGCCCTGGCCCAATTTACTACATCGACCCGCGGAGGCTAGCGTTGATGTACCGTCGCCAAGACAAGCAGAGCATAGAAGCAAACATAAGCGATCTGGCCGCCAGCCAGCCATTTTAGGCGGCGGGTTAGTTGCTTTCCCGCCGCACTGTCGCCAAACTCGTGAAAGCCCAGGCCCAGGTACAAAGCAGGTATGAAGGTGATTCCAGAGAACAAGCCGATTAGCCAGACCAGCACATAGCTATCGAGAAAGCGTCCCCCTGTCACGCGATAAACGCCCGCTGCACAAGCAGTGTGCAGCACCCACCCGTAGGCAAGTCCAAAGCACACAAAAACTGCGATGTTGAAGGCTACAGGTATAACCATTTTGTTGGGTTGCTATTACGATCAACTGATGTTAGGCGTTATCTCCAGATAAGTTCTATGTGACCGATCCAGACCGATTTGCTGATAAAAGATAGTGCGCTTATTGCCGTACTTCCCTTGTATAATAGCCTCGGCGACATCCTGCTCCGCTGAGTCGGTTAGGACGCGAGCGGTCGCCTCGAAGCGCGGCCCTAGCGGGCCACCACGTGCGTCGCTGGGCCAGATGGTTACATGAGGAGTGTGGGCGATGCGCTTGACCTTGCCCGCGCCGTTGAAAGTCTGCACATAGATGTGGTCGCCCACCACCTTGAACCAGACCGGAGTCGGCACCTCCGCACCGCTCTTACGGTAGGTGACCAGGTTGATGAACTCGTGCTTATCCAGCCCAGCTAGCGGGCCGTCGCTGTTGCCCTGCATAATCACCTCGCTTGCCTCAGCTATCGGGTGAACCCTTACCCCTAACCAATTCTCCATTCAACATTCAACATTTATAATTCAACATTTGGCGTAGCTGGCATGGTTGTCACTCGCACCGCGCTCCACTCCCCTTGCATCCCCTGGCCGTGGCAGGAGATGCTGGCAGTCTTGCCCAGGTTGCGCTCGGTCATAAGTCCGTAGGCGAGGGTGAATTGCTTGACCTTGTGCTTAATGTTCTCCGCCTCGTAGACCTTGCGGTTGTCAATCCACCACTCGGCGCGGTTGTGGCCCTGGTCGTAGACGATCTTGTAGGTGTGCTGCTGGCTGGGGAAGGTTGGGGTGGGAATCTCCTGAAAGAAGGCGAAGTAATACTTCTCTTTCATCTTCCATTCCCAGCGCTTGTATCTGGCGTACATCGGATTGCGCCAGCGGTCGGTGCGGATGTGGTCCATGTAGAAATAGCGGCGGCCCAGCAGGAAACTGACTATCGGCTTGGCGCGCTTCTCCAGATCGTACTTCATGGTGGGCATCTGGGGGAAAGGGATGCGGGCGTAGACGGCGCACAGGCGGTCGTTGCTGGTGAACCAGTCGAGCGCGATGCCGTTCTCGAAGTCGAGCGCATTGAACGAAGCGAATCCGTCGCGCAACTCGCCGGGGATGGTATTATAACCAGTGGCGGCCAGGTCGTACTCGAAGCTGATGGTGCCGCCCTCTGGCACGGATACTGGCTGGTCGGTGAACAGCATCTGCTTGGCGTTGTCCAGCACCTGCACAATGTCGTTCTTGTGGCTATACGGGTTGACGGTCATCACCAGTCGGTCGGGTGTACCCTCGACCACCGCGTTGTCGTCGGTGTAGCCCACGAACTTACCGTTGTACTCGAAACCGGCTGGCACCCAGGTCGCGCCTTCCTTGCCGAAGCTGTCGAACCCGCCAATACTCTCGGTCTGGCCTTGCCCTGCTGCTTGCTCAATGTGTGCGTTTGCCATCTTGCCTCCCTGCTGATTGCACTGCTGATTGCTGGTTTGTGCATTGCTTCACATTGAATTGTACCAAAATGGTAGATAGCAACGCAAGGGCCAGTTTTTGCCAAAACTCGCAAAGATAATCCGCTAATTTGTTCGCAAAAGTCTTGACATATCCCTAAAGTTGAGGTACAATAGGCGTAAGGAGGTAGACATAACCATGAATACGCCTGAAGCTCAAACCGAAACACCGCGCCCGGTGCGCTTGCGACGCACCGCTGCTGGTGCACCGCCGCCCGGCCCCGCCCCGGATACCTCGGCGCTGGAGGGGCGCAGCCCCATCCCGCAGCGACCCGTGACCGCCCAGGATTTTCAGCCCGAACTATTCACCATCGGCCCCAAGGGGGAGACGCTCCGCCCGGTAGCCGACATCCCTGCGCTGACCAACGACAGCAGCCTGGAGGTGGCCCGCTGGTGGTACAAGCGCCAGCTCGAGCAGGACCATCGCCCCTATAACACGATCGCCAGCTATATGTACGACCTGGCCCTGTTCCAGGATTACGTTGGCCCCAAGATTATAGACAAGATCACCCCCACCGAAGTCGCCAACTTTCTCTCTACCAGCACCAACAAGAGTACCCGTAAGCGTCGTCTGACCAGCATCGGCGGCCTGTTCCGCTTCCTGATCAAGAGCGCCCGCGTGCTGACTTATGACCCCTCCGCTAACTTCTACCCCGACTATATCCCGCTGAAAACCCCGCAGCCGCTATTCACTAACGAGCAGGACGCGATCCTGACTATGGCCCGTGAGGAGAGCCTGCGTACCTATCTGATGGTCTACTGTATGCTACGCCTGGGGCTGACCCGCGGCGAACTACTCAGCCTCAAGCCCGACCATATTGACATGAGCAACCCAAAGCAGCCGATCCTCTACGTCTTCTACGACGAACCACGTCGCTCTGGCAAGGAGCGCAAGCTGGCGGGTGATGCTGAGTTTGGCGAAGACTTCAAGCAATACATGGCCGAGTATCAGCCACGCATCCATCTGTTCGAGATGATGCCCCAGTCGGTCAACAAACTGGTCGCCCGCGTCGCCACCGATGCGGACATCAAGAAAGACGCAACCCCGCAGACGCTGCGTGATACCTACGCGGTGGAGAAGGCCAAGACGGGTTCCGACACCGACGAACTGCTGATCCTGCTGGGCCTCGCCCCCGATGCCCGCAACCGCACCAGCGTGGGCCGCTACATCAAGCTGGCGCAACCAGCTTTGGGATAGATTAGGGGCGAACAACGGTTCGCCCCTACATAGTTGGTGGAGAGGCAATGCTGACCAAACTGGCAATCCGCAACTTCAAGCTATTTGACGACGTGGAGATCGAGCTAGGCAATCCGGTGGTGTTTATTGGCCCAAACAATTCGGGCAAGACCACCGCCTTGCAGGCGCTTGCCCTGTGGAACGTTGGCCTGCGGCGGTGGAGCGATCTTGTGAACGGGGCGCGAAACTCGCGCCGGAGTAGCGTGGCGATAAACCGCTATAGTATCTACTCTATCCCCACCACCACCCTTGACGCGCTCTGGCCCGACTTTAGTCTGAAACGCAACCCGAAGATAGAATTGATTGTCAGCGGCGAATCCGTCAATGAAAACTGGGAATGTGGGTTCGAGTTTACGCTGGCGAACGAGGAGTCGCTGGACTGCCGTCCTCTGCGGCGGCCCGGTGGTAGCATACTCGCAGTGCCGGAGCAGGCTTATGCAGTGCGGGCGGCTTTTCTGCCCTCGATCTCCGGCATCGACCCTAATGAACCGCGCTTTGAAGTTGGCACCATCAACACGCGCCTTAGCGAAGGGCGGGCGGCGGATGTGATTCGCAATGTCTGCTATCGCCTTGCCAGTGAAGACCCTGCTCGCTGGACACTGGTACGCGAACGGATAGCGCAATTGTTCGGGATTGCTCTCGACCCACCCATGTACATCTCTGACCGTGGCGAGATTCGGATGACTTACCTTAATCTAACCAAACCCCGCCCCAACAAACCCCACCTCGATATAACTTCGGCAGGGCAGGGGCTACTCCAGGTTCTCTTGCTTGTTGCTTATCTGGAAGCAAATCGTGGCGCAGTGCTGCTGCTGGATGAACCCGACGCGCATCTCGAAATCCTGCGCCAGCGCGACATTTACAACCTACTCAGCCACACGGCGCAGGAGTATGGCAGCCAAATCATCGCCGCCAGCCACTCCGAGGTTATACTCGATGAAGCAGGCGAACGCGATGTGGTCATCTCCTTCGTCGGTAGCAAACCGCATCGCACCGATAGGCGTAGCCGCGCTCAACTACGTAAGGCGCTTGACAGTATCCGCCCCACCGATTACTATAGCGCCGAGCAACGCGGTTGGGTGTTGTACCTCGAAGGCTCTACCGACTTGGCGATACTGCGTTCATTTGCCCACAAGCTGAACAAGTCTGCGGCACTAGATGCGCTGGCCGAGCCGTTCGCCTACTATCTGAACACCAATGTGCCGAGCAAGGCCCGCGAACACTTCTACGGATTGCACCATGCCAAAAGCGACATGGTCGGTTATGCCTTGTTCGACCGCGTAGAACCAGCCACAGTGCAGAACAATCCCACTCTCCGCGCCCATTCGTGGCAGCGATGCGAGATTGAGAATTATCTTTGCCAACCGCAAACCCTATTGGCCTGGGCTTACGATCGCGGCGGTGGCGATGGTGATGTCGCATCTGCCACTCTGTGGCAAGAGATAATGGCGCAGACTATAGGTAACTTTGAAAACGCGCTACGCATCGTTGGACGCGGCTCACCCTGGTCGCCAGAGATCAAAGCCTCCGATGAGGTGTTGATACCGCTGTTCAAGGAGTTCTATCAAAACCTCGCCCAGCGCGATGTGCAAGCCTATAACGAGATGAACAAGAGTAACTTTCACCGCCTTGCCGAGTTCGTACCTGTTGATAACCTGGATCCCGAAGTGGGTCAGGTGCTTGACGAGATTGTGGCGGTGGTGGAGAAAGCCAAACCAACGCAATAGGACAAAGAGAGGATATTGGATGGAACAGCAGCCACACCCGCCAGTCGCCGAAACCCAGATCCGCGTTCGCTATGCCGAGACCGATCGGATGGGGCGGGTTTATCAGGCCAACTACTTCGTCTGGTTCGAGGTGGGGCGCACCGAGATGTTCCGCCAGTTCGCGGGCCGCGCCTACCGCGAGGTGGAGGAGCAGGGGCTGTTCCTACCCGCTACCGAATGCCACTGCAACTACTACGCGCCAGCCGATTACGATGATCTGCTGACTATCCGCTGCTGGGTCGGTGAGATGGGCAAGGTGCGCGTGCGTATCGAATACGAGATTATCAACGCCAACACCGGCGTGCGCCTTGCCAGCGGTCACACCATCCATGCCTTCACCAGTAAGGAAGGCAAAATCCTGCGCCTGCGCGATCTGCCCGAAGCGTATGAGGCCATGGCCCGAACCGCCGGAGTGTGGGAACGGCAGTGATGAGTTTTGAGTTTTGATTTGGAAGTTCAGTAGGGGCGAACCGTTGTTCGCCCAGGCACAGGACAATCGTAGGGGCGAACCGTTGTTCGCTCTGGCGCGAGCTAATCGTAGGGGCGAACCGTTGTTCGCCCAGGCACAGGACAATCGTAGGGGCGAACCGTTGTTCGCCCAGGCACAGGACAATCGTAGGGGCGAACCGTTGTTCGCTCTGCTCCTCCCCAAATGGGGAGGGTTGGGATGAGGGGGATTATGCCAAAGAACAATCAAGAAAACCGCCCAGGCGGCAATCGGGGGCAGGATGGTGGTCGCCCGACGCAAGGTGGTGAGGGGCGGCGGCCAACGCCAGCGGCGAAGGAGCCGACCCTGCAAGAGGCGCTGGACACCATGCTGCTGCAGGATTGGTTCCGTAGTGGGGTGGCCGAGGCGCTTGCCAGTCTGCTTGAATCGAACACCGCACCGCTTGAAGTACGTGACTGGATGCGGCGGCGACTGAGCGGGTTGCTCGAAGAAGGGGGCGAGGAGCGGCGCGAAATCCTCGAAGGCTGGGCTGAGGATGCTAGCCAGATGCAGGAGATGATGCGCGACTTCCAGGGGCAGTTTCAGGAGTTGCAGAAGCTAGTCAGCAGCGAACAGCGCCATTTCGATGCGCTCAACGCCCGCCTGCGGAAATGAAGCGATAAACCGCCCGGCCCGCCATATAGCCCGAACGCCCCCGCGAAGATGAACGAAAAGATCACCGCGATCGCCACCAGCACGATAACGAAGATAAGCGCGCCCCGCGACATTCCCAATTGCTGCGCGGGTGGCGGTGTATCTGCGGCAGGCTGCTCGTTGGCTAGTGGGTTCTGTTGCTCGTCCATAAGATGTTGTCCTCTTGCGATAAGGTAGCTGCGATGGGCAGTAGTGCGCTTCAACACTCACACTATGAGGCAGTCCGCGGCCGCCGTTAGGCCGGTGGAGTTGCTGCGATGGGCAGTGATGCGCTTCAACACTCACCCTCACCAAACACCCACAGGGAACCCACAAGGGGTTTCTCCCTGGAAGGGAGAGGCTTTTTGCCGATGCGCTAGTATTCCAGGTAGGCAGGGGTGCGCTGCTGCCAGGCTTCGAGGCGGGCCTCGACCAGGTAGGTTGGCTGGGCCAGGCTGGGTGATGGCACCATGGCGTTGAGCTGGTTAATCTTGATGTTGAGCTTGGCGAGGCTTTCGCGGTAGCTGTGAGTAGCGCGGTTGTGCTGCGCCTTGAGCCGCTCGACCTCGGAGCGAAGTTTGATGATTGGCAAATCGGGCAGGGCGGCCATCCGCGCATTTAGCCAGGCGAAGTGCTGCTCGACGAACTGGCTGAGGCGTTCGCGGTCAGCCTCGATCTCGTTCGCCAGTGTGGCCCAGTCGGGCAGCATCCCGTTGTGGCGCAGCATACTGTAGGCCATCCGCATCTCGGCCTTGATGAAGGGGTTGCTATACTCGTCTGGCCCCTGGCGTTCACCTGTGCCACGCAGATTGTCGAACTCGCCCCGCTCCATCGCTTCTTGGATACGCCGCTCGGCCAGCGCTCCCCATTTGTCCTCGCCGCGCGCCGCAAGAATCGCTTCATTGTGGGCTTCATCATCAAACAGTTCGTCGCGTTGCATTTGTTGCACCCCCAGCTCGTCTTGTGATGTGCTTCACAATGATAATTATAACAAAGTGGAGGGGAAGAGTCTAATACCAATTAGCCGTGGTGCCGCTATAATTTCTGTAGGGGCGAACAACGGTTCGCCCTGGCCCAATTTGTACTATCTGCTGGGCTAATTGGTATAACACCAATTGGCCGAGGAGGTGTTATAGCTCTGTAGGGGCGAACCGTTGTTCGCCCTGGTTCAATCTATAGCGGTATCACCGCTACTTGGTATAATGAGCTGACCGGCATCCAGCTAGATCGCGCTCCCGTCCGGTCTGTTCGCGGTAACAAACGTTAAGCGCAGTCGCATGGGCTAGGGCCGCCGCTGCCTCCGCACATCGCCCCAGCAAGGCGAGGGTACAGGCATTATTGTAATGGCAGGTGGCTAGCTGGCTGCGGGTGAGTAGCTGCTCTGGTAGTTCGATGTTGAGCAGGGAAGCAGCGCGGACAGTATCCCTCTGCGCGGCACAGGCGCGGGCCAGGCCGCTGCGGGCGATGACGAGTAGCTCTGGTTGCTCCACCACCTTTGCCAGGTCGAGCGCCAGTGTATAGCAATCGAATGCCGCCGTGATACGGCCCGCCATGTGATGAGCATAGCCCAGACCAGCCAGCGCCTCAGCCTGCAGACCTTGGCTACCCATCTCTTCGGCGAGCGCTAGCGCCCGGCCCAGCCGCTCAATTGCAGCCTCGAACTCTCCCTGTTTCGCATAAGTGCTACTCAGGTTGACTAGCCAGGTGGCGACACTGTGGCGATCCTTCATCTGCTCGGCAAATGTGATCGCCTGATTGTAATATTCAATCGCCTGCTCATCATCATCCAAATCGGCATAAGCAAGCGCGAGACTGCCCAGTAGCAGCCCCTCGGTGCGCCGATCGCCGATTTCTCTGGCGGCCGTAAGTCCCTGGCTATAGTAAGCAGCTGCTCTGTCGATCAGTCCCAGCGCACTATAGGCCAGCCCCAGGTTGCCAAGCTGCACCGCCTCACCACGCCTACTGCCAATCTCCCGATTTATATCCAACGCCGCAGTATAATCCTTGATCGCTGGTTTTGCCTCACCCAGCAGCCGATGGGCGTTACCCATCGCATTCAGCCAGCGGGCCTGCAAGCGAAGGTCGGCCAGTTGGGTTGCTAGCTTCCAGGCACTGTAACAGTAGTCGAGCGCCGCCTGGGTATTGCCCATCATCAGATTGGTGATGCCAATCTGCCCAATCCAGGAGGACTGTGCGGCCAGATCGTTATGCTCCTCCGCTAGCTTGACCGCCAGCTGATAACATTCTAGCGCAGCAGCCAGGTCGCCAAGTTGTTCGTTGGCGTGGCCCAACCTGCCCGTGGTATCCGCCGCATCACTGCCCCACAGGTGGCTGACAAGCGGCTGATAGAGTGGGCGGCGGGCGGCGTTCTCGCCCCAGCGATCCAGGGCATCGTCAAAGGTGAGCGGCAGATCGCCTTCATGCTGAACAATGACCCGGTTGGTGAGGGCGTAGGCGGCAGTATAATCCTGCGCCTGAACGTAATGGTAGTGGGCATCGAACAGGTGGCGCACATCGGCGATCGCACGGGGCTGGGGAGGCAGCGGTTGGAGGGCGTAGTAATCCCCCGCCGTATGATGATGCTGGCGGCGCTCGGTAAGAAGCAGCGTGCTGTAGGCTACCTGCTGGGTGAGCACGTGCTTGAAGCTGTACTCGCCATCCCCTACGGGCCGCACCATCTCGCGGTAATGCAACGCGGTGAGGGTCGCTTGCAGGTTGGCGCTATCGGCCGTCTCGCCGAGCATCGCGGCCAGAGCATCGACGTGGAAGCGGCGGCCCAGCACGGAGGCCACCTGCAAGGTGTGGCGGGCGGCGGGATCGACTGCATCGACACGGGCGCTGATCACCCCAACCAGCGTGGGTGGCACTTCCACGCTGTCGGCATCGTCCCGCGCCCTCCATACCTCGCCATCACGGTAGATGGCTCCGCTGTCAATCATGCTGCGGATCACTTCCTCTACATAGAAAGGGACACCCTCGGCGCGGGTAAGGATCAACTGGCGCAGTCGAGCGGGCATCCCCTCGACGCGCAGCAGGGCGCTGACCAGCTTGCTACTGTCGCTATGATTGAGCGGTTGCAGGGTGAGGGTTAGGCCTTGTGCGGCGGACACCGC
>JANXYP010000267.1 GCA_025355955.1 Chloroflexota bacterium
GCGGTGGCGGAAGCTGCGCCCCTCCGCTACGGCTTCGCGCTGCAAACGCTCATGCAATTCAGCAGGGATGGTGAAGCCGCGCAACTCGATGCTGCGCTGCGCCTGCTTCGGCACCTGGGTGGCAAGGCAGTCTATCTCCGCTGGGCTGAGGGTACGCACCAGCCGCCAGGGGTTAATCTGGCAGGCGTTCAGCACGTCGCTCTTGAAGTAGTTGCCCAGCCCGGCGGCCACCTCCTGCATTAGCAGCACCGGGGCAATCTCCTGGTTGGCGAAGCGGGGGTCAAGTAGGCGAGCGCGAAACAGCGCCTCGTCAAAAGGCGCGTCGCAGATGTCGGGGCCGATGATCCGCAGCGCCTCCACCTGCTCGTAAGGATCGCCCTGCACGATGTCGAACACCTGCCCGCGCAGAAACACCGCCTGGGCGCGGTCGGTATAGATATGCACCCGTTCGTTGGGGTCGTAGGGCAGGGTGGCATCGGCGGGAAAGAGCTGCCACTTTCCCCACATAAGCGGGTGGCTGCGGAACCAGAGGTCGTCGTTTAGCTGGAAGATGATGTTCTTGCCCAGGGCGAAAACGTTGTAGATCTGGCGATTGTCAAGCACGCCAGGGTGGGCAGCCATCCACGCCTGCGCCTTCTTCAGCCGCGTCTCCACGCCGCGCAGGTTTGCGCCCGCCATGGCATCGTTCATGTTGTGGGCAATGCGGTGGGCCTCGGGGCCTTCGGTCATGGTTTTACTCCCTTAATCAGCTACTATGTATGTGTATAGCGATTTGGTAAGGTTGCGGTAAGGTATACACCCTATATTTGGTAAGGTAATGGTAAGGTTGTGACTATTGACACCACAAGTCGAAAGGTGATATTATTACGACGCAGTTACGGAGATTATGCTGTGCGCCTGCATATCTCTGCTCCTTTCTTTCGGAGGCCGGTCCGCTTGCCCAGCGGCTGGCCTTTGTTTTGCCCGCGAAACGGCGGGTTTGTCGCTTACTCAAGCATGAAACAGGCCATCTTTTTTCTTGACGATAGCCCACCCATAGGTTATGATTAGCCCGAACTGTACGGCTCGATGATGCTTTGCCAGGCAGTTGCTGACTATGATCTAAGGAAGGAGCAAGCCTTATAATGGATGAGAACAGCGAAGAGGGTGAACAGGAGTTCGATGCCGCGCAGCAGGAGCAGGTCAGGCAGCGGGCGGCACAGCAGTTGCAGATTGGACAGTCGCTGATCAATGGTGGCGATGCTAGCGCCGCACTGGCCGCGTTGACTGAGGCGGCATACCTGTTCATCGGCCTGCGCGACGAGGCGGCAGGTGATGCGCTCAACAGTCTGGTGAGTTACATCCAGGGCATGGGCGAGGAGCCATTTGACACCGCTAGCCAACTGATGGACGATCAGCATCGCGGGATGCTTGATCAGCTCGTCACCCTCTTGCAGCAGATGGAGCAGAGCGACAGTGAGGGAGGGGAGGAAAGCGCCGTCGAAGTCAGCCCCGAAGTGAAGGCCGAGCTATTGACCCGCGCCCAGCAGCAGTTGATCGAGGGGCGCGAGGCAGCCAGCAACGAGGAACACGCCGCTGCGCTCAACTCAATGGTCGAGGCGGCGGCCATCTACGTCGCGTTGGAGGATGCACACAAAGAGGAGGCGCTGGCTGCCTTCGTCGGCCTGTTGCAGAGCTTTGCGCCCGATGAGCTAAACCACCTTGCCAGCCAGATAGACCAGCAGCATCAGCAATGGATGATCGGCATCATGGGCCTGCTGCAGCAGCGCACCATTGCCGAGCATGGGCCGGAGATCCGTGAAGCGGCGCTCAATACGCTGGCGCAGGCGCAAGCGGCGGAGCAAGCCGACGACAACAGCAAAGCGCTGGGCCTCTACTCCGAGGCGTTCAGCAACGCCGCCAGCCTGCAAGACGGTGAGCTAGCGAACCAGATCCTAACCAGCTTTGGGGCGATGGCTGACCGACTGGGGCCTGGTGTGATGCTGGAGGCGAGCGAGAATCTCGCGGGCAACGGTGCAGCTGCTTTCCATATGCTGCTGGGCGCGTTGGCCGAGTTGCGCGACCCCTCTAAGATGTAACTTGAGGTCGTAACAATGACCTGTCCTCGATGCCGTGTACCGATGGTCGAGCAGAAGCGCAGTTTTCACAAGCAGCGCAAGTGGCGATGCCCCACCTGTGGCAAGGCGCGGATGCAGCGGCCCCAACCCGATAAGCAAGGCAAGCCCGGGAAGCTCATCCGTGACGATTGAGGTTGATACCACATAGCTTCGGTGAACGTGTAAAGTGAGCCAGGGCGAACTGGTGTTCGCTCCCACAAAAATGCACCAGCGCCTCGGCTATTTGGTGCAAAATGGGCCAGGGCGAACAACGGTTCGCCCCTACTGAAATCCACCATCACCGCAGCTATTTGGTGCAATATGGGCCAGGGCGAACAACGGTTCGCTCCTACTGAAATCCACCAGCACCGCAGCTATTTGGTATAAGGAGCGATTTATGTTCTACTTTGGCTTTGGCTTTCGCGCTGATTTCCTGATTTGGATCTTCATCGGCGCGGTGGTCGGTTATCTGTTCGGCGAGTTGCAGCATGGCCGCGCCCTCGGCTGCCTGGTCAACACTGTGATTGGCGGGCTGGGCGGGTTGATCGGCGGCTTCGTGATCGGCTTCATCCCTGGCCTCGGTTCCGGCCTCGGCCTTGGCGCGTGCGCTGGTCTGCTCGGCCCTGCGCTGGGCGCACTGGCGATGTTGCTAGTCGCTGGCTACAGCGGCAACCAGCGAGTGGGTGGCGGGCGGTTATTATGGGACACGGACAAATATTCTAACTGCATGGACGCACCAGTGTGCGTCCATGCAACATTTTGCCGCATCACACGGTCTAAACTGGCAGACCGAAGGCAAAAATAGGATTGACGGAGGAATACTATGGGAAGTCTGGACATTGGCAACATTCACTTCAACCTCGACCTGTTGGGCTGGATCATCATCGGCGCGCTGGCGGGGTTGATCGCAGGCAACTTGCAACGTGGGCGCGGCTTCGGCTGCCTCGGCAACATCATCCTCGGCATTGTCGGCGCATATGTGGGCGGCTGGATATTTTCCAAACTGGGAGTCAGTCAGAACCTGGGCTGGATCGGTAGCCTGGTGGTCGCCACCATCGGCGCAGCCATCGTGCTATTCGTCGCCGACTTGATGTTCGGTAACAGTAAGGGTCGGCCCCGCCGCTACTAGTGAAAAGCCAGTAAAACAGAAGGGCGTGACAAATCTGCGCCCCTACCGACAATACACCTTCTGCTCGGCTGATCGGTATTAATCTGCAGGGGCATTGTAGCAAGCTCCTGCTTTTTGATGCCGTTCGCTTCTAATGTAAACAACTTTACACACCATGTGTAAAGAATTTTATACTTGGCGAGGCGCATAGCTGGTATTATTGCGTTGTAAGAAAGACATAACAACGCGCAAGCAAAAAGGCTTGCTGTACGGAGCAGAGACCATGGGCAAGATGATTGACCAACTACTAAACGATAATGCGGAAACCGAACTTTCCTCCTACTACAACAACTTCCGCCGCACCAACACCGGCCGAGCTGGCTACCCAATCTGCGCCGACCAACCAACCAGCACGACCAACCAGAACCGCTCCAGTAACATCGCCAGCAGCCTTCCAGTGCGCCTCACCAGACTACGCCGCGGCCCGCGCTGGATTGCCACCAACTAAAGACATTACCTCTCCTCTCCTCTCCTCTTCCTCTACAGACAGGTCGGCTAGTATGCCCCGCCAGGCATACTAGCCGACCTGTTTGCTTTTGCCTTGCACAGCCAGGACCAATACCAAAGATCTGTAGGGACGAACCGTTGTTCGCCCTGGCTCAACCTATAGCGGTACCATCGCTAGTTGGTATATAGCAAGCTCTCCCCTCACCAACCTACCCACAGGGAACCCCACAAGGGGGTTTCCCCGCTGGGGAGAGGCTTTTTGGCTTATGGTATACGATGGGCATTGGGGTAATACCAATTATCCGAGGTAATACTAAAGATGTGTAGAGGCGAACCGTTGTTCGCCCTGGCTCAATCTATACAAGAACTGGTTGGGGTGAGCCGTTGTTCGTCCTGGTCGGTTATGCAAGAACGTGACGTACGCCCCTACTTCTTGCCCTGAACTACACTGGCGACTACCCCTACAACGACTGCAGCGCCAGCGGCAGCGGCAACCACTGGCGCAACCTGGGTTAGCGGGTCTTCGAGCGGGCGGGTTGGTAGCGGGGTAGGCGCGCCGACGATTGCCGCCTGGGCGGGCGCAGCTGCGGTCTGCTCACGAGCCTGTTGCCGCGACTTAACCGCATCGAGTTCGCTGGCGAGACGCTGATGCACAGCATAGCGGGGATCCTTGGTCCGGTCGGGTGCGGGCTGGTCGACAGTAGCCGCGCCCGCTTTTACCGCCACCTCGTTCTTCTTACGCACCTTGGAATATTCGGAACAGAACTCCGCGCCTAGCAATAGCACAAGCGAAGCAAAGTAGATATACAAGAGCATGGCAACCACGGTGCTGAGGCTACCATAGGTGGATGCCTGGGGACCGAAGTGGGCAAGGTAGAAGCCAAACAGTTCCTTGAGCAGCGTCCAGCCAATTGCGCCAATCAGCGAGCCGAGGATGACATCCTTGAACTCGATGTGGGTTTTGGGCAGGTATTTGTACATCAGGATGAATACACCCCACAGCGCCAATACCGATATGGCTATGTTCACCAGATAAAAGACCCACGGTGGCAAGGCCAGGCCGAGAAAGTTAATACTCTTTACGCCAGAAGAGATGGCGGTTAGCACTATTGTGGCGATGTTAACACCAAGAATCAGTATACCGGCTACCCCCAAGCTTGCAATGTTGGTTAGATAACTTAGGATGAAGTTCTGGCTGGTTGGCTTTACCTCCCAGGCTTTGGTCAAGGCGTTGGACAGGGTGCCGAAGATACCGCTGGCCGCGAAGATCAATCCAATCAGACTGAAGGTGGTAGCCCCACCACGATTATCCACGGCACTAGTTATTGCATTGTTAACAACACCGCTTATAGTAGTATCTGGGGTACCTTTAGATGAGCTGATGCCTGATACAACGGTGGGAGTAGGGGTGGTACTATTGCTAGAGGATCCGGCAGCAGGGAAGGCTTTTGTCATAGCGTCAGTAACATCCTTCCTACCTTGCGGCGAGTCGATGAAAAAGCTAGCAATAGTAATCACAAGGATAATGAGCGGGAAAAGGGCGAGAAAGGTGAAGTAGGTAAGCGCCCCAGAGGTGGTAGCCATATCATCGTCGCCGAACTCCTTAATGGTGTTCTGGCCTACTTTGAGCAGGTTAATCTTAACTTTGGCGGCCATGTTGGTTTCCTCCGTGGGAGCCGCAGGGCGGCCCATTATATATCTTTGGGTTGCTTCCTGAGCAGCGCTTCGCTGTAATCCAGGCCGTGCTTGCTCAATTCATCCATCATCTCCAGGATGATATCCACGCCAGCGAGGTTTACGCCGAGGTCGTGGGTGAGGTGCTGGATAAACTGGAACTTGCGAATATCGTTCTGCGAGTAGCGACGGCGCTTGGTGGCGGTGCGGGCAGGCACGACCAAATCGTGTTCCTCGTAAATACGCAGCGTACGGGGGTGCAGGCCCAGGATGTCGGCGGCCACGCTAAGGGTAAAAACCGGCTTGTCGGCAGTGATGCCACCGTTACCCACATTCTCCCCGCCAAACGATACGCCGGGGTCGGATCCATTCTGTCCACTACTGCTGAGGGTGTGTTCGCCGCCGCTTCGTGCTTCATATTCATCTGTATTCATCTACTCTTCACCTCACCTACTGGGAATCTAAAAGGCATTTTTCGTGCCAGCCTGTCTTCACCTCCAGCATAGCATAAATGCAGTGCGGTTGTCAAGATTATGGTACATGGCATTGACAGGTTAAAGGGCAATGATGGTGGCAAACGGTGGGCTGGTCAGGCAACGCAGGCGTGCAACGCGGCGTGAAGCGCGGCCTCATCAAGTTCCTGACCGATGATGACGACTACGCCGCTGAGTAGCTCGGTGTCGCTGATGTCGAAAGGGTATAGATTGTAGTGACCAGGAGTGTATTGGAAGATCGAAGTGATAGGGAAGTCGCTGGTCTGTACAATACCTTTGGCCCGTAGCACACCAGCGGGCAAGGCAGCGAGGAACTGCTCGAAGCAAGTGCGGTCGAGGGCAGCGGGAGCAGTGAGGCTGAGGCTACGAATGTGAGGGTCGTGTGCAGTAGGGGTGGGTAGGGGGTGCGGCTGGTTGGTAGTCGCCAGCAGGCTAGCCACGTCCACTGCAGCCTGGCTGGTAAGCCACTGCCGCGCCGAGGGGTTGAGTGCGGTTAGCGCATCGACCAGGGCAGCGAGGGCAGTGGCATCGCTCAGGTCGCATTTGTTGATAATGAGGGCATCGGCGCAACGCACCTGATCAGCGGCGAGATCACCCATAGCACCGAGCGCAACCCAGCCTGCCGCGTCCACGATCGTGATAACGGCGGCGAGCTGAACGTCCGGCACCAGCCAGGGCATCGTCACCTGGTCGAGCAGTTCGATGGGGTTGGCGAGGCCGCTGGTTTCCACTAGAATGAGGTCAGATTGGTTGCGGAGCAGGCGCTTGACCGCAGGGGGAAGCTGGCTGGCGTTGGAGCAGCAGACGCAGCCGCCACTCAACTCAGCCAGGGCGAGACCCTGGCGACGCAGCTCCGCGCCGTCGATGTTGACCGCGCCGAAATCGTTGACGATCACGCCGGGGCGCAGCCCTTGCGCTACTGCGTAGTCGAGTAGCCGCTGCATCAAGGTAGTCTTGCCGCTGCCCAGAAAGCCAGAGACGATGTAGAGAGGAACTTTGTTCATGTAAGTGGGTAATTATCGATGAATGGTGAATAGGGATAATACCAATTAGCTGCGGCGATGTTATAGTTCTGTAGGGGCGAACCGTTGTTCGCCCTTGTTCAATCTAATGAGTTTTGACAACCAAAAACGGTAATGTTCCTGAGATTTAGTCGGCGACAAGCGTCTCACCGTGCCGCCCTATGTGCAATACCGTATCTGATTGTCAAAACTCATTAGCGGTGCCATAGCTAATGAGGAACAAAACGAAAGCCCCGAACAGTCCTTGCGGAGCATCCGGAGCCAATTCGCGTTCCAGAGGTTAATCTGAAGTGACTATATCTTAGCATGGTTGGACGAATCTGTCAAGAGGGTTTTCCACAATTTCACTACGAATTCGGCAAAAAACAGCAACCCCGGTCGGGTCGGCCCCCAATTCCGACACAACCAGGGCTACTGTCAGCAGAAGAAAGGAAAGGAAAGGAAAGGAGGATAGAAGGTATGGTCCCCCTGCCCGCGCTGCAGCTTGCTCGACTGCGACGCAGCGTTAGCTAGTTACTGTCCGGCAGGTCGCTCCACCAGGGTAACTTTCACGGTGCTAGTTTGGCCGTTACGGATGTAGCTGACACTTACGGTATCGCCGACTTTATGCGTCATTAGCACACCAGCCAGCGGGTTGTCAACGCCGACGGCCTGGCCGTCCAGCTTGGTGATGATGTCGCCCACAATAATGCCAGCCTTACTCGCTGGGCTGCTGGGCTGCACCTGCTGCACCAGCACGCCACTGGTCACGCTCAGATTGTAGTAAGCAGCCACCTGAGCGTCAATCGGCAGGTAGCTGATGCCGATATAAGGGCGAACCACTGCGCCACTCTTAATTAGCTCCTGCGCCACCTTGCTTGCATCATTACTGGGGATGCTAAAGCCTAGACCCTGGGCAATGTCCGTGCTGAAACCATTGCCATTGCCATTTCCACTGCTGGTGACAACCGCGACGTTGATGCCGATAACCTGACCAGTTAGGTCGGCCAGCGGGCCGCCGCTGTTGCCATGATTGATGGCCGCATCAGTCTGAATAAGGGCGCTGCCTTCACCATCGAGGTGACGGCCAGTGGCGCTGACTACCCCAGCGGTGACGGTGTTGCGATACTCACCGAGCGCGCTTCCGATAGCGATGACTGGCTCACCAGGCTTGAGCGCATCGGAGTTGCCGAAGGCAGCAACTGCTGGCACCTGGGCGTTAACCTGAATAACCGCGATGTCGTCATAGCTGTCCGAGCCGATTAGCTTGGCGGAGACATGGGTGGTGCTGTTGGCGAAAACAACCTCAAGGCTCTGCTGACCTGCTACCACGTGGGCGTTGGTGACGATGTGGCCGCTCTTGTCAATGATGATGCCGCTGCCCTCGGCCTGCCCCTGTCCTTGACCCATGTTGTTGATGACGGTAACAACCGCCGGGCCGACGGTTTGGGCGGCGGTGACGGTGGTGTTATTGCCTGAGCTGGTAGCTGGGGCGGGTTGAGTGTTGGCCGTGGTCGGCACCGTGCTGGTCAGGGTGCCACTGTTGGTGGCGCTAGTAAGCGCCACTGCCGGAGCCGCCGCACTCGACTTGCTGCCGAAGTAGCCAACGGCAACCCCACCCGCGATGCCGCCAGCAATACTGCCGATCAGCAGGCTGAGAAACATCACGGCTAGAACCAATCTGTATTTCGACATTGCTTGTTCCTCCTGGTTTGCTGCCTTCGCAGCTCGATAAAGTTTTTCGCTTGCGCCAATTCGTATAATTGCGGCTGCGTTAATAACTTACACCGCTATTATCGCATACCCAGATTAGATATAGCTTAATCAGCGGTTAAAACAAGGTTAGAAAAGCAATGTTGAATTGTGAATGTTGAAATGTTGAATTGTGTTTGTCAGTGCGTTGTGCGGCTAGTTAGCGCAAGGGATAGAGGGTGTATGCGCCAAACTGGTAAAGCGGAGGGCCAAAGTAGCGGGCGACGAAAGCGGCGGCGGCAGCAGCATCAGGGTCATAGCCAGCAGGAAAGCCAGCGGCAAGCGCGGCGCGGGGATGGTAGAGGATATGGGTAACGCCCAGCGTGCCGAGGCGGGTGTGCCAACTGGCAAGGTTGGGGTCGCCAAAGTCGCTGTAAAGCGGCACCAGGCGGGCGTAGATGTACTTACGCGATATGTAGTAGCCACGAGGCTGGCTGTCCCATACATAGATGGTTGAAGTCAACGGTGCAGAGGCGGCGATGTACTGCATCAACGGGTAGTCTTCCATGTATTGGGCAAGGTACTTCTGCCCGGCGACGGGGTCGACAGCGACGACGGTGGGCAGATAGTCGGCAATGCTGAGGGCGTTATCCAGAGCAAGAATAGTGAGGGTGGCGGCCAGCACCCCGCCCAGCGCCCAGGTCAGCAGGCGGGTGTGGGCGGCTAGCGAGATTAGCGCATAGGCGCTGAGGATGGCGGCGAACAGCAAGAAGGTGGTGAGGTAGCGGGCGCTGGTGCGCGAGAAGAACAGCGCCCATAGCAGCCAGCAGGCAGCGGCCAGATATACCACCCAGCGCAACGCTGATCGCCACTTTGCCAGCAGCAGCAGCGGCAGCAAGGGGAGCAACAGTGGGCCGAGGCTGACCACCTGCAGCTGGTTGTCAATCGCCAGCGGCGGGCGGGTGATCGCGCCGATCATATAGCCCCAGCCGCTGACTAGATTGGCGAGACCAGGCGACGGCGCGACCCCCAGCAGATAGGCAGGCGAGGCAGTGGGCGACGAGTACGCCCCACTAAAGAGACCAGTTGCCAGCGGCCAGACCGGATCGCCAGCAGCAAACCAGTTGCGAGCTAGCCACGGCGTGATCAGCAACAGAATCGGCAAACCGTAGGCCAGCAGCATCCGCAATCCACTGCCTACCGCCACGTGGCGATAGAGGATAATCGCGATCAGGGCAACCCCGATCGCCAATCCAACGGCAAATCCATTGTACTTGACTGACAACGCGAAGCCCGCACACAGCCCGGCGAGGATTAGTTTTGAGTTTTGGGTTTTGAGTTCTGAGTAGCTTTGCTCTCTTGCCTCTTGCGAAGACAGGGGGGGGTCGGTAGGGGCGAATCGTTGTTCGCCCTGCTCCCTCCCCGTTTCCAGGGCAAGGTTAGGGTCGGTAGGGGCGAATCGTTGTTCGCCCTGCTCCCTCCCCGTTTCCAGGGCAAGGTTGGGAAGGGGGGTGGTGTAGAGCGCAAGCCAGGCGGCATAGGCGGCCAGCAGCTCGTAGCTAGCCTGCGCTGGGTCAGTGTTGGCGGCGCGGAGGATAAAGCCAAGCAAGGGGGTGGTGAGGAACAGCGCGGCGGTGAGCAGTGGCAATGCCCGCCATATACCCACGCCGTCGCCCAGGTAACGTTTGGCGAACAGCGCGGCGGCGGCAGGCCCGATCAACGCCAGGGCGAAGGCGAACAGCACCGCCAGCCGATCGCTGCCGAACAGCAACCCGACACTGTAGAGCATCTCCATTGCCTGGGGGAAAAGGCTGTAGCTGGAGTCGGGATAAAAAGTGACCGCGTGCTGCTGCACGTAGCGGGCGGGCAGAGCGAGATGGTACATCAGGTCGTCCTGGGTGGCGGGCGGAACTAGCGCTTTGAGCAACGCAGTGGTCACGCAGACCAGGATGATGATTGCAAGAAACAGGTTAGGGAGAAATCGCAAGTTGGCACGGGCGCGGCCTAGCGAGGGAGCAGCTTCGCGTAGCGTTGCCAGCAACGGGCGATAGCCGATCGCCGCGAATAGCAGGAGCAGGGCGAGAACCAACGGCGCAAAGAGCAGGCCAAGCAAACCGAGGGCGAAGACGCTATAAGCCAGCAAGCCGTAACCGAGCGCGAAGGCGAAGAGTAGTCGCTCGCCGACGCTGAGGGTAAACGTACTCCCCTCCCGCCGCGAGGGGGTAGGGGTGAGCAGCGCCAACAGCCGCAGGCCAACCCCAATCACCACGCCGCTGATCAGCAGCAGACTGAGCAGTTCGAGCAGGTGGGCAAGGAGGGGCGGCAGGCCGAACATCAGGCTCCTACCAGTTGCGCGAGGTGAGGAATGTCGCGCCAGACAAAGACGTAGAGGTATAGCAGCCACACAAGCGCGGCAGCAGCGACCAGGCCGAGCAGGATGAGAAGTTTTGAGTTTTGAGTTTTGAGTTTTGAGTTGTTCATCTATAGCTGCTTAGTATTACAGCCTCAGTTGGCACAATTGGGCCAGAATGGTGTAGGGGCGAATCGCATACGCCCTGTCGCCCAGTGTCTAAGCCAATCGTAACTACGTCACCTTGTCTAGCAACTGAGGCTGTAATATTAGGGGGCGGCGCCTATCCCTATACCTTCCTCTTTAATCCTTAATCCTTAATCTTTAGCCTCGATCGGCAGACGCACCTGAAATACGGTTTTGCCAGGCTGCGAGTCCACGCAGATGTCACCATGGTGCTGGCTGACAATGATGTTGTACACGGTGCTGAGGCCGAGGCCAGTACCCTCACCCACCTCTTTGGTGGTGAAGAATGGCTCGAAGATGTGCTCCCTCGCTTCAGGCGCGATGCCGGGGCCGTCGTCGGCGATCTCCACCAGCAGGTTGTCGTTCTCGCGGCGGGTACGTACCCAGATGTGGCCTTTGTCGCCCAGCGCGGCGGCGGCGTTGTCCAGCAAGTTGGTCCATACCTGGTTCAGCTCGCCGCCGTGCGCCATAATGCGCGGCAGGCTGCGGTCATATGCGCGGGTGACGGTAATGCCCTTCAGCTTGAAGCCGAGCATGGTCAAGGTATTGTCCAGGCCCTGATGCACATCCACATCCTGCAGCGACCCCTTGTCCATGTAGGAGTATTCCTTGATTGCCGTCACCAGGTCAGAGAGGCGACCGACGCTGGTTTCAATCGCGCTTACCAATTCGTCGGCTTCGAGGGCCGCGCCCAGCCACAGCAGCGCATCGCACATGGCGGTAGCGGGTAGGTGGGTGGCAAGATCGTCGAGGCGGTCGCGGTCGAGCGCGGCCCGCACCAGACCGGGGGCCAGGTCGCAGCTATCGGCCACCGCATGGTCGTCCAACCAGGTGATCAACTCATCCTCGCGGTCACTCTGCGCCAGCGGGTCGAGATCGAGGCGGATAGCAACGCTGGCTTCCTGCTTCAACTGGGCTAGCAGATCAAGTTGCGCGCTGGTAAGTTGCTGGTTGTCCAGCTTGAAAGTAAGCGTCTGCAGGTTGGTAAGTGTCTCGCGCAACTGTGCGGCGGCCCGACGGGCGGCGGCAGCAGGGTTGTTTAGTTCATGGGCCAACCCGGCCGACAGCTTGCCCAGCGCAGCCAACCGATCCCGCTGCTGCACCGTCGCCTGGGTAAGCTGGATGCGCTGCGCCAGCACTGGCAGCATCACGCGGGCAACCGGCGAACATACCACCAGCATCGTATCAAAATCAGGCCTGGCGAGACGTAGCAGGCGGCTGGAACAGATCGTGCGGGCGGTGGCGATATAAGGTCCGCCGACTAGCAGCGGCACTTCGCCAGTAAACGCGCCGGGGTGGTGGGTGGCAAGCAGGGTATTGCTGCCTTCGATGCTGGCAGTAACCTGTAGCTCACCATCGAGCAGCACGTAGAAAGCATCGGCGGGGTTGCCCTGGGCGAAGATCGTCTCGTCCGCGCCTACATTGATTTCCTGGCTATGCTCGGTTAGCCACTGCAACTGCTCATCGCTTAGGTCGGCGAAAAGCGCCACGGCCCGCAATTCCTCATTCATCTTATCACCCCATGCTGAACGAATGTCACCAATCTGAACGGTTCGTTTTACCTGCTACCTGCCGCCTTCAGGCTTGCACCGTGCTGGCAAGGTACTGGTGGACAAACTGGACGGCAATCGAACCCTCACCTACCGCCGAGGCCATCCGCTTGATCGACTGATGACGCACATCGCCTGCAACGAACACGCCGGGAACGTTGGTCTCCAACAGGTAGGGGTCACGCTTGAGCCGCCAGCCGGGGGGCCGCTGCCCATCCTGCATCAGGTCGGGGCCGGAGCGGATGAAGCCACGCTCGTCGCAGATCAGCACATCGGCGACCCACTCCGTGTGTGGCTCTGCGCCGATGAAGATAAACAGCGCAGTAGCGGGCAGGGTGCGCTGTTCACCGCTCGTCCAGTCGGCCACGTCAATTGCCTCCAGGCAGCTTTCGCCATGCACCGCCTTGACTTCGGTGTTGAGCAGCACCTTAATGTTGGCGGTCTGCTCGATCTGGTTGACCAGGTATTGCGACATTCCCTTATTCAACGAATCGCCACGCACCAGCATAAAGACGTTGCGGGCATACCTGGCAAAGAACATTGCTGCCTGCCCCGCCGAGTTTGCCCCGCCCACGATGTAGACATCCTGATCGGAGCAGGAAATTGCCTCAGTGCTGGCTGCACCGTAGTACACACCTGCGCCTGTCAGCCTGTCCATGCCCGGCACATCCAGCTTACGCCAGGCCACGCCGGTGGCAATCAGCATAGCGTGGCAGCTAACTTCGGTGTCGTCACCCAGCTTGACGTAGCGGTAGGGACCGTTGGCGCGCACGCCGGTAACTTCCTGCGGTGCAAGTATCTCGACCCCAAAGCGCTTGGCCTGAGCTACGGCGCGGCGCGCGAGGTCGGCCCCGCTCAACCCGGAGGGAAAGCCGAGGTAGTTTTCGATGCGCGAACTGGTGCCTGCCTGGCCGCCCGGTGCCTGGCGCTCGATCATCAGGGTGCTGAGACCCTCTGATGCGCCGTATACCGCCGCTGCCAATCCCGCTGGGCCACCGCCAACGATTACCAGGTCGTAGAAACGCAGCTTCGCCGCCGTTGCCAGCCCCAGTTGCGCGGCTACCGCAGCAATGTCGGGCTTGGCAAGTGCCTTGCCGTCTGGAAAGATGACCAGCGGTAGGCGGTTGGGGTCGGCATCGGCGAAGCGGGCGGTTAGCTTCTGCGCGGCGGCATCGGTTTCAATGTCGAGCGATTGGTAGGGTATCTGATTTCGGGCGAGGAAGTCCTTGATATCGTGCGCCTGTGGCGACCAGCGGTGTCCAACTACCTGCACCCCCTCAAATGGCGGTGAGTAGGCCGCTTGCCAGTCGTCGAGCAGGTCAGTGAGGATGGGGTAGAGGTGTTCCTGTGGCGGATCCCATGGCTTGCTCAGATAGTGGTTAATCTGCACATCGTTGATCGCCTGGATCGCTGCATCGGTATCGGCATAGGCGGTGAGCAAGACTCGGCGGGCGCTGGGGTATAGCTTCAGCGCCTCCTTGAGGAACTCCACTCCGCTCATCTGCGGCATCCGCTGGTCTACCACGAATAGGGCGACTGGCTCCTCGCGGCGCTGCAGTTCGCGCAAAGCCTCCAGCGCTTTAGCCGCGGAGTCGGCGCGCAGGATGCGGTAGCGGCTGCCATATTCGCGGCGTAGGTCGCGCTCAATTGCCTGTAGCACTTCGGAGTCATCATCAACCGTAAAAATTACTGGCTTGCCCGCCATGATCATACCTTTCTGCCTGCGGATAACTCATTGCTTGTAACGTATCGAGATGCTCATTCGTTTTGCCGTGCGCCAATTATTAAACCATCGCCGCGCATCAGGTTGCCCTGCAGTTCACCTATAGTCATAGGCATTATAGCAGCAGCGGGTCGCATAAAACAAGCGCCGCAAAGCCCCTCTAATACAATTCTAGTTAAACTAACTCCGATTTTGGGCAAACAAAAAACCCCGCCATGGCGGGGTCTCTTGTTTTTAGCAGGTGACGGATCTCAGGGACCCAGGCCGGAAGCGGCGTTCGACATGACGGTGTTAACTTTCTTGCCGAGCACGGTTAGGACGACAATAACTACGATAGCGACCAGCACGAGGATAAGAGCGTACTCGACGAGGCCTTGCCCCTTCTTCTTGAGATTATTCTTCACAGTACATACACCCCCTTTCCCTATCAGCGGGTTCACGACCCGTTTTGTTTGGCTGAGTGTATTGTACAGCCCTGGCGGCAAAATTGCAATAGCGCAGTTGTCCTATTTTTGACTAGCCAGATAGTACCACTATCTGCGCCCACCTTACCGATTTACTTACCTGATTCGCTCATTCAGCTCCGATCAGTGCGTGGCAGTAAAGTGGCGCGCAGGGTGCGCAGGGCCAACCCGGCACACCTTACGAAGCAGGTAATTGAAGCCGCTGCTCAGGAGCCATAGTGGATATAACCACCAGTGGCTGCTCCCTGTGCCGCCTCCATGGTCGCTTCGGGCAGAGTGGGATGGGTGTGGATGGTGTGGGCTAGGTCGCTGGCCTTGACCTTCATCTGCACTGCGAGAGCGCCCTCGGCGATCAGGTCGGAGGCGTGTGGCCCCATCACCGCCATGCCCAGGATGGTGCCGTCGCCGGGGTCGGAGACGATCTTGACCAACCCGTTAGTGTCGCCCATGCTCTGGGCGCGACCCAGCGCGGAGAAGGGGAACTTGCCTACCTTGACCGCCCGTCCCTGCTCCTTAGCCTGCGACTCGGTGAGGCCGACACTGCCGATCTCCGGCAAGGTGAAGATGCAATCGGGAACAGCGCTATAGTCGGCCTCGCGCTCGTAGCCGAGGATGTTGTCAATCGCCACTTCGCCCTCGTAGCTGGCGACGTGGGCGAGCATCGCGCCGCCGATCAGGTCGCCGATGGCGTACACGCCGGGGATGTTGGTCTGCATCCGGCCATTGACCTTGACCGCGCGATTTGCCACCTCAAGGCCGAGGTCGCGCCCGCCGGTGGCATCCACGTTGGGGATACGTCCGCCCGCGATCAGCACTAGTTCGCTAGCAAACACCTTCTCTCCATCCTTGGTCTGCACCACCGTCTCCAGCCCGCCCTCGGCTTCCCGTATCTGCTGCACCTTCGCGTCGGCGTAGATGCCCACCCCCTGTCCCTTGATGATGGTCTGGAAGCGGCGCACGATCTCGTCGTCGGTGTTACGCAGGATGCGTGGCAGGATCTCCACTACGTTGACCTTGACCCCAAACGCGCTGTAGATGCTGGCGAACTCCATGCCAATCACCCCGCCACCGATAATGGTCAAGCTGCGCGGCAACTCGGTGAGGCTGACTGCATCGTCGCTGTTGATCACGCCGGGCAAATCCGCGCCGGGGATGGGGATGTTGGCGATGCTTGCGCCGGTGGCGAGGATGATGCTCCTGGCGGTCAGTTCCTGGTCGCCCTCCGCCGAGTGTACCAGCAGGGTATTGGGCTTGACCAGCCGCCCGGTGCCGCCGAACACTTCCACCTTGCGGGCCTTCATTAGCTGGTAGATGCCGCCGACTAGCTGGTTGACCACCACATCCTTGCGTCGCATCAGGGTGGCGAAATCAAAGCTGGGCGTGGCGTTGATGCCGTACTCCGCACCGTGCTGCTGCAACTGCTGCAACATCTCCGCGCCCTTCGCCATCGTCTTGCTGGGGATGCAACCCCAGTTGAGGCAGACCCCCCCCAGCCGCTCCTGCTCGACGATGCCAACCCGCTGCCCCTTGTTCAGCGCGGCATAAAGCGCGGCAACGTAACCACCCGGCCCGCCGCCGAGGATGAGAATATCAAAATCATTCGCCATGTGCTATCTTCTCCTTTGAAGATTTGTGAAACTTATGTATTTGCCGCGAACACCTGCGGCTCAGGGATGGGCCGACCCCAGGCGTGGGCCGCATCAATCCAGCTTTCGATTGCGTCCTGCCCCTGCTGCACCGCCTGTTCGTAAGTTGCGCCATGCGTAACGCAGCCGGGCAACTCCGGCACGGTCACAATATAGGCATCGTCCTCATCCGACCACTGGATGAGCATTGAGTAATGCTTGTATAGGGTCTGCGTGTTGGTATCCATCACTGCCTCCGCTGTGCATCGCGTAGTTTCTCCAAAAGGAGACGCACTTTACCTTCCAAGTAGGGTTTGACATCATCACCATCGTGTCCAGGTATCGTAAGTTGGTCATTGATGAGAGGGTGAGTCCAAACAGTGTGGCTACCTCGACCCGTTCGCCAGATGAATCCCGCCCGCCTCAGCTCTGCCTTCACTTCGCGTATCTTGCGTGGCATCAATGCTCCTATGACTATCACACCTCTGGTACGGCACGGTTATCAGCCTGAATATTCTGAACGAAGAGCAAGCAAACCCGCCCTACATACACAAACACCACCCCCACCGCCAACTGTGGCCCGCCCCACAGCCCAATGAAGTGGCAGATCATCAGGCCGAGATAGAGGAAGGCGGTCAGCAGCTTGAGCCGCACATGAGTGGCCTCACCGCGCTGGTCGAAGATGGCGAACAGCAGCAGCACGGGCAGCAGCAGCAGGGTCAGGTCGTAAATCAGCAGATAGTTAGCCGAGGCGACGCTGAACATGGCAGCTAGCGTATATAGCCAGTAGTGGCGACGCATCGCGCTGATCGGTGCGGCGTTCAGGCGGCGCACGGCGTATACCAGGGCGACGAGGGCCGCGATGAAGTAGGTATAGTATAGCAGATTGGCCGCGCCTTTGGCAAAGGGCAGCAGATCGTGCAGCAGGGTACGCATCGTCACATCAGTGGCCGGGATGGGTGCGTCGGCGCTGGCGCTGCTGAAGGCCAGCAGGTTGCCAAGCCAGGCGCTGAAGGTCGCGGGCGGCAACACCAGCAGGGTGAGGGCGCAGGCAAGCGAGGTGCCAATCAGCAGCCCTCCAATCGCCCGCCAGTTCGCGGTAAGCAGCCAGATAAGGCCGAGGCCAATCAGCAGTTGCGGCTTCTGCAAGGCAAGGATGGTGGCAATCAGGCCCGCCAACCAATCCCTGTTACGCAAAAAGCCCCCAGCGGGGGTTTGGGGGAGAAATGCTGCCTCTCCACTATGCCCGTTGTGCAGGGTGTGCAAAAAGCCCCCAGCGGGGGTTTGGGGGAGAAATGCTGCCCCCTCGCTATGCTTGGGCAAATGCGCTGCAATCCGTTCCCCTTCAGCATTGATCACACTTCGAGGTTTCTCCCCCAACCTCCGCTGGGGGCTTAGTGTATCGGAGGTTCGAGGTTTCTCCCCCAACCAACGCTGGGGGCTTTTTGCGTCGGGTGCAGGCGGCTGGGTGAGGTAGAAAGCACAGACATAGACCAGCAGAGTGAAGCAGGAGTTCTGCCCGTTGCTGAAGACGATGTTCAGCGGCCAGAAGCCCAGCGCCAGCATGGCGATTAGCCAGTAAGGTTGGCGTTGCAGGTATGTCAGGCTGCGTCGCAGCAGCCAGATTGCCAGCAGCAGAGCGGCCAGGCCCGCCAGCAGCCAGATTGCCAACGCGCCCCAGAACGGGAGCCGCGCCAGCAGGGCAAAGATAACGGTAAATGGCGGTGAATATAGGTATATCGGCCAGGTGGTGGCAAAGTCGGGCAGGCTGGCGGGGTTAGGCAGTGGTTCGCCGATTTGTTGGCGGATGGTGATCAGCATATGGCGATAGCTGTAGGCATCAACCGCCGCGCCCTGGTTAGCGAATTCGCCTGCGTTGTAGAAGATGAGGAAGTCAACGCCTTTGACCCCACCGCCGACCGCATGGTACTCGCTGCCGGAGAACAGCACCACCGCTTCGGAAAGCAGCAGGATGAGGAAGAGGATGATGGCAAGTATCTTGAGGCGGGTGGGAGTTAGAAAGTGGTCGAGAGTGAGGGCCAGCCAGTTCAGCTTTGTGGTAAGGGTGGTCATCGGCTAACGTAGCAACGTCCAGGCATCGTTGGCGTATTTCTCCGCCCGCAATTGGGCGGCAGCAGCCTGCTCGGCGGCGCTGAGTTCGCCGTCGGTTAGCACGATGCCCATTGACTGGGTGAAACCGTGCCGCAGCGCGTCGGCCATGGTCGCATAATCGAGCGGCCAGTGCAGACCGAGAGCCGCACCTACGCTGGTCATGCGCTGGGCCAGTCGCTGACTGGCAACCTCGCGGGCATTGGCGCTGTCGAACCGCAGCACGCTCACCAGCTTGCAAACATCCAGACCGAGCAGGATACTGCCTTGCTGCAAAATGCAGCCGTGCCGCCGCGCCTGGGCGCTGCCAATCACCTTGCGTCCGCCCACGCTAACCTCATAGTCGGCGGGCTGCTCGAAGCAGGAGGCGGCATGATGGTCGGCAACGTGGTGAGAACCGGGCGGGGCCAGAGTGGCCTGCAGGCCGAGGCAACCCAGCGCAGCAACCAGCGCGTCGCTGATCTTGCGGTACGATTCAACCACGTTGCCGGAGAGCAGCGGGTCGCGCTCATTGCCCACAATCGAGTAGGTTAGCTCAAACTCGTGCAGCACCGCCCGCCCGCCGGTCGGTCGCCGAACTAGGGGGATATGCAGCCCAGCTAGCACCTCGCAATCCACATCGGCTTCTACCTCCTGCATGATACCGATGCTGAGGGTTGGCGTTCGCCAGGCAAATAGACGCAACGCGGGGAAGCCCGCCTCGCCCGCGATGCACGATTGCAGCAGCGCCTCATCCACCGCCATGTTGGTCGCGCCGTCCAGCGGGCCGCTGTCCAGCAACCTCCAGGCTGCTGAGTTTTGAGTTTTTGTAGGGGCGGATTGCGTCCGCCCTGAGTTTTGAGTTGTTTCATTCATAATTTGTGTAGGGGCGGGCGGTGGCCCGCCCTGCTGAAGATGGGATAATCTTAAGGTAGGGACGCATGGCATACGCCCTTGCCGAAGGTAGCGTAATCCTGGGCTATTTACGAATCGCAAGCGCCGACCCACCCGTTTGATGTGCCATACGTCCACCAGTCCGTTTGTCCGTTTGTCCGTTGAACAGTCCGTTGGCAGGCTCCGTTTTTCGATGGGCATTGATGCACCACATATGGGCGTATGCGATTCGCCCCTACCCCAACATCTGCTTTATCCGCTGCTCCGCTGAACCTAATCCGTTGGCCGTCCCATCCGGCGCAGCCAGCTTCACCGTAACCTCCATCGCGTTGGGGTGGGTACGCACATACAGGTCGGCCAGCTTCTTCAGGTTGAGTGGGTCGTACTCCTCTACGCGGGGGCGGGTGAAGCGGGTGCAGATGCGGCAGGAGATAAACAGGTGGTGGGGAAACAGCACGGCGGTGAATACTTGCGTTCTGCAGTGCGGACACTTCATCGCCGCAAAGCTGCCATCGAGGAACTGGCCGGATAGCTCGTACCAGGCATCCGCCTCCGCTTCCAGTTCGCGGTTTCGCATCGCCTGGTACGCCTCCGGTGTCATGTTGTGGCGCTCGTCGTTAAACTTTTTGGCTAGCTCGTAGTTGTCCATAACTCTCTGAGATTAAAGATTAAGGATTAAAGATTAAAGATGGCGATGGTAGCGGCGGGCAGCTTTCCCTCTCCCCTTGAGGGAGAGGGTAGGGTGAGGGGTAATGGTGCAACGTACCCATGCCCATCGCAAAGCGTATCGCCGCCCCTATTATAACCCTTCCGCGACTTCCGCGCCCACTCCGCGTCCTCCGCGATTCAAACCCCTACCCACCACAAATCCCCTCATCCCCCACGCTGCGCT
>JANXYP010000196.1 GCA_025355955.1 Chloroflexota bacterium
GACCCAGCAGTGAGGGGTTTAAGGTCAGCCCGCGCTTATTTAGAAGCAGCAGCGGCGTTCTGCAGGGTAAATGTGCCATCACCGGCAACATCCCCCCCTGTTGCGAAGGTGCCGGATTTGATCGTCAACTCTGCGTTGCCACCGACAGCCACATCAAGGGATTTATCGGTATTAGATATGCTGCCGCTAATTTGCAGCTTGCCGGTGCGGCTTTCTCCACTGCCCAAAGGTAGTTGCCCACTAACTGTCAATGTCGCGTTTGGCGAATTATTAGGTTTACCATTTTGGCTGGTGCTGAGAACTACGCTGCCTATGGCGGTGAAAACCACCAACTTGTTCGTAGCACTGTAGGTATAGCTAATGTCGCTAAGAGAAACTGCGTCTGAGGTGATCGTGTACGCACCTAGCGTACCATTTTCGATGGTTAGCGTGAGCATACCGGTAATCTTACCGCTAGTGACAGGGTTGCCTTCTGGCGCAGTGGTGCCGCTGAGAGCAAGAGTCCCAGTAACCGACAGCGCCGGTGCGGCAGGGGTAGCCGTAGGAGTGATGGTCGTGGTGGGGGTAGCGATAGTGGTGGGTGTCGTGCCAGCCGCAGGGGTGGTAGGGCTAGTCGTTGCGCTGGCCGTCAGCGTGATGGTGGGGCTGATCGTGGGTGCGGGTGTCTCGCTCACTGGGGGAGTGGGCAACTCGACGGTGGGGGTCTCAGTGGTGGTGCCACTTACTGGCGTGTCCGTTATCGGTGCGCCAGTCGGCGTGAGGGATTGAAGCACGGCCGCAATGGCAGTATTGGTGGCATCAGCAGCACTAACAGTCGGGGTAATGCTGGCAGTTGCAGCGGCGACCTGGGTGGGTGTCGGTGTTGAGTTGGAGCGCAGCAGCGTGAGGGCAGTACCAGTGCCGCCAAGGAGCAGGCCAAGCAGGCCGCAGACCAGCGCGATGGTGACCAGCCCTGCGCTGCCGCGGCTGTTTACCCGCTGCTGCAATTTGAGGTACTCAGTCCTACTAACCGCCATGTCTGGATTGGGAGTAATTAGGGTCGATCTGCTTTCAAGGGTGCCAACGCGCTGACTCAGCTGGTTTACAGCGATAACCGTAGGGTCCTGCTCTTGCTTCTGGGTACGGATTTTATCCTCAACTTGGGCTTTGCGATCCTGAGCAGGGCGGTAGCCAGGCTTGAGCAGCAGGGTATTGTAAAGCAACGGCTCGGCGGCCTGGTATTTTCTTGCATTGATCTCGGTATCAGCCTGCCCAATGAGGTCATCTACCAACTGCTGCCGCTCGGCGGTATGACGAGACGAGCCGTTACCCTCCATCCGCGCAAGGCTGTTCAGTTTCTGGTTGACAATGGTGAAGTCTGAGTGTGCGGCAGCGGTCTGGATTTGCGCGATGGTGTCCAGCTTCTCCGCTAGGTAAGCCTGGTCAGGGTAGGTGGGATCAAGTTCTTTGACCTGCTGCAAGTAGCGGCGGGCGCTGGGGTAGTCGCCAGCTTTCCATGCGGTTACCGCATTGGCATATAGGGCTTTTATGAGGTCAGCACTGGCAATGATGCGCTGCAACTCAGCATCGTTGGCCGCCTGGTGCAGTTGGGCAGCGGTAGCGAGGGCGGTGATTTTGGTATCCTTATCCCATTCACCGGGTATACCCAGCAAATCAGCGAGGACAGTATAGTTGAACCCTTCCAGTTCGGATTGCCAGGCGGGCGCGGCGGGGGTATTGCTGCTGCTAACGGACGACGATTGCACTCCGTATCCGTGAGTATTGGCGTTGGTGCGGCTGTCCTCGTGGGATTGTTCGCTATTCTGAGCGGGCTGGGTAGTAACGATGGGAACGGCACTGCGCTGCATGGCAAGCAGGAGGTTGCGCGCCATGCTGATGGCCTGCTCACGCCTGGCCTGCTCAGTCTGCGCTTGTTCGTCGCCAGTGATGCTGGCGGTAGCGGCGATGTCGGTCGCGGCGGCATTTCGCAACTCGGCGTTGGCGAGGCGAAAGTTGCCGACGATGGCAGCGCTGACCGCATTGCCAACCAAAGCCCGCCACAGGTTGCGCTGGCGCAGAGATTCGATGCTGTGCTGCACATCGGCGATGGTGGCATTGGTATCAACTGCAGCGGCGGCTTGCTCGAAGTGCGCCAGCACCTGTTGCAGCCGCACCACGTCGGGGGAAAGGAGCCGTGTATCACTCGGCTGAGATGGGGCAACCGGCCCGCTGCCGTCTGACTGCGGATTGATGTTGGGTTGCTGTGCTGCTTGGTCCACGACAGTAATCTCCCTTCGCTCGGTTGGCTGCTCAACTTTTTATACCGGACGTACTGCTGTTCGGCTGGTGGTTAAGTTGAGCAAGAACTTTCTTCAGCTCGTCGCAGACTTCCCTGACTTGTCTCTGCTCAGGGGTGATGCGCTGGAGCCACTTTACTATAACTTCGAAGATCTTCCGCTGAAGTTCGCGTTCTCGCTGATAACTTTCATACTCAGCAGCCATCATCTTAAGCGAATCCTCGATAAGCCTCTGTTCTTGCTGATTACGCACTAGCATCTGTTCCTGCACCTCATTCAACTCCATCGCCTGCTCGAGGGTCTTTCTAAGCACGTCATCCTCACGCACCTTTTCCTGAATCATGATGTGATATAGCAGCACGCTAATGAGATCGCAGTTGGATCGGAGAAGTTTGTAGTCGATCTCGCCCATCAGAGTGGCGAAATCCTGATAATTAGGCAAGTTATCCTCGTTGCCAACTTTCTCCTGCGGCGGGCTACTGGAATCCGGCTTACTGCCAGATGCCGGTTCACCAGGCGTATCATCATAGCGACGTAGGGCAAGACCCTGGGAGTCCAGGTCGATGATACGGCCAAGCCGTTCGCGGGCAGCCTGCCAATCCTTAATTGCGATGTCGAGCAGTCGCCGCCGCTCATCATCATCAGGCAGAGGTTCCCCGATAGGAGGCTTCGTAGCAAGCCCGTAGCTCTGGCTCGCGCTGGCAAGCAAAGCGATGTATTGCATCCAACCGCTGCGTGCATCGTCGCTCAGGGTACGCAGAGTTTTGTACTCCGCGCTCACTTGCCCATAGCGGGTTTGCACGGCAGCCACCTCGGGGACGAGGTAGTGGAGATGGGGCGGCAAGTAGGTAGCGGGGTCAAGGGGTAGCGCATCGAGCGCGGCGTTACTTTCCTGCATAGATAGGGTGGGCGGCTCCAGCAGACTGTCGGCAATATCTGCAGCAGCGGTTTCTGCGCCATCAGTATCCTGGCTATCTGCCAGCGGCGCTACTTGCGCCAGGGGTGGTACGCTGGTGGCGGCGCTATCCTCGTGCAGAGGAGGTGCGGCAATAACCTGATTAGCGGGTTGCCCAGCGTAGATGCGCTCAAGCAATGGTTGGGGGTCAATGGGTTTGGTGATGCTGCTAAAGGCGATCAACAAGCCTTTAATCGTTGGCTGGCGATAGGCAGCATTGACCGCATCGCCCACTTGCTTGTAGTTGGTAAGGCAACTCTCAAGCCAGCTATTGAATGTATCAGCTTGCTTACGGTGCTTGCTTTCCTCCTCCGCATTTCGCCTTAGCCGGGCATCCTCAGCAGCCTTAATCTGCGCTAGGCGCTGGGCATCCTTTTCCTTCTCCAGTCGCGCTTCTGTCTCAGTGACGAGCTTCTGCAACATGGTGTGTAGCTGGTTGTAATTTGGTATGCCAGTGAGATGGGTTTCGCTGGTAACAAGAGCAGCGCGGGCTTCGGTGAGCGCCTCGTGCGCGTCAGTCATGCTACGAACCGAGGCGGCACGAGTCTCCAACTGCTTACCGAGGCGGTTTCGCGCCCGTTTGTACTGGTCGGTCATCCGCTCGATGAAGGCGCGGTCGGCGGGTTCGGGGCTGTCCTGCGTGAGGGGCTGGGCGATTTCGGTGATGCGGTCCATGATTAGCTCAGCGGGAGTGCGGGCGGCGGAGCGGCCCTCCGCCCGACTATTGGCTAGTTCATCTTCAACTGGGATGGGCATTTGGCCTGTCGCCTGGCGATTGTCGCTACGAGCGCGCACATCGGTATCAGGAACGCGCTGCAGCCAGTCAAGTTCAAGCAGGTCACGCACCCGTGGCTCCCAGCGATTAATGATCGTATCATCCTCGGTGCTGCTAGCGGCGAGTACCAGCAGGGTGCGAGCGAACTGCAGCTGCTCGATCCGCTCGAATGAGTTGGGGGCCACTGGCACGAAGAACCTGGCGGCGAGGTCAGCGCCCAACTTGCTGTGCAGGTAGGCGCGCGGCCACGAATCGTCAACATCGGTGGCAATCTTCACTGCCAGGGCAAGGCACCAGGGCGCGACCAGCAGGCCATCGTCATCGAGGATGATCGCATCATTGACAGACTTGAGCGCCTGAGTGAGGTTGGCATTGCGATAGCTCTGACTAGCTTTCTCAAGCGTGGCATAAAGCTGGGTTTCATGCTCATAGCGATACTTCGCCTGTCTGGCCCGCTGGTCGAGG
>JANXYP010000277.1 GCA_025355955.1 Chloroflexota bacterium
AGGTATCCGTGTCGGACATAGTAAAGCCTCCTTTATGCAAAGTGTTGGCTTACTTTACCGCACGGTTGCCTTTCCTGCAAGTATCTAAGTTGTTAAGGTTCCTAACTCACAACAAGCGTTATATCCTCGCTCATGCTTGACCTGCCCGATGACCGCACTAGATGCCCACCTCAGCATTCGCCAACAGACCAGGGGCGAGGGCCAGCCAGCTAGCTAGCAAGCGATAAATGTTGGAGTCGGCTTATTCTCTTGCCTGGTGAGCGCTGGCTGCTGGTACCTCTATCCAGTGCGCCTGGGCGCTGGTCAGGTAGCGCTCCCACAAACCTGGCTGCGGCTTCTCGCGGAACAGCCTCTTGTAATCTTCCTCACGGAACGCCTTCTTCAAACGCTCCAGGTAAGACTCGCGCAGCAAACGAAGGTAATATTTTACGTCGTAGTCTCGCCGTTCTTCACCCTCTGATACCCCCACCCTTATCGAACCCTCAGCGCCGCTTATGCTGTCGTCGAGGTCATCAGGTGCATATGGCAGCCAGACGTAGCGGCCATCCTGGGCGTGGTAGAACCTTACCCTCTCGCCCACCTCCCAGGCGGTTCGCCCCGCATTTAGCAACGCTTCATATGGGCCTTCCTTCAGCCTTGACCTTGAGCGCTGGTAATCGCCTGCTGATTTGGTCAGGCGGGTTCTGCTTGCCACATCATTCAGCGTGAACTTGCATGAGCGCAACATCGCCAGGGTCGCCTGGTAAAGCCCTACCACCGCAACTATATCGCCGCGCAGCAGATGGGCGAGTGCGTCATCAAGGAAGCGCGCCGCAAAGGGTGGGCTGCTCGACGAGCGCAACCCACTACCATGCACAATCATCTTGCCGTCGTAAGTGAGCAGCGCATAGTTTTTAATCTCGTTGCTGTACATGGCGGCATAGCGCCCCTCAAACTCCAACTTGATACCGGTGGGCAGGGTGGCGCCCACCTCGGCCACCAGAGCGCGCTCCTCATCCTCGCGCCAGTCCGCCGGAACTGTGAAGTAAACGCCGTCAATGTCCGCTTCGAGCAGCGCCATCCCCCTACTCCGCAGCTCCTCAATCACCTGGTCGAGTATCACCCTGCTCTGATCGGTCAGCCGGTCGGCGGCATCCACGTCGGCCAGTAGCGCCATGCGCCCCGCCGCCAGGTAGCCGTATGCCGCGTTGATTACCAGCTTCAGCCCCGCAGATTGCGCCTTGTACTGGTTAGCCGCCGCAGATCCGAAGGTGGCGACCCGCGCTGCCCGCTTGTACCCCAGCCTCATTTTCATCATCTGCTCGACGAGCTGAACAAACACGCCGAGGTGGTCGTATTGCGGGCCAATCCCATATAGCGTCATAATCGAGGGGTACATCGAGGCCACGTCGCACTTCACGACGTGCCGCGCCAGGCCACCCTGGAACAGATACGATGCTCCACCCCGCGACCGCCGCAGGTCAGCGTTGCTCAGGTCGGCGGAACGCGGCAACGCAGCACCAGCACGATAATAGGCTCTGATCAGCATGGGTTCGAGGACACCCATCGCGGGGCCAGCATTAGCCGCCTTCGAGTATGGGCGTGGGGTCATCCCGGCAATGGCGAACGCTGCGCCCATCAGGATGTTCGATAGGCCGTCCACGGCGCACACATTATCGAGCGCATAGCGGCGAACCTTGGCGGGGCGGACAGAGAACCTATCATGGACGTTGTGACCATGGATAGGAGTCCCCTTTGTGTTGGTGAGACCGAAGTAATGCGCGGCGGCTTGAAGGTGGTAACTGCCCATGATTCGAGTACCGGCATCGTGCCTGTATACGGCCTGTAGGATGTCAATAATCCCGCGCCCGGCCACGGTGTAGCGGGTCTGTGCCCGATGATAATGGCTGGCCGCCACATCGTCACGCTGAAGTTCGCCTTGTTTGCCTTCAAGGCGGCCTAGCAGCAGCGGCACCCCCAGCTGCCGCGCTCGCTCTTCGAGGAACGGCAGGTCGAGGCCGAAGCAGCCGTAGCCCTCAAGCACGTCGGGGTCACGCTCCTGGATAAGCGCGCAGAAGTCACGGATTAGCTCTGCCTCGCCGCGAGGGGTTGTTGCCTCAAGCAACGTCTCTAGGCCCATGCTATCCCTGACCGCTATCATGAAGATATGACCTACGGCAGCGTCGAGCGCCGTAACCGATAGGTCGAACTGGAGCCGGTGAAGTTCGCTGTATGCCATGCCCTTGAAGAAAGTACGACCAGTCGAGATAAGGTATTGCTCGATGGGGCCGAGGCTGTGGTAATCTTCTAGCTCAGTGAGGTAGCGGAGCGGCATCTGTAGCCGCCGCGCTGCGCCCGGCAAGATGGCGCGTTCCAAAGTACGGTAGGTATTGCCGGTGAAGAGGTATTGATAATCCCGCCCCGTGCCGCCTCTTAGTTTATGCCAGTAGATGCTTTCGTAAGCACCAGGGTAGTCGAGGTCGTCAGGGTTGCGGGCGAACACCCAGGGGCGATAGCGCTCCCTTTCGCAGACAACCTGCCCACCAACCCTACGCCAGACTTTGGCGCGGCCAGAATGGTCAGCCCATACCGAGACTATGCAGGGAGTCGGGTCCCAGCCACACAGCCATTCGTCAGAGTTGGAGATGCTTTCTGCCATTGCGCCTCGCTAAGAAGATGCGACCATCTGCGTCCGCTAATCAGAACATCCGTGCGGATTTGCATGAGTATAATGTAAAACTTGCGAGTTTGCAAGGGGCAGAGGGGGATTTCGAGGGTAATGACAGTGAGTGGTCGATCGTAAGATTGAAGGGAGAAGAGTGATAAAGATATATGTAGCACAGAAACACGATGCGGCGGTTGAGGCGCTAGCTTTACTCATCGCCCAGCACCTTATAAATGTAGCGGCCGTCTTCCCGACTTTGCTGCAACCATCTCTGACTCACCAGCTTACGTACTGCGCCCAACATTGTAGAATAGGATTCATAGCTGCGCTGAAGGAGGGCGGCGTGCAACTTGGCCAAGGCACAGGGGCCAAGCTCCCTCGCCACAGCCAGTACCTCGGCCTCAAACTTACCCAAATCATCTTCCCGCCCCTGCCTGCCCATCTCTGACCGGGGTCTGCGTCCACGACCCAGGGCGGCGGCGACCATTTCACGGGGTGAGGTACTCTGCGTCGTCGCTTCGTCATGAGCGACTTGACGATAGTATCGGCTTGGCCTGCTCTCTACCTTACCCAGTGTGCCACTCTGCACCAATTCCTTACACTATCTGCTGAACCAGACCATACGACACATCCACTTCTTTAATAAGCCCTCGATGAATGTCACCGATGCTCATCTCCCGCTGTTCGCCCAGTAGTGCCAGTATCTGCTGCTCAATCTTCTGCCGGGGAGCTTTTACCCTTCTACGCAGTGGCTCTACCATCTTGCTGCTGTCCGTGTCAGCTACCTCATCCTCACTACGCTCGATAATCACTTGCTTCGTCACTGTTTCATCCTCCTTGAAGTTGTGCATCAGGCATTATAGCACACCAGCGTGGTAAGCTGGTCGAAGCCAGTGATGCGGGCGGGGCGAAACTGGTTCGAGCGCAAGAATCCGATGGTATAGGTCGTCTGTTTGGGCTATAATTATGCTGGAACGGACAAGTCGCAGCGGCCAACAGGCAAGCAGGAGGAGCAAAATAGCATGGCACAACCCATAGAACAGGTAGAGGAACTAGCTACAGCGAAGCCTTCGCTGGCGTTCGGGCCGGAGCTCGCCCAGGTGCTGGTAATCACTATGTGGGCCTCGACATTCATCGTCACCAAGGCGGTGTTCGCGGAGATCTCGCCCTTGGCCTTCATCTTCGTGCGCTTCGCCTTGATGACGCTCCTCGCGTTCGGGGTACTGGCCGCCCGTGGAGCGCGGGCGCAGTGGCACATCCGGCGGGCCGACCTCCCCCGCTTCCTGATGGTCGGACTCTGTGGCTACACTGGCTACCAGCTGGGGTTTGTGCTTGGTCTGGATAACACCTCACCCTTTTCCAGTTCGCTGCTCATCGCGATGGTGCCATTCTTCACCCTGGTCATCCTGGCGGTGAACGGGGAGCGCGCCCGCCGCGGTGCCTGGCTCGGACTGGGCATCGGCATCGCTGGTGTGGTGCTGTTCCTGGCCGATAAATCGGCGGCCTCCGGCTCCTTTGTCGGTGATGCCCTCAGTCTCGGCGCGGCGGTGTCCTTCGCTGGTTATGGCGTGCTGAACCGACGACTGACCAGGGACTATCCGCCGGAGACTTACACTGCTTATGCCGTGCTGTTGGGCAGCATTCCCCTGCTGGCCCTCTCTACCCCAGCGGCGCTGGCCCAGCATTGGACCTCGATCTCGGTGTGGGGCTGGCTTGCCATCATCTATATGGTAATATTTCCGGTCTACGTCGCCTATATGCTCTGGAACTGGGCGATCGCCAGGCGGGGAGCGGCTGCGGCGACCAGCTTCACCCTGCTGGTGCCGATCATCAGTGGCACGCTCTCGGCGCTCTTCTTCGGCGAGGGCTTCAGCCCGCTCAAGCTGCTCGGCGCGGCTAGTGTGCTGGTTGGACTGATCATCTTGCGTCGCCAGGTACGTACAGAGGGTAGCCACTAGACGCAATCGCTCGCCCACTCTGGGGTTTGGTATAATAGGTCTATGAAGACAAACCTACCGCCGCTTCCCACGACTTCAGGCGTGGGTTAGGCGAGCCAGACACATACAAGTAGTTGAAAGCTCCGCTGGAAGGGGTAAGGGTCGGCTGCGGCACCCAGCAGCTCACGAAACACGCCCTTCAGTTCGTCATCTCTCATCATCGCACCTTTGCGGGGCATCAAAATGCCCGGTTGCCCTCCCCCTCGATTGGGGTGAAAGGTAGTCGGGCCACAAAGGTGCGATGTGCTAGCCTCGGCGTGGGTTAGGACACCCGGTTGTCTGGTTGTGTAGGAAGATTATAGCACAGATGTGGGAACACCGATTAGCTGATCGCTAACCAGTTATCTTGTCTGTTCCTTCTTCGCCGAGGCTGTCGAGCAGTTCCTCATGCCAATCCTTCAGCCACTTCCGCGCTGCTTCGTAATCCTTGAGCTTCAGCGCACGGTAAGCGCCAATCCCGTAGCGGTGGTATAGCTCGTTGTACACCTACCAGTAGCGACTTTTGCCCTTGATGCCGGTGAGCAGGATGCCCACATTGCGTACCGCCATCGCGATCTCGGCAGCCTGCGCTTCGCTGACGGTTGGCTCTGCTGCTGGCTCTGATTTACTTGCAGTTCCAGCGCGGAAATGCGCTGCTCATGGTTGCGCAGCCCTTGCCTGGTGTCCTTGACGAAGCCGCGCATTTATTCCGCCATCGTCTGGTGCTTACCCTGTGCCTCCGCCAGTCCGCGCTCGAAATCCACTTGCTGGCGGGCGAGTTTGGCTATTGCCTCGGCCTGGGCAAGTATCTGCTCCGCTGGTGTGAGGTCGGTAGGCTGCTGCACCGTTGGCATGATGTCGCCCTTGAAGGCGTTCCACAACACTTTGAACGCTTCTCGCTGGTAGCGCAACAGCTTCTCTTTGAGTTCTGGTTTGATGCGGTTGGTATCCAGACCCATCAGCCAGCCAGGGAGCATATCGAGTGGCAAGCAGAGTTGCGCACGCATACTGCCATCTTCAGAGCGCATCATCCCGGGATGCACACTGTCGGCCATTACCTCGCTGCGACTAACCCGCCGGTTCTGTGCGCTGTAGTCAAGGCCGAGGAAGGCGGTTAGGGATCGGAGCGGCACAAGTATATCGCCGCTCTCAATCATCGCCACGGGAACCGGGTCGCCATAGAAGTCCACTACCCGCTCCCCTACTGGTTCTATTGCTTTTTCGTTTCTGTCCATAATCGTTGATAGCGCAACTATTGCCATGATGGCAACAGTTTCTCTCCTTTCCTTTGATTCAACCATCTTCGTTATGAAGACATCGCCATTGTTGAGAATTCGTTACCCACTCGCGTAAATTACCCTCTGACGTGCCACCTGGAGCATCCTCCTCCCCACCCCGCTGTGGCACCCTGGCATTGTGACGAGCGGCTATCTTCTCCGCCCGCACCACGTCGTTGCCACTTGCCCCCTTAGCCCCCCACCAGCTTGCCAACTTACAGCGCGGGCAGTACACCACCAGCACTTTCGGCCCGAT
>JANXYP010000282.1 GCA_025355955.1 Chloroflexota bacterium
TCGATGCCATCGCAGGTGGTGCGGCTGAAGGCGTGCGTAGTTGCTACGTCAGCATTCGACCCTCACCAAACACCCACAGGGAACCCGCAAGGGGTTTCTCCCTGCCTGGGCGAGGCTTTTTGCCGCCGCTTGCTAATCCCCACCCGCTCCTGTATAATAAGCCATACTAGCACGAGGAGCGTATCTTATGCCTAACCTGGCTGATCCAGTCTTCCAAATCCGCTTTATCGGCCTGATCATCGGGCTGATCATCGGCACCACCTTCCACGAGTTCGGCCACGCCTTCACCGCGCTGATGCTCGGCGACGATACCGCCCAGCGGGCCGGTCGCGTTACCCTCAATCCGGTCGCCCACTTCGACCCGCTAGGTTTCCTCCTGATGCTGATGCTGGCGGCAGGGCTGTTCGGCTTTGCCTGGGGCAAGCCCACGCCGGTCAACCCGGCGCGACTGGCAGGCGGGCGCAAGGGCAACTCACTGGTGGCGCTGGGCGGCCCATTCGCCAACATCATCGTCGCCACCGTCTTCGCCATCCCGCTCCGCTTTGCGCCCAATTTGCCCACCAACATCCACGAGATACTCGCTTATGCGGTGTTTGCCAACATCCTGCTCTTCAGCTTCAACCTCATCCCCATCCCGCCGCTCGATGGCTTCGGCATTGTCAGCGGCATCGTTAGCGATAGCTGGTACAGGCTGATTGCCCCGCTCTACCGGAACGGCATCGTGCTGCTGCTGATTATCGGCTTCGGCCTTCCCTATATTGGCATCAACGTGATTGGCCGCATCATCGGGCCGGTGGAGGCGCTGTTGCAGAACCTGATTATCGGCACTCGGCTTTTCGGCTAAGGATGATGATATTGGCAACTAGGCCGTTCTATCGCGCCCGCCAGTTCTTTCATGCGCTGGGCGCACTGGCGACTAGCGGGCGAGCAAGCGAGGCCGGCTCTGCATCCCTGGCCCGCTACCTCAGCCCGCCGCAACGCGCCCTTTTCAACGCCATGCCTGCCCACGACCGCCATCATAGTCTGGCGGTTCTCCATACCCTACAGCGCATGGGCGAGACCAACCCCGACCTGATGGCCGCTGCGCTGCTGCACGATGTAGGCAAGAGCGAGTACGATGCGGCAGGCAGGCGCATCCGTACCGTGCCGTTGTGGTGTCGAGTAGCAAAGGTGGCAATCATGATGCTGCCGCACGGTGAGCGGCTGCTGCTGCGGCTATCGGCGCAAGGCGCAACCCGGCCAAAGGGAATGCGCCACGCCTTCTACCTTAGCTGGGAGCATCCCCGCCTCGGCGCGGCGCTAGCCGCCCGCCTCGGCGTATCGGAACAAGCCGCCGCGCTCATCCGCGACCATATGCAGCCCCGCCGCGCCACCGACCCACCGTTGCTAGCCGCACTGCAGCGAGCCGACGATCTGAACTAGCCATGAACACTATAATCCAAAATCCAAAATCCAAAATCCAAAATCGTGCGCCGCTAATCAGCCAGCAAACCAGATACGAGGTGCGCCTGCCGGAGTTCGACGGGCCGCTAGACCTCTTGCTGCGCCTAATCGAGAAGAACGAACTGGAGATCACCAAAATCGCGCTGGCCGATCTCGCCGACCAGTACCTTGCCTACGTGCGTAGCGCGGAGCAGCGCCCAGCGGTGGGCGATATTGCCGCCTTCCTGGTGGTGGCCGCCAAGTTGCTGTATATCAAGTCGCAGCAGCTATTGCCCAAGTCGCCAATCAAGCAGGTGCAGGAGGAAGAGGAGCCGGAGGATGTTGGCGAGGAGCTAGTCCGCCGCCTGCAAGAGTATCAGGCAATCAAGGGTGCGGCAAAGGAACTACGCCGCCGCGAGGAGAGCGGTGAGCGCAGCTTCCTGCGGGCGGCGCAAGCAGTCGAGGTGAAACCCGGCTTCGATGATTATGGCCTGACTGGAGTGAGCATCGAGCAACTGGTGGCCCTGGCGCAGCGGCGCACCCAACTGGCAATGACCCTCGATGCCAACGCTCGCCCACGCACCGCTTCGCCCATTCAGCCCTGGCGGGTATCAATTTCGGCGCGTCTAAAGGAATTGCACACCTGGCTGAAGCAGCAGCGCCGCTACACCTACCGCGAGGTGCTGGCTACCCACCCCGCTCCAACTCGACTCGGGCGCGCCCAGGAGGGGGTCGTCACCTTCCTGGCGGTGTTGGAGCTAATCCGCCGCCGCCAGGCAATTGTGGAGCAGGAAGAACCGTTTGGGGAGATCTACATCAGCGATGGACACCTCTAGCGCCGCGATTACCCTGACCACCGACTTCGGCCTCGCCGATGGATACGTCGGCACGCTCAAGGGGGTCATCTACAGCATCAACCCCGCCGCACGGGTGATTGACCTGAGCCACGATGTGGCCGCGCAGGGCATCGCCGAGGCCGCCTTCGTGCTATACCGCGCCTATCGCTTCTTCCCGCCTGATACCGTGCATATCGCCATCGTCGACCCTGGCGTGGGCAGCGCCCGCAAGTGCCTGCTGCTCGACACCGCACATGGCCGCTTCGTCGCGCCCGACAATGGTCTGCTCACCTACGTCTATCAGGCGGAGCGGCAGATGCTGGCCCTCTCCCCAACCCTCTCCCCCGGTGGGGAGAGGGAGCAGTTGGCCGCAAACCTCTCCCAGAGGGAGCAATTGTTCGCGCCTTTTAGCGTCTCTCCCTTCACCACGCTGCCAGACGACGCGCCTGCTCCGCCCATCCACGAATTGAGCAATCCCGCCTATCGCCTGAGCGTGGTAAGCAGCACCTTTCATGGCCGCGATGTATTCGCCCCCGCCGCCGCGCACCTGACCCTCGGCGTTACGCCCGCCGCCTTCGGCCCGCGCCTGGCGAAGATCGAACTGCTGCCCAACTCCACGCCCCAACTCGACAAAGCAAGCGGCAAGCTGATGGGCAATGTGCTGCACATTGACCGCTTTGGCAACCTGATTACCAACATTGACGTGACCCTGATGCACAGCCTGCGCCCCGACCGCGCCGCGCTGCAAGCCGCCGTAGGCCGCGACAACATCTGCCCCATCCTGCACACCTACGCCGATGCCGAGGAGGGTACATTGCTAGCCCTGGTTGGCAGCGAACGCCTGCTCGAAATCGCGGTACGCAACGGCTCGGCGGCGCGGAGACTGGGGGCGCGGGTGGGGGATCCGGTGGGGGTGTTGGTTAAAGAGTAGTAGCGAGGCTGTCAATGGCGCGAGTCGAGGTGATAAATACGCCCAGCGGCCAACTGGTGCTAGCCAGGAACAGAGTGCAGACTGCCGTGAACTACGGCGCGTTTGCCTTTTTCTGCGGCGCAAGCGTGGTGCTGATCGTTGGGCTGCTAATCGCTAACGGTTTCGAGATGAAGGCTGACTTCATCCCCTTGCTGGCCGTAATTGGCCTGATTGGAGCGTTCAGCTATCTCTCCTACCGTGCAGTAGCGGTGTTCAGAAAAGGCGAAACCTTCGTCTTCGACCGCAAGGCCAACACCCTCACCCACAATGGCGAACTCATTGCCCGGCTCGATGAGATCGACGATGTAGAAGTGGTGCGCCTGGCTCGACCTTATGAAACCTATTATCCAGCAGGCGTGAGCTACGGTGTCTACGTTCCTTGCAAGAACGACCGCCGCGCCATGATCGGCTCGGATTTCTACGAGAAAGAGGCAAAGGAGTTGGGCAAGCTGATCGCTGACTACACGGGCGTGAAGGTGGATAATAGGTTTCTGCTGTAGTCTACAGAAACCACAGAAACCCACAGAAACCCATAGAAACCTATAGAAAATGACAGAAACCCATAGAACTGAGCTTGATTGAGCGCAGTTAAATAACATAGAAAACACAAAACAGCATAAAACAGTTGTTCTTATAAGAAGCGCATCTCTACCTTGCTAGTTCCCAGTATCCAGATTTTCTTTGTCCAACAAACCTGATCTTTCCCTCCCGCTTCAAATTGATAAGCAGATTATGGATCTGATTCCTATTTTTCAGCGATAGCAGCTCCTCAAAATCAGTTATGCCGCACCGGCCTACTCGCCGCAGGTGCTTAAGGATAAGCTCCATATTTTGTTCTCGGTTCAAACCCAGCCTTCGGGTGTAAATGCCAGCCGTTCCAGTGAAGTCATAGTAGTCCTTCGACAAGGTGTATGCAGTACCTCTACCATATCCTAGCACCTCTACGATACCCAGATCTCGGAGTCGGTTCAGGTTGGTTCTCAAGTTGTCTGGCACCCTTTGATTGCCGTGTACATAATCAAGAACAAACAGATCGGCCAACGAAAAGCGTTGTTGTGTCTGCTTTGCCACCTTGTCGAGGAAGCGAACAAAGTTTGCATCCCTAACCGTTCCCTGAAGCACAAGACGCACCTCAGTTTTGTAAGGCTCAGAGACCTCTGGCAGCGACTTGCTCTCCTGAATGGACAGCCGATACATCTTGTCGAATCCTTGTCCCGCCCGCTCCACCAAACCGCAGCGAGCGAAGCTCTCGGCGATCAAGCGGTTGCGCGGCTCCTGCCGCTCGAGGATATTATCTGGCGTAACCCCTTCAGGCAGAGCGCCGGGGCTAACAATCTCCAGCCAGTTGGCATACTGACGAATGAAGACTGAGCCAGGGCGAGTGTAATCGCGATGGCTAACCGCATTCAATAGCGCTTCACGTACCACCTTCTCGTTGAATGCTGGTATGTCAGTAATGAACAGGCCATCTTGCACGTGGTATTTCTTGTTCCGCAGATTCACCGTTTCCCATAGTTTGTCGAAAATCAAGAAGAAGCCCTCACGAAACTCTCTCCTGTCGTCATATTCGATGGCATCCTCTTCCAAGCGGTACTCAAATACAATCTCTGCCTGGCCCATATACCAGCGTAGTGCCTGCGCTGAACCGAACAAGACCAAAGCAGCATAGGTTATACCAGCGCCTTTGATCAGACCCAAGTCGCGCAACAACTGCTCATCAGATGCCTCAAACAAATCTTCGTTACCAGGACGATTGCGTAGGCGGGCGCGGAACTCTTGAATGGCAACTGGGTGCAGGTCGCTTAGGCTCGCTCGCGGACAAATCTCGGCTGAAAAGTCTTTGATCGCTTCTGCGAAGATACGCCTTAGCATATCGTCAGTCATGGCGACGGTGCTTTCCCCCACCCGCATCCAGTAGGTGCCTTTGTAATTGATCGGCGTGCCGAGTGGGTGCGACGGCACATCAAAGACTAGCACCCGTCCATTAGGATGCTGGTACTCTTCCACCCCTACACGCAGGTGTAGTTCCGTAGCCAGCCGATATTTGGTATCATCGAGGTTCTGGCAAGCGGCGGTGCCAACTACGCGGTGCGGCGTTCCATCAGTTACACCCAAAATTAGTGTGCCGCCACCTTCGTTGGCAAGGGCGGCGCAATACTTGGCTAGCTCCTCAGCGGGAAAGCCGGGTTTAGCCTGTTTGAACTCCAAATGCTCATCTTCTGGTCGGGAGAGCCATGCGTCAATCTGCTGCTGGTTAATCATCGGGCTATCACCTCGGTTCAGTGTGATGATGATAATTATACTAGCTGTATATCATTCCCGCAACAGCGACTAAATCACCATGCCAACCTTGCAAATCCGCAAGTTCGTGGCAAAACCCCTTGACAGCAGCAGCCCACATCGTATATTATCAGCAGTGGAAGCCTTGCGTACAAGATTAGCTCAAGCAAAGCCGCACCAGTGTGGAAGTGGCCTCACTGACGGGTGAGTGGCGGCGGACGAGCGAAAGCGGGCTTCCCTATGCTTAAACTATCCGCGCTCAAGCGCTCCCAGCAGGCGGCAGTCGCCACTCCTGCGCTTTCATTGCAATCCTCGCCACCCCGCCGCAGCAGACGCGATATTATCTATAGCCAGCTACGCACTACTACGCGGCGGCTGGTGCATCCTTTCGTCATGGTGATGGCCTGGCCCTCGGCGGCCACCGTCTACCATCGGCGGCGGCTACTCGAAGCGATTATCATCGGCCTGCTGCTTACCGAACTACTGTGCGTCGCCATTTTGCTACCCACCTGGTTCGCCCCGACTCCGCCGCTGGTAGTCAGCCTCGGCGCAGCCGACATCAGCGTGGTGCAGAACGCCTCGCCCACCAGCGTCATCCCCGCGATTGTGATAACCCCCGCCATTCCTGTGTATCAACCAACCCTCACCTCGCAGCCTACACCAGCCAGCGCTACTATCAGCACGCCTGCCGATAGCGGGGTATATCTGCCTTGAATGAGATATAGCCAGCGGACGTGGGCAGCGGACAAGCGGATAAGCGGACGTAGGGGCGGGCGGTGGCCCGCCCTGCTACCCTACAATCAATGCCTTTTGTAATATAAAAGCCGCAGAGAGGGTGTAAATTGGACCAGGGCGGGCCACTGCCCGCCCCTACGGATTGTGATTTGAATAGGCTGCATAGATGGTGCAAATTGCACCAGGGCGGGCCGCTGCCCGCCCCTACGGATTGTGATTTGAATGGGCTGCATAGATGGTGCAAATTGCACCAGGGCGGGCCACTGCCCGCCCCTACGGATTGTGATTTGAATGGGCTGCATAGATGGTGCAAATTGCACCAGGGCGGGCCACCGCCCGCCCCTACGGATTATGATGCACCTTCTGTTTGGCAGATCGTTGTAACCCGAACCCTCGCCCTACCCATTCCGCGTCTTCCGTTTCCTTCCGCGTCTTCCGCGTTTCAAACCACCTCTACCTTCTACCTTCCACTATGGTAGGTGTGCGGAGTAGTCAATGCGATAAACCCACGCATCGTCCTGGTGCCAGAGCGGTACGGCGTGGGGATTGTGCGCCAGGGTGGCGGCGCTGAGTACCCCACCGCGTGAGCCGACGTAGATGTGGGTAATTCCGTAGCGCCTCAGCACCTGCCAGCTACCCTCTTTATCGAGTTGGGTCGAGGCGATGGTGGTATCGTAGGTCATAGTCAGGTAGGTCGGGTCGCCAAGCTGCTCATTGTAGGCGGGCTGCGGCGGCGCGGTCGAACCGGGGGAGTGCGCCGGTGGCGTGCTGCCAGCGGGCCGCGCCAGCAGCGGAATCCAGAGCCCGGCATCCGAACCTTGCGCCAGGCCGGGTGCCCAGTCGAAGCCGAAGTCGCTGACCAGGAAGCGGGCGGTAGGCGGCACGTTGGCGGCAATCCAGGCTTGCACGGCGCGATCCTGGGCCAGCACGTAAGGCTTGGCATCGAGCAGGCCCAGTTGCGGTGGAATGGCCGCCAACGCGCCCGCGATGGTGACGAGCGCCAGACCGATGCGGGCCGCCTGCAGCAGCGCCGCCTTATCGGGTGGCGGCTTCTCGCCATCCAGCCGCAACAGCCTGCCCGCCAGCGCGACAATCTGCGCTACCGTATAGCCCGCGAAGATGGCAACCGGCACGAAGGCGCATTGCGCCAACGTTACGTTATCCACCAGCCCGGCAAACGGCACCCGCAGCCAGTAAGGGTTGGAGATTAGCACGTGCAGCCCCACCCACGCGGCAATCAGCCAGCCCCAGCCGTCGAATCGCCAGAGCATCACCGCCAATCCCACCACCGCCAGCGCCAGCAACGTGTAGCTGCTGAAATAGTTGAGCGGCTGGCGGCCAATCAGCTTCTCCAGGTCGAAGAACCCGGCGGTAACATCAGTGTTGGTGTTGTTGACAATCCGCGTGATAAAGTTGGCCCGTAGGTTGAGCAGCCACGGCAGGGTCGCCACCAGCATCAGGATGCCGGTGATAACAGCGGAGGCAATCCAGACCTTTAGTGCTGAGGTTTGGGGTTTGAGGTTTGAGTGAGAGATCACCAACAACCCCTCCGCCAAAGTGGAAGGCTGCTTCAACCCCTCCGCCAAAGGGGGAGGCTGCTTCAACCCCTCCGCCAAAGTGGAAGGCTGCTTCAACCCCTCCCCCACCGGGGGAGGCTGGGAGAGGGTCCGTGCGCTGGCGCGATATTGCCACAGGCTGCCCACCAGCCGCGCCAGCACGTAGAGTGCAACCAGCGTGGCGTATGTAATCCAGATGCGATAATGCACCAGCAGCAGGCCCGCGCCGGAGATAACCGCGAGGGCAATGCTGCCCCAGTGCGGGCGCGGCTGGCGCAAGGCAATCACCAGCAGCACGATGGCGATGGGCAGCACCGCGAGGCCAGCAATCTGGGTGTAGCGGCTCCAGTTGACGTAGAAGATGGGGAAGATGGTGAGGAAACCAACCATGAATGCGGCGCTCAGGGCCATGACGCGGCTGTGCCAGATGTATTCGATGAACACGAACAGTGCGGCGGCGACGATTGCGCTCAACACCTGGCCGGTGAGCAAGGTGAGGGTGACGCTATCCAGCCCCGATAGCCAGCCCAGCGCCGCGCCCAGCGTGTGGAAGCCGAAGTGGTAGGTGAAGCTAGACAGCGGGGCGTAGGGCAGGTAGTCGGCGGGCAACGTGCCGCGCTCCATAATCATCTGGGTAATCAGGGTATGATGGTAGCCGTCAATGCCACTGCCCGCGACCAGCGGTTTGGCAGACAGCAGGCGGGCGACAACCGCCAGCGCGATATAGCCGCCAAGCAGCGCATATGCCCACCAGCCTTGCACCGCCCGCCAGCCGTCGCCCAATCGCCCGCGCCGCCATTCGTCCCAGACCACTACGGCGGCGCAGACGATCAGGATAATCCACATTTGCCAGCCTCCCAACGCCAGGCCGGTTGGCTTTAGCCAGAGCAGCAGCAGCGGCAATGCGGCGAGGGTAAGGAACGGCGCGGCGATGATGCGCTGCACGAAGTTGAGCGTGCTGCGCGGCAGCAGCGACAATAGCGCCCGCCCCGGCAGGATGTAGAGCAGCAGCGCACACAGCAGCACCCACAGGTTGGCGAACAGTATACCCGCTGCGTCGGCCAACCCCTGCCACAGATAATAACGATAAGTGGCGTGGAAGGAGAGCGAACCGTCGTGCGGCTGGCCGTCCACGTACAAATGGCCGCTGGTGTAGTTGCTCTGCGCTGCGTAGACTACCCCCAGGGTGCGTAGGTTGGCAGGTGTGCCGGTGAGCAGCAGGTAATACTTGCCCGCTGGATGGTCAGCCATAGTGAAGGCGACCCGCCCGCCGGTGGGGGCAAATGTGACGTTAACCACTGCACCCTTCACATCACCTTGCCGCAACGCCAGCTTGACCTTGCCGTCATTGACTAGCTGGGGCTGGGCAACGCGGAAGTCGAACGTGTCGAAGTTATCGTGGCCGATGGTCAGCGACTGGGCGATGCTGGTGGTGGCAGTGAGCGGCGGCACTGGCGGGTCGCTGGGGTCGGGGCGATGCTGGTCAACCTCGCGCATCGACTCGCTCTGGCTGAAGGCCAGCAGCAGCAAGGCGACTGCGATTGAGGCGGCGATTGTCAGCAGGCCCGCTGCTCTACGCTGGGACACAGGCAAGCTCCTCCGGCAGGGTGGTGAGACGGCGCGGCTTGTTCGCCGTCACCAACCAGGTATTCTCGATGCC
>JANXYP010000285.1 GCA_025355955.1 Chloroflexota bacterium
CGAGGGGTTAGCGCCTTATGTCCCGCCATTCTATGCGGTCCATACCCACGATACAAAGCCAATTAGGCGAAGCGAAAGCGAATCCCTGCACTTGTGACGTAAAGGGCCGAAGCCAGGCAGACACTCCGCCCGCGAAAGCGAAACTTGGATGAGAGGGGAGCGCAAAGTTAGCTGAGGGCGAGGCTGGCGAAACCCCGGCAGTGGCGCGGCTAACTGACCGCAGGCAAGAGCTGACCGAGCTTGCGGATGCGGTCTGGTGGTCAGGTGGCGGCACCACCCGAGCTAGGCTACGCTGCCTTCGCACCACCCTGGGGCGGACCAGATCCGGCGGGCCAGGCTTACCCCCTGGCCTGCGCGCCAGACGGATTCAGAGTTGAAGCAGTACCTCACCCGCTAGGGCTGGAGAGAGGAGAGCAAGATGGCAAACATCCGCATCCGTATCGCCCTGCCCGTAGAGGGTGGGGGCAAGCAGGCGGCCCTACCCGCCAACCGGCCAACCGGCAGCCCTAAATCGGGTGCGGTGGCCAAGCCGCCCCCCTGGCAAGGGCTAACTGCCGCCCTTGCCGGACGCGGGAGACGGGGAGAGCAAGGACGAAGTGACCAGCCCGACGAGAAGGCCCGGCCATAGCAGGCAAGTCGGGAACAAACCTAGCGGCAAGGCTACGCCTTGTCTTCCGCTGGGTAACGACGTACCCAGGTCAGGCAGCCAGATGCTAGCCTGGCTGAAACAATATCAAACCACACGTAGCCCCCCGCCAGAGCGCGGCGGGCGAGAAAGGATACTTTATAATGGATACCCAGATCAAGGCAAACCCCAGCAACGGCAACGGCAATGGCAACAACAAGGCGACCATCACCGGCCACCTTGGCAACATCGAGGACGGCGACTATCGCCTTTCGACCAACGAGGCGACCGGCATCACCACCCCCGGTACTCAACCTGAACATCGCGGTCAACCCGCCGCGGCGCGAAGGCACCACCCGCGTGCCGCAGGCACAGTGGTTCGACAGCGTTATCCTGGGGCCGTTGGCTGAGACGATGGCCGAGACGCTCAAGACCGGGATGCTGGTGACGTTCGCAGGCCACACCACCCAGCGCTCGTGGCCCGCAATGAAGGACGGCGAGCCAGTCACCTACACCGACGAGAAGAGCGGCGAGACCCGCCAGGCATGGCAGCACGCGGCGCAGCTGGTGGTCGATACTGTCTACTACACCGCCAGCGATGGCCTGTACTACCAGGTGGTCGAGCAGGACGGCGAAGTGGTCGCCACCCACGTCGCCAAGCCCGCCAAGGCTGACGTGCAACAGGCCAACATCGTGCTGAAGGGCGCTGCCAGCAGCGTTCAGATGACCGCCGCGACCGCGACCAGCCAGGCCCGGCTCAACTTCTCGCTCACCGAGATCTACACCAAGTGGAGCGGCGCGGCGGCCACCCAGCGTCACCAGGTCACGATGTGGGGTAACCAGGCAGTGCTGGCCCACGCCGAGATGCAGGAGGGCGACAAGGTGACGGTGCTGGGCGCGTTCTCGCCGAACAGCTACACTGACCGCCTGGGCATCTACCAGCAGGGCTACAATATCACCTGCCGCCAACTCGACAACTACGGCCAGAAGCAGCAAGCAGCCAACAAGGTCGCTGCGCCGCAGGCCCAGCAGCAAATCGTGGCGGCGATGCCCGCATCCAAGGCCCGCGCCTCGAAGGCGGCCCGCGTGGCGCTGGCGGCGGCCTAAGCACCCAGGATCAGCAGCAGGCGGCCCGTGTAGCATCTGCGGGCCGCTGGCTGAACACTGCTGAGGGGCTGACAGGCAGGCAAGAGCAGGACGGACCTGCCGCCACCAGGTCGGCCCCAGGCGTAAGCAACAAGTTAATAGTAGCACAGCAGGCGTAGCTCACCCTGGTAGAGCGCCCAACTGGGAGGTAGCAGGTTCGAGACCAGCCGTCTGCTCCATGAACACCACAAGCAGTATCCATAGCCACAAGGTGAAGCCGTCCAGCAGGGCGGCTTTCTATCTATTGGAGAGGATTATGGAGAGCGCAAGCCACAAGCTGGCAAGAGAGCGCCGCCGCGCGTGGGAGCGGGCTGCGGGTTTGGTAGGCCGCGAGGTGCTACGCCAAATCTGGCATGAGCAGAAAGCCGCGTGCCACTACTGCCACACCCAACTCGGTAGGGATAACGCTCACCTTGACCACAGGCTGCCGCTGTGTCGCGGTGGCAAGACCGAGCGGGATAATCTCTGCTGGGCCTGCGAGGACTGCAACCTGAAGAAAGGCGGCTTCCTCACTGCCGAGCAATTCATCGCCCGGCTAGAGTTGTGGCGAAGCGTCCCCGCTGGCACCGCGCCGTGCTTCCACCCCAAGCACGAGAAATACGTGGGCAGCATCTACGTGCCGGAGGGTGGCTTCAACAAGAGCGACGTATGGTGTCGCGAGTGCCGCCACTCCTACTGGCGAGCGTATTGGAAGAAACACGGCGCAGAGGTTAAGGCGCGGCGTAGGGGTGAAGAACCCGCTAGCTGCGACATTGACGACTTAGCGGCGAAAGGATATAATAAGTCATGCTCCCACCATTTGAACCCAATGGCAACCTACCGCCCGGCATCTACTGGGCCACATGGGACGAAATATATAACCGCTTCGGCACTAATGACCACCGCTGTAAGCTGTTGGTGGGACTAAAGAAGGCGCTCAAGGCGCTGAAGCGGGCGAAAGTCTCAACTGTTTACCTCAACGGCAGCTTCGTGACTGCTAAAAACGAGCCAAACGATTATGATGCAACCTGGGAGATGGCTGGCTTCGATGTTAGCAGGCTTGACCCGGTGTTTCACGATTTTGACGATGAGCGCAGGGCACAGAAACTGAAATATGGTGGGGAGTTCTTCCCAGTGCTGGTGGGACGAGCGGGGGAAAGTTACCTTGACATCTTTCAGCGTGACAGGAGAACTAAACAATCAAAGGGAATTGTCGCCATAGACTTGAGGAGGATAAAATGATTAGTACCCCTGAAGAATATGAAGCAACCCAGGAATGGATCGCTACATTCGAGCGTGATCTGAAAAGATTGTCCGAGAAAAACGATGACGAAGACCCTCGGGTGCACAAGATCCGGATAGATGCCTGTGCTTCGTTCCTTGAGAGCCTTCGGCGAGAAGCCGCTGAATATGAAGCCGCGAACCAGCCTGAACTGGCTGGGGCCGGGCAAAGGTGATTAGCAACACCTGAGCAGTACGATTACACCAAAGAGTTGATCGCGACATCGCAGCGCCACTGTGGATAATAACCCAGCAGGCGTAGCTCACCCTCGTAGAGCGCCCCAACTGGGAGGTAGCAGGTTCGAGACCAGCCGTCTGCTCCATGAACACCACAGAAAGTACCCATAGCCACAAGCCACAGAAGCAAAATAGGAGCCGCCCAGATCGGGCGGCTCCTCTGGTTTTTGCCGCGCTAACAAAATAGAAAGGAGCAGCAGCGATGGGCAAGGCGACCATGAGCAGCCAGCCGCTGCCCCGCCGCGAGATACCGGAAGCGCTGCAGATTAGGATACTCGAACGCCAGGGCTGGCGCTGCGCCTACTGCGAGACCGAACTGCACGTCAGCGGCTATCATATTGATCATAGGAAACCACTCTGTCGGGGCGGCACCCACCACCCCAACAATCTGTGCGCCGCCTGCAAGCTATGCAACGAGCGCAAGGGCAGCCACATGAGCGCGAGGAAGTTTCGCGAGTGGCTGGCCGAGCGCCAGAACGCGCCCACAGGGACATCATAGACCCCACAGGTAAACCTGGGGGCTTGTACAGCCCAGTCTATGACCAGCCTAAGTCTTAACTGACTACGTGTAAGTCGTGATAACACCTACGGGTGCGTAGAGCCAGCCTGTAGCTCTGTTGCCCATTTTCATGCAGCGCTGGTTGAGGACAGCGCGAAGGAGATGGGCCGAACAAGCGACCGACACATTGGCGAGGCTCACATTACCCGCGCAAGCGGAGGCCCGAAAGGGCAAAGGAAGAACCTGCCATGAGCAAAGTGTTTGTGCTAGATACCACCTACCGACCCCTGGATCCCATTCACCCGGCGAGAGCGCGGATGCTACTAAGCACTGGTAAGGCGGCGGTGCTGAAACGCTACCCCTTTACCATTATCCTGAAGTACGCCGTGCCAGACGCAGAGATAGCCCCGCTGCGTCTGAAGCTCGACCCTGGCAGTAAGACGACTGGTGTTGCCATCGTCAACGATGCTAGCGGCGAGGTAGTGTTTGCCGCCGAGCTACAGCATCGGGGTCAGCGAATCAAGGCGGCACTGGACGACCGCCGTGCGGTGCGCCGTAGTCGAAGAACGCGGCACACCCGCTATCGTAAGGCCCGCTTTCTCAACCGACGGCGACTAGCTGGCTGGCTGGCCCCCAGTCTGATGAGCCGGGTACACAATATCATCACCTGGGTTAGTCGGCTTCGCAGGCTATGCCACATCACTGCCATCAGCCAGGAACTGGTGCGCTTCGACACCCAGCTGATGCAGAATCCAGAGATTAGCGGAGTGGCTTATCAGCAGGGAACTTTGCAAGGTTACGAGGTCCGGGAGTACCTGCTGGAGAAGTGGCAGCGGCACTGTGCCTACTGCAAGGCCGCGGGCGTGCCGCTCGAAGTCGAACACATCATCCCGAAGTCAAGGGGCGGCACGAACCGGGTCAGCAACCTGACAATTGCCTGTCACGGCTGCAATCAGGACAAGGGCGACCGCACCGCTGCTGAGTTCGGCCATCCAGAAGTGCAGGCTCAGGCCAAACTACCGCTCAAGGATGCGGCGGCGGTCAACACCACCCGCTGGGCATTGTATCAGCGATTGAAGCAGACTGGGCTTAAGGTCGAGGCGGGGAGCGGTGGCCTTACCAAATACAATCGCACCAAGCTGGGGCTAGTCAAGAGCCACTGGCTGGATGCCGCGTGCGTGGGACATAGCACGCCGCCAATGCTGCACACCAGCGGGGTAATACTGCTCACCATAACCGCCACAGGTTGGGGCAAACGCCAGATGTGCGGCACGAACCGGTTCGGTTTTCCCATTCGCCATCGCGCCCGCAACAAGCGTTACTTTGGTTTCCAGACTGGCGACATGGTGCGTGCAATAGTGCCGGGCGGCAAGCATAAGGGTACGCACTTCGGACGAGTGGCAGTGAGGGCGAAGCCATCGTTCAAGCTGAACGGCTTCGATGTGCATCCTAAGTACCTCACTATGCTCTGGCAGGCTGATGGATACTCTTATGCAGACTGAAGCAAGAGCGGCTTCCTCTGCACGCATGAATGCGGCAGCCCCCGCCGCTGTAAGAATGGTGGAGTTGTCTGAACCGCGGCCACCAGAAGTACGTGGGGAGCCGCTGGGTGCCGATCACGCAGTTCAACAAAGGCGACAGCTGGTGTCGCCTGTGCCGCAGTCGCTACATGAAGGCGCGGTGGCTAAGGGTGGGACCGCTGATCAACGCGATGAAGCGCGAACGCTATATGCTTGACGGCGATTACCGTGAGCAGGAGCAGGGGCGCTCGCGCAACAATCACCTGCGGGATGCGGCCACCATCAACCAGGCTTGAGGTGAGCGCTAGCACGACCCTGAAGCCAGCGCCTACCGCGAACAGGCACTGGCCCATGCTAGGCGGCAGGTCGGGCGGCACAGGGCAGGAGCAGCAGGGATGGGATACATACCCCACTAACTACTCACCGCCACAAGCACTAAATCCCATCCCCTGCACTGCAGCGGCATTGACAGAGATGGGAAATTATGGCAC
>JANXYP010000312.1 GCA_025355955.1 Chloroflexota bacterium
TAGAATCAGTTTTGAGTTTTGAGTTTTGAGTTTTGAGTTTATGAACCACAGCTAGCCCAGCCACTTGCCTATCAACGCATCTACCTGTCGCTGCCGCTCGGTTTCGTTCAGCCGCCCCAAACCGCGACATAGGGTTAGATACTCCATAATCAGCCCACAGGTGAGGCCGAGGCCAAGAGCTAGAAAACCACCCATGTCCATCAATGTACCCATCAGCCCAGCTATGAGAATAAAGGTGATGAGTCCAGAATAGAGAAACAAAGAGAGGCGAAACCTACGCATATAGGGGGCTTCTTCGATAACAGGCATTCCCTCAGCACTGGGCAAACCCAGTATTGCATTATTCTCCGATACAATATGCCTGAGCCTTATTTCGCCGACCAAAGCATTCTGCCTAAAGAGTGACGCACCGTGAACCACAAGCCAAATCGCCCAGCCAACCTCAAATAGCACAAGGCTGGAGTTAAACCCCCTGAAAACCAGTAGTGCGAAATAAGGCACTGCTACTACACAAAATATTACTCCGTGAAAGTTCACGGATCGTCGGGCATCAACCTCCTTGCGAATCGTCTGCATATCGGCCTCGCTGAAGCTGTCGTCCTGCTTCTGTTGCACGATTGGCGCGGGCCGCCATGGGGGCAGCGTGACTTCGGCCTGCGGGCCAACGTAGTCCTGCACTGGCGTGCCGGAGTCGGTGGGTGGGTTGGGGTTGTTGTCAGGGTTGGTCATCATGTTCGCCTTTGGCTAGCTTAAGTAGCTGGTCAACCTTGCCTTCAAGGCTTTGCATCTGTTCGCGTAGGCTGGCGACTTCCTGCTCCAGCGGCTGCATAAGTTCGTGGAACTGCGCCCTGATCCGGTCATTTACCGGCTCTGCATTGGTAGCATCACCGCGAGGTACCCTAACGCTACTCGCCCAGCGGGTGGTACGATGTTCGGAGGCTGGCACCGGCTCATCTCCATGCACCTCTTTGAGTGCGGCGTAAATCTTATCATTATCCACGCCAAACTGCTGAAGCAGCCTCGCGGAAGGGCCAGTATGCTCGGCAGCAACGGCAAGGAATAGGTGTTCGGTGCTGATGTAATTATCGCCTAACCTGTCGGCCTCCTCGGCGGCAACCTCGAATAGCCGCTTCACCCGCATGGTGATGTAAATCTGCAACCCGCCGCCATAGTTCGAGCCATAGCTGCGGGCAATGTTATCCAAAGCTTTGTCCACTTCAGCTGCAAGACTCTGCACGTCAACGTTCATCTGCAGCAGGATGCGGGCAACGGTGCTATCCTGCTGCGTGAGCAACGCAAGCAGGGATATGCTCGTTATCAAGCTGGGTGTGCTGCTTCTGTTGCAGGATCTCGTGGGCGTGCTGGATGACCTGCTGCGCCTGCTCGGTGAAACGGTTGTTCATCCTAATACTCCTTTGGACAATGCCAGCCAGCGGATTGTGACAGCGGATAAACAGATTGGGCGTAGCAGTCTGTCAGCAGTGCGGAATTTGTCTCGTCCCTACATCCGTTTCTCCGTTTAACCTAATCCGTTGGCCTAATCCGTTTATCCGTTTTTTCAATCCGTTGGCTAACCGTGCTTTGCTTACGATAAGCATTGACGGCGCTTCGAGATTCTCCCTCACCCAACCTCTCCCGCTGGGAGAGGGGGGTTTTGCGGCCCGCCATATCCGTTTCTCCATTTAACCGAACCCGTTGGCTATCCTTCGTTACTCAGCACTCAGCACTCAGCACTCAGCACTCAGCACTAGCTAGCGTCCCTCCAGCAATCTCGGCTCCAGCTCGCTTTCGGCCAGACGACGCATCGCGTCTAGCTGTAGCTCCAACTCCTGCAACTGTTCGCGCATATTCAGGATGATCTCTGCGCCCGCCAGGTTCACGCCCAGGTCGTTGATCAGGCGTTGGATGGTGCGTAGCCGCTCGATGTCCTCATCGGAGTAGAGGCGGATATTGCCACCACTGCGCTGGGGGTTGACCAGGCCAACCCGCTCGTACAGACGAAGGGTCTGGGGGTGGACGCTAACCATCTGCGCGGCGATGCTGATCACGTAGCGCGGCGCGTGGTGGTTGATTTGCTCGTTCATGACTTTACCTCGTTCTGACGACTCCCCTCCCACCGGGAGGGGTGGGGGTGGGTGTTAGCCGCCAGTGTGCTTTGTTTTATGCCTGTGCTTCTTGCTCCCTGAGTTCGCGTAGTTCCTCGAAGCGTTCGCGCTCGTCGTCGCTTAGGTGGGTGGGCAGTACCACCTCGACCTTTGCCAGCAAATCGCCCTTACGCTCGGCATTGCCCAGCGTGGGCATCCCCTGCCCGCTGAGGCGGAAGACGCGCCCATTCTGCGTCTCGGCTGGGATTCGTAGGGCCAGCTTGCCGCCACGTGGGGTCGGCACCTCCACCTCGCCACCGAGAATGGCGGTGTAGAAATCTACGGGCAGATTGACGCGCACGTTGTCGCCATCGCGCTCGAAGCGGTGGCTGGGTTGCACCGTGACTACCAGGTAGAGGTCGCCAGTGGGTCCGCCATTGCGCCCCGCCGCGCCCTGCCCCGATAGCTTGACGCGGCTGCCAGTGGTCACGCCCGCAGGTATCTTAATCTCAAGCTGGCGGGTGCGGCTGACATGGCCCTCGCCACCACAGGTGGGACAGGTCTGCACTGTGGTGCTGCCGCTACTGCCGCGCACCACGCCATCGCCACGACAGGTGGGGCAAGGCTCCTGCACCTGCATCTGCAGGATGCGCTTGGTGCCGTTGTAGGCTTCCTCCAGCGAAATCTCCACCGGCTGGTCGTAATCCGCGCCCTTTAGCTGGCGGGACTGGGTACTGAAGCCGGGGCCGTAGCCACTGTAGCCGCCTCGCCCCGCGCTGGTGCGCGCATTGGGGGTGCCACCGCTGCCGCCGAACAGGGTCTCGAAGAAGTCGCTGAAGTCCTCATCGTTGATGTCGCTGCTGGTATAGGAGCGGGTGTAACCGCCCGCGCTACCAGGCTGGGCATAGCGGCTGTAGTCAAAGCCACCCTGTGCCCCGCCTGCCTGCTGATATCGCTCCCAATCGCTGCCGAACTGGTCATACTTCTTGCGCTTGTCCGCATCGGACAGCACCTCGTATGCCTCGTTGATCTCCTTAAACTTGGCCTCGGCATCCTTGTTGTTGGGGTTGACATCGGGGTGATATTTGCGGGCCAGCTTGCGATAGGCGCTCTTGACCGCCTTGGCCTCAGCCTTGCGGTCTACCCCCAATACCTTGTAATAATCCTTGTATTCAATCGCCATTGTTATACCATCCTTACCTCTGGTATGCGCTGTTGTCATAACTACTGCGATTATACGGGGTTGAGTGCGATATTGTCAAGGTTCTTATGCTAGACGTGTGTATGAACAGGGAATGGAAAGCGGGTTTGTCAAGGCGAAAGGCAAGCGTGAAGCCCCGGTAATTAGCCGGAGCTTCGCTCGTGATAGAATACTATTTGGCCGAGGAGATGGTGTATTTCTGTAGGGGCGGGCCACCGCCCGCCCCCATGCGTATTAAGTTAACTCTACCGTAGCCAATGAGTAGTTGAGCGGTACGTGGATCGGCCCGGCTCTTGCTAATCCGCGCTACCTCATACAGTTCCACCGCCATCTGCTCGAGTTCGCTTATCAGGCTGTTCGTCTGCCCTAGCGCCTTTAGCAAGCTGCGCGCATATTCGCTCACCAGTTTGCTTGCTTTCCAAACGCTGCGCTCCGCATCGGCCCAGCAACTCA
>JANXYP010000204.1 GCA_025355955.1 Chloroflexota bacterium
GCCAGGGCTACAGCCAACCCGTTGCACTCTGTCATTGCACCCTCTGTGGGCTGCACCCCCAGACCCCCAGAGAGCCATCACCATTAGGCACAAATCAGCATGATGTGGGCTGCTATCTCCTTAGCTTGATGCCTATGGGCGAACAACGGTTCGCCCCTACATACCCAAGCAGGGCGAACAACGGTTCGCCCCTACAGAATTGTAGCATCTCCTTAGCGAATTGGTATAATATTATCCGCTCATCCGCGGGTCATATCCGCTGGCCCATCCGCTTCATCCGCGGGTCATATCCGCTGGCCCATCCGCTTCATCCGCTTGCCAAATCCGCTGGCTGGCCGCGCCCAGCATTGCTGCGTTCGAGGTTCAGGGCCAGCAGCCGCGCCAGTATCTCCTCGTCGGATATGTCGCTGGGCCAGCCGTAGGCGGCCAGTACCGCTTCGTCCAGCCTGCGGTGGGCCTGCTGCAACCAGGTGGGCCGCTCGTTGTACAGGTTGGTGAGGGTGCGCTTCTTCAGTTCCGCCTCGGTCGCGCCTGCCGGGTTCAGCCAGTTGTCGCGCAACTCCACCAACCGCTGCGCCGATGCCGCGATCGCCTGCACCTTTGGCTCGTCCTGCCGTTCGCTGCCGGGCGGGTAGGGGAAGGGGAAGGTCTCGAAGGTGGTGGTTGGGGTATATCGGCTCCCGCTCACAGCCTCGCGTAGCTGCGAACCCATCTTTCGCACCCATAGCTCATGAATCCGCGAATGAAGCACGCCGAAAAAGTAATCGTCATCTCGTGTAATTGCGACTAGCTGCTGATCTGGTAGGATCGAATTATCGAGCCAGGCGAAAACACGATGCTTGGCGACACGTGGTGTTACCATGTAACGGGATTTACCCTGAAGTGCAGCCCGCAAGCCTGGACGTGATTCGCCGTGTATCCACCAGTTTTGAACATAAGCAGCGCGACGGTTGCCTTGTCGCGTTGGGTAAACGTGCCGGCGCACATACTCGAAGGGCTTTTCATACATGGCGGCTTCTTCCTCACTCATGCTAACCCCAAAGTCAATAATCCACATATGACGGGAGTGACCCATTAGATCCAACCCGTTCATCCAAGGGTGTACCACATCACTGTTTGGGCGGCCATTGGGATTACCTAGTGATCGGAGCATTAGTTGTGCATCCCCTTCGTCAATGTCGAAAGGGCCGTTCTTGGTAGTACCTATGTAAGAAATGTTGGCGTTTTCTACAAGGCGCGTAGCGTGAGTTAGGTCAATATCACTTGTAAGATTTGCATTTATGGATACTACAGGCTGCTTATTCAAATAGCGTTCTTGTTCGCTACCATTATCGAAGCCAATGATTGCTACATGAACCGTTGCTCCATCCAATACCCAGTCGCGATCAGAATAGGCTAGAAAAATATCGCCAGTTTCTTTAATACGCTCAATTACACGACGGCTAGCATCGCCGCGAATACCTTGTGTTGCAAGCAGCCCGGCTCGCTTCGCCTTGCCGTCCTTTATCTGCGCCCGTGCCTTCTCAAACCAATAGCCCACAAGATCAGAAGTACCTTGTACACGTCCTTGATACAGGGCAAACATCTTATCCACGTAACCAGTTTCAAGTTCACGGCGCAGTTTACCACTGCCCAAAAATGGCGGGTTGCCGATGATCACCTCCACCTCCGGCCACTCAGGTTCTGCGCCTTCGGGGGTCATGATCGCGTCCATCTGGCGGATGTTGTCGAGGCGGCGCAGGATGGGGGTATCGAGGATGGGGTAGGCGTGTTCGTAGCGCCACTGGATATAGCCAATCCAGACCACCACTGAAGCCAGTTCGTAGGCGTAGGTGTTGACCTCGATGCCATATAGCTGCTGGGGGCCAACCTGGGGCAACAGGTGGCTGCCACCGTTGTCGGCGGCGTACTCATCCACCTCGTGTTCCAGATCGAGCAGCGAACGCAGCGCCACGTAGAGAAAGTTGCCAGAGCCGCAGGCGGGGTCCAGCACGCGGGTGGCGGCAATCTCGCTGGCGAACTTCTGCAACAGGGCGTTGAGCGCGGCCTGCTGGCGCTCGCGGGCTGCGCCCTTGACTTCATCGCGCTTGCTGATCAGGGTGGCAGCCTCGGCCTGCACCTGCTGCCACTTGCGGCGCAGCGGTTGCATCAGCACCGGCTCCACGATCAGCTTGATGTCGTCAATGTGGGTGTAGTGTGCGCCCAGTTGCGCCCGCTTGGCCGGGTCGAGGCTACGCTCGAACAGCGTGCCGAAGATGGCCGGTTCGACATTGGCCCAGTCGAGGTG
>JANXYP010000326.1 GCA_025355955.1 Chloroflexota bacterium
GCAACAAGGATAAGTAGGCTAGCAGGAGTGACCCGCCAAACCCCGGTAGGTCTCTTCGTTATGCTCGTCGGTCAGGGTTCGAGGGCAATGCCCTCGAACCTCTTGCTATCACCAGGATAGTTGCTGATTGCAACGCGCCTGCAATGTCCTTGTCTGCCTCGTTGGTTGGCTCTGATGGGCGACTTGCTACAGGGAGTCAAGCAAACCCAAAGCCGGGTTGTGCCATGCAAGCGGATGCCACCTCCGCTACGGAGTTACCAGCTGAGCGGCACCCGCCGCCTTCACCAGTAGCGAGTAGCAAGCTCATCGCCTACCAGGGATGAAGATGGGGTAGTGGTCGCATGAGTTGAGCAGCCGGGGGTTTACCCGAAGCCTGTCTATGACGGATAGTCGTTGTTAGCGTACAAATCTGCTCCATTCCTCCTCATAGGCCGTCATCCGCTGCGCGGCTTCGTCAGTGCGCGCTACGTAGGCAGCAATAGCCTTCAGCCCCTACGTGGCTCAGGTTGGGCGTTATTGTTGGGGGTTGTTTGGCTACTTGCCGCCGAACTTGGGGTTGTTGGTAAGGCTGGGGTTAGGGCGCGGGGCAACGCTCCGCGACCGAGTGTTGGCAATGTTACGCTCTACTAGGGCAACCAGATGATTAGCGCCAATGCGGGCGAAGATGGCACGGGCCTGCTGGTAGTAATCGAGCGCCTGCGGATACTCCGCCAGCGCAGCATACACATTGCCAAGGTTGCCCAGCGCGGTGGCCTGGCCTAGTTGGTCGCCAATGCGCTGCTTAATCTCAAGGCTGCGGGTGAGGTAGTCAATCGCCTTGTGGTAATCGCCCAGGCTGTCGTACACAAGGCCGAGGCTGCCCAGCGCGTTGGCCTGGCCTAGTTGGTCGCCAATCTTAGTGGCAAGCTCAAGGTGGCGGGTGTGGTAGTCAATCGCCTTGGGGTAATCGCCTAGGCTGTCGTACGCAGCGCCGAGGTTGCCCAGCGCGTTGGCCTGGCCTTGTTGGTCGCCAATGGTAGTGGCAAGCTCAAGGTGGCGGCTGTGGTAGTCAATCGCCTTGTCGTAATCGCCCAGGCTGAGGTACGCAATGCCGAGGTTGCCCAGCGCGTTGGCCTGGCCTAGTTGATCGCCAATCCTGGTGGCAAGCTCAAGGCTGCGGCTGTGGTACTGGGTCGCTCTGCGGTAATCGCCCAGGCTGAGGTACGCAACGCCGAGGTTGCCCAGCGCGGCAGCGCGGGAGTCTTCGAGCAGCGTGCCAGCGGGGGCGTTGGCGAGCTGTTCCTGCATCGCCAGTCCACGGCTGAACTCGCTCCACCTATCCAGCAGAGCATACAGAGATAGCCAATCACCGCCGCTCATATATTCAAAGGGCGTGCCGTTGAGCAGGGTGGCGGCAGCTTCGTAATCTTGGGCGGCGAGGAGCTGGTCGTAGGCATTGAGCAGCGCTTGCACGTCGGCCAGGTCGCGGGCGGGATGGCTGCGCGCGTCGGGGTGGGTGCGGCGGTACTCCTGCTGGAAATAGCTCGCGGCGGCAAGGTGGTGGGCAGGCGGCTTAGGCAGCAGCTTGTAGGCGTAGTCGCGCACGATCGCGTGCAGGGTGTAGCGCTCATCATCGCCCGCGCTGGCGCTGATCAGCAGGCTGCGGCGGCTGAGGCTGAGGGCGCACTCCTCCAGCCCTTCTGCCGTCCACTCTGCGGCGGGTTGCAACGCGGCGGGCAATGCTGCCAGCATCCCCGCCAGCTCGGCCACCGCTACCGGATAGCGGAAGCGGTCGGCGCGGTCGTATATGCTGACATACTGGAGCAGGCGTTGCTGCGGCTCGCTCAGGCGTTGGTATACCTCATCGAGCAGGTTGGTCGCCACTTCACCCTGCCACAGGCGCGGTTCATCGAGCAGCCTCTTCAGCTTCTTGCCTTCGTCCGTAACCAACCCGGCCAGTAGTATCAAAGCGAGGGGATGGCCGCCCGCCTTGTCCCACGCCCGCTGGAGCAGGGCTGTATCGTCAGTCAGGCCGCGCTGTTGCAGTAGCTTGATGCCGTCGGCTTCGCTGAGACCTTCGATGGTGTAGACCTTGAGCGGCACGCGGGCGGCGCGTACCTGCTGGCGGCTGGTCAACAGCAGCCTGCTCGCGCCCAGTTGCCCCGCCGCGAACAGCAGCTCCCAGCCGCTGGGCGGGTTGCCCTGCGCGTCGAGCAAGTCCTCGCAGTTGTCCACCACCACCAGCGCATGACCCTGGCGCAGCAACCCCACCAGCGCGGCGGCGTGGTTGGCTTCGTTCGCCCCCAGTTCGCGCAGGTCAATGCTCACCCCCATCAACTCGGCGACCACCAGCAGCAGACCGCTGACCACACCATCCGCCCGCACATCGCGCCAGCAGATGAACTGATACTTGTCCGCATAATCGCGGCAATACATCGCGGCGAGGGTGGATTTGCCGATGCCCGCCACCCCCTTTGCCGCGACAACCTGGCTGGTGGCCGCCTGGTCAAGCTGCGCGGCAAGCTGCTGCAACTCGCTGGCGCGACCGACCGCCTGGCTAATGTCTGGGATGGGGTGCTGGACGGAACGTTGCTTGACCCGCTCTAGCACGAGGTTGATGATGGTCTGGACATTATTATCGCCAATAGAGATATTGCCCTGATTATTAAGGATGTCGTGGACGTTGCGAATGATCTCCTCGTCACTAAGGTTGAGGGCGCGGGTGTTTGCGCTGCGGGCGAGAGCCGCATGAATGAGGGGAAGCAGGGTTTCCAGATTGTAATCGTTGCTCATGGATGGTCGAGCCTTTTTGCTTGCGGTTGTGCGAAGATGACGGCCTGGCTACAGCGAGACCGCTGCTGGGCGCGTGGATTAGACCGGAGACATGGGCTACTTGATGCCGAGCGCCAGCGTGATGATAGGGACAAACTTGCCCACTGCGTCGGCCAAATCGCCAACCTTGCTAACCGCTGCTACCACCCCGCTCCAGGTGCGCTCCAACCAGGTCTTGTCTGGCTGGTCGCTGTCGGCCTCGTCAGCAATAGCATCAATATCCTTGAGATTGCGCTTCTTTTCTTGCGGAGAAAGCTCCTTACTGGCGTTGATGGCCTGACGGAGACCAACCAGTGCATTGGCAAGCTCAGTATTACCGGAGTTGGCGAGATTGGTAATGCTCTGTGTATTGTTCGAGCCGATGGCTATATTACCACGGTTGTTGCTGATGTCACCGAAGGTGCGACCAGCATTTTCGTTATCGGTCATGGTGTTGCCTCCTTTATGATTTCTGAACATCCAGCTAGGACTATTGTACCATAGACCTGATAATAAAACAATATAGATGTGCGATATGAAATGATGATATTGACGAAGAAGTGGGGGTTTAAGCCAATTAATTAGTTAAAACGAACAAACAGATACGATCACATAGCTGCAACAGAGATGAAAAAATGAATAGATTCGATCCTCCCCAACACTCTGTCTTCTTGGGGGAGAACCTTTAGCTGACTTGCTGAGGAGGGCCTTTGGTGCTTTCTGGACTGTTAAAGTGAGTTCGAGAGCAAGCTATAGAGATTAACCTTTGTCTAGGAATTGAATTAGCGAGTTGCGTAGAAATCCTCGCCATTGCGGGCTATCAGGGATGGAGGAATTGCCTGTTCCGTATATGCTGGCACCGTTGGGGTATTCCTTATTCACAAGCAAGGTGAGATGTACCCCAAAAATGAGAACGCAAAGAAGCCCAAAATAAGATAGAATAGGGCCATGAAGAAACAATACACTGACGAGTTCAAGGTAGAGGTGGTGTTGGAAGTGCTGAAGGAGCAACGCTCCATCAACCAAATAGCCTCAGACTACCA
>JANXYP010000340.1 GCA_025355955.1 Chloroflexota bacterium
GGAGTTCTGCGAAAGGAAGCGACTTGAACAACCACCCCATTGTAGATGACCGCTTGCTGGCCGAGGTCGCCCTCAGCCGCGCCGAGTACGACCTGCTAGTTCAGAAGCTGGGCCGCGTCCCTACCCTGGTCGAACTGGGCATGACTGGCGCGATGTGGAGCGAGCACTGCGGCTACAAGTCGAGCAAGCCGCTGCTCAAGCTGTTCCCCACCAGCGGCCCGCGCGTGCTGCAAGGGCCAGGCGAGAACGCGGGTGTCGTGGACATTGGCGATGGCCTCTGCGTGGTGTTCAAGATCGAGTCGCACAACCACCCCAGCGCGGTCGAACCCTACCAGGGCGCGGCCACTGGTGTTGGTGGCATCGTGCGCGACATCTTCACCATGGGCGCACGCCCGGTCGCCATCCTCAACTCGCTGCGCTTCGGGCCGCTGGAACATCCGCGCACTTCCTATCTGGTCGGTGGCATCGTCGCAGGCATAGGAGGGTACGGCAACTGCCTGGGCATCCCCACCATCGCTGGTGAGGTATATTACGCCGAACCTTACGCCGACAACCCCCTGGTCAACGCGATGTGCGCGGGGGTGGCGCGGCAGAGCGAGATCATCAAGGCGACCGCGGGCGGTGCGGGCAACCTGCTGATGCTGGTCGGCGCGGACACCGGGCGCGACGGCATCCACGGCGCGACCTTCGCCAGCGATGTGCTGGACGAGCGCAGCGAGGAACGTCGCCCGGCGGTGCAGGTGGGCAATCCCTTCCTCGAAAAGCTGCTGATGGAAGCCTGCCTCGAACTGGCGAAGACCGATTGGATTGTGGGGATGCAAGACCTGGGCGCGGCGGGGCTGACCAGCAGCATAGTGGAGTGCGCCAGTCGCGGCGAGGCCGGGGTCATCCTCCACGCTGACCGTGTGCCGCGCCGCGAACAGGGCATGAGCGCCTACGAGGTGATGCTGTCGGAGAGCCAGGAGCGGATGCTGGTCATCGTGCGGCCTGGTTATGAGGCGCAGGTCAAAGCGGTGTTCGATAAGTGGGATCTGCACAGCGACATTGTGGGCGAAACCACCGCCGGTGCGTTGGTGCGGGTGCTGGACAACGGCGAAGAAGTGGCCGCTATACCTGCCCGCATCCTCACCGACGAGGTGCCGATTTACCATCGCGCCAGCGCCCGCCCTGCCTGGCTGGATCAGGAATGGGCCTACGATATTGCAGCTGACATCCCTGCATCAAGCGACTATGCCGCTACGCTGCTCAAGCTGCTGGCCCGCCCCAACCTTGCCAGCAAAGCCGACATCTACGAGCAGTACGACAAGACGATTATGGGCAACACGGTGTTGGCCTCTGGCGAAGGCGATGCGGCGGTCATCCGCCTGAAGGATTGGGATTCGCGCAAAGGGCTGGCCTTTAAGACCGACTGCAACGCCGCCTACTGCTACCTCGACCCTTATCGCGGCAGCCAGCTAGCGGTGGCTGAGGCGGCCCGCAACGTCGCGGTGGTGGGAGCTACCCCGATTGCCCTCACCGATTGCCTCAACTTTGGCAGCCCAGAGCGGCCCGAAATCTTCTACCAGTTCGAGCAGAGCGTGCGCGGCCTGGCCGATGCCTGCCGCGCTCTCAACATCCCGGTGATTGGCGGCAACGTCAGCCTGTACAACGAAACCAGCGGGGTTGCCATCTACCCTACACCAGTAGTCGGCATGGCCGGGCTGCTTGAGGATGCCAGCAAGGCCATTGGCCTAGCGCTGCGGCATGAGGGTGACAGACTTGTGCTGCTCGGCCCTACCAGACCAGCAGAGGGTGATGGGCTGGGCGGCAGCGAGTACGCCACCATGATGCTGGGTGCGCCGCATGGTCGCCCCGCGCCGCTCGATGCCGAACTGGAAGCGCGAGTGCAGAAAGTTTACCTGCAGGCGGCGGAATATGGTATAATTAGAGCAGCCCACGACGTTAGCGACGGAGGTATCGTTGTTGCGCTGGCCGAGATGTGCCTGGCTGGCGGCTGCGGCATTGATTTGGATTTGACCTTTGCCGATGGCCTACGCCGCGATGCTGCCCTATTCGGCGAGTGGCCCTCGCGCATCATCTGCGAACTCGATGCCGATGGCCTTAGCCGCTTGCGCGAAATGGCTGCCGCCGCCAATCTGCCGTTCATGATAATCGGCACAGTGGGCAAGCCGGGCGGTGGCATCAGTGGTATAGGACTAAGCGTGGACAGGGATGAGATGATTTCAGCGTGGGGTGGCGCTGCCGGGATTTAGTATTGCAGATTGTAGACTTGGAAGCTCCCCAACCAGGGCAGGATAAATCCCGCCCCTAGTGGGAATACGGTTATAGCGGCGGGATTTATCCTGCCCTGCTGACCAACCATTATCTACAATCTACAATCTACAATCCAGATGGAGGGATAGACTAGTGAGCGGACAAGACTTCTACAACTCCCATCGTAGTGACGACCAGGATAGGCTGCATGAGGAGTGCGGTGTCTTCGGCCTCTACGACCCCCGACGCGAGTTTGAAGTTGCTCGCGTCACTTTTTTTGGCCTTTACGCGCTGCAACATCGCGGCCAGGAAAGCGCGGGCATTGCCACTGCCGACGGCGGACCGCGCCTGCGAGTGCGTACCAGCATGGGGTTGGTGGCCCACGCCTTCGACGAGAGTGACCTGGCCGCGCTATCCGGCCACATTGCCATCGGCCACACCCGCTACAGCACCAGTGGCAGCAGCATCAAGTCTAACGCCCAGCCCATCGTGGTCAATGACCCCAACCTCGGCCCGCTTGCGATTGCCCACAACGGCAACGTGGTCAACGCCGCCTATCTGAGCGAGGAACTGGGCGAACATGGCTACAGCTTCAGTTGCACCAGCGATAGCGAGGTGATCGCCAAGCTGATCGTCAGTATGCCTGGGCGCAATTGGACGGAGAAGATCCGCGCTGCGATGGGTCGCATCTCCGGCGCTTACGCGCTGGTACTGCTTACCCCTACCGCGCTTTATGCGGTGCGCGACCCTTTGGGTGTGCGCCCGCTATGTATTGGTCGCTTCGACAATGGCGGTTGGGCGTTCTCCAGCGAGTCGTGCGCCTTGCAGACGGTGGGCGCGAAGATCGAGCGCGAACTGGAGCCGGGCGAGATCGTCTGCGTTGATGCCGATGGCGAACATCGCACCCTCTACCCCGCCGGTGAGCGCAAGGCGCTCTGTTCCTTCGAGTATATCTACTTTGCCCGCCCCGACAGCGTGATTAACGGCCTCTCGCTCTACATGGTGCGTACCGAGATGGGCCGCCAGCTTGCCCGCGAACACCCCGCCGAGGCCGATATTGTCATCCCCGTACCGGACACCGCCTGGCCTGCGGCAATTGGTTATGCCCAGGAAGCCGGTCTGCCCTTCGCTGAGGGCTTGATCAAGAACCGCTACATTGGCCGCACCTTCATCCAGCCCGACCAAAGGCTACGCAGTCAGGGCGTGGCGCTCAAGTTCAACCCGCTGCCCGAAGTGCTGCGCGGCAAGCGAGTGGTGATGGTAGACGACAGCATCGTGCGCGGCACCACCACCCCACCGCTGGTAGCGCTGCTGCGGGCAGCGGGGGCCAAAGAGGTCCATGTCCGCATCCACTCACCGGGTATGATCAACCCCTGCTACCTGGGTGTGGACACCGCCCGCCGCGACGAACTGATTGCCGCAAACATGAGCGTGGCGGAGATTTGCAAGCACATTGGCGCGGACAGCCTCGGCTACCTCAGCATCGAGGGGCTGCGCCAGTCGATCGGCCTGCCGGAGCGCAGCAACTGCTTCGCCTGCTTCAATGGCGACTATCCCGTGCCGGTGCAATTGGAGATGAGCAAGCTCAACCTGGAAGCCCGTCGCCGTCATCTTGGCGCGGAGGCAATTGATGTGGTCGGCGAACGCGAGAAGGAAGAGGCCGAGGGGTTGGCGTTGGCGCTGCGTTAGAAGAGCGGTCAAGTAATCGCTCCCTTCCCACTAGTATCATCAGCCAAGCAGAACGTGTATAATACGGATGGGCGCGGATTTATCGCGTCCATCCGTTTTACCCCAGCGCCCTAGCGAATTGATATGGAAAGGGTTGGGGATGGGTCCGTGCCGTACTGACCAGCTTAGTATTTGACCGTCATTCTAGCAAATAGAGGGAGTATTTTGAGCAAACATAGCATTATTTTCAGGTCTTTCGCCACGCTGCTGATTGTCACCGTAATGATGGCGCTGGCCGCCAGCGTTGGTAGCCAAGCTACCGCCGCCCCTGGCAACAGCAAGTCAGCAACCCAGCCGCAACTACCTGCCGCTGGCAGCGCGGCCCCGACGGCGACTCACATAGCAGTGCCGAAATATACGCGCAAGCTGCCGCCACCACCCGGCAGCACCCACCCCGCGCTACCGGGTCCGTACTATCAGCCACTTGCGTGCCTGGCTCCTGTGGTCAACGTCAGCCAGACAAGCGGCAACCAGGCGGAGAGCTTCGTGGTCGTCAACCCCACCAACCCCAATAACGTCGTAGCCTTCTCCAACATTGAAAGCGCCAGCAGCATCTTTCGTGGATATTCGCTGAACGGCGGCGCAACCTGGACGCACGGTACGGTAGCGACCAATGTAGCCTGCTGCGACGGTCAGGCCGCCTTCGACCACTTCGGCAACCTTTTCCTCATATATATCAGCGGCTCGGTGAACCAGGTTAACCTGATCCTAAGCACCGATGGGGGCGTAACTTTCGGCACGCCACTCACGCTGGGAACGGGCAGTATTGACCAACCATCAATAGCGGTCGGCAACGGCAGCGTATGGGTGGATTGGAACAGTTCCGGCAATATGGTGGCCCGTGGCGCACCCGTGACCGGCCTGAACGGGCTGGGTACGTTTGAGGCGCTACAGACTATACCCGGGGCGACTGGCAGCTTCGGTGGCATTACCGTGGGGCCAGGCCCGAATGGTGGCAAGGTGATGGTAACTTACATGAGTCCCACCGATGGACAAGGCCCCGCTACTATCTATGTCAATGTGGATGCGGATGGGTTGGGCGCAGGCGGCTTTGGATCGCAGATCACCGCGACCAGCACCAATGTGGGTGGCTTCGACTTCATCCCTGCACAGTCGGGCCGCTCTATTGATGCGGAGCCGGGGCTGGTGTGGGACGCAACCGGCGGGCCGTTCAACAATCGCATATACCTGGTGTACACCGAGGAGCCGGTCCTCCAGAGCCATGATACTGATATCTACCTACGCACATCGGACAATGACGGTGCAACCTGGACTGCTCCAGTGCGGGTGAACGACGACCCGATTGGCCCGATCCGCAGCCAGTTTCTGCCCTACATTGCGCTTGACCCTACCAGCGGCCATGTGGCGATTGGCTGGCATGACGCTCGCAACGACAATGGCGTGCCAGGCTCTGGTGGGACGAACAACACCCCCAACGATGACTCCGAGTATTATGCCTCGTTCAGCACGAATGGCGGGGTGAACTGGGCAGCCAACACGATGTTGAGCGGCGGGTTCTCGAACGCAGCTGATGCTGGCAACGGGGTAGACTACGGAGACTACGTGGGCAGCAGCGCCTACGGCGGGAAATTCGCGGCCGTATGGGCGGACAACTCCAACTGCGACGGCACCAATGCCGACGGCACCCTCCATGCCTTTGACCTCTACTTTAATAGCCTTGATATTACTGGTCAGATTACGCACACGCCCACTGGCACGCCTACTGGCGCGGTTACTAGCACCGCCACCAGCGTACCCACCAATACGCCATCCGCGACGAACACGGCAACTACTACACCTATTGGCGCTGCCACTAGCACGGCTACTAGCACGGCTACTGGCACGGCTACTAACACCCTAACCAGCACTCCGGCAAGCCCAACCAACACCCCGCTGCCATCTACGGGTACGCCGCCCGCATCCAGTACGCCCTTGCTCACCAGCACGTCCACCGCGACCAGCACGCCGTTGCTCACCAATACGCCAGCCGCGACCAACACACCGCTACTAACCAGCACGCCAATGGCGACAGCAACACCGCTGCTCACCAGCACACCGCTGCCTAGCGTTACCCCCACCGATTGCGTCAACCCATTTGTGGATATCAATGGCAGCATCTTCTACACCGCTATCCACTACCTGAATTGCCATGGTGTGATCAACGGCACCGACGCGACGCATTACTCGCCGGGCGGCACCGCTACCCGCGGCCAATTCGCCAAGATTGTGGTACTCGGCTTTGGCACGCCGTTCTACACCCCTGGCAATCCCGACTTTAGCGACGTGCCAGCCAGCTACTTCGCCTATCTCTACATCGAGAGCGGCTACCATGCCAGCATCCTCAGCGGCTTTGACCAGGCAAGCTGCACCGCGCACGGCGTGGCCTATCCTTGCTACCTGCCCAACCTGGCGATTACCAGGGCGCAGCTTACCAAGCTGGTTGTCGGCGCGGCCCACTATCCGCTCTATACGCCAACCAGCGGCCAGACCTTCACCGACGTGCCGCCCAGCAATATCTTCTACGCCTTCGTCGAGACCGCGCATCAAAAGGGGGTAATCAACGGCTATCCCGACGGCAGCTTCCGCCCCAACAACCCCATCCGTCGTGACGAGATGGCCCAGATCGTCTACAAGGGCGTGACCACGCCGTAGGGGATGTGGTATGAGTACCAGACAAACAAAGTTCTGATGTTCTCCCCTCTTGGGGAGGGGCTGGGGTGGGTTCGAGTCGTGCTACACGCACCCACGCCAACCCCTCCCACTGGGAGGGGAATCCACTACTCCCCCATCAGAACCTAGTTTGCTGGGTAATGAGGTCTGATACCAATTAGCGGTGGTGCCGCTATAGATTAAGCCAGGGCGAACAACGGTTCGCCCCTACAGATATATAGCATCGCCGCGGCTAATTGGTATGAGTAAAAACGGATGGGGCGCACCACAACGGTGCGCCCCTTGTGTTATCTCCGCAACCGCACTTGCATTTTAGAACAATCGTGCTATAATTCAATCAGCCAGTTATTACGGGCTAGCAACTTATATGCTAGACAAGGAGGAAGACGGCGATGAAACAAGGGAATTACGTGGAGATTAGGACGACGGTCGAGGATATTGCTGCCGCGTTGGAGTTTTATGAGCATCTCGGCTTCAAGGCGATTGGTGGCGATGCCGTTACCGACGGCAGCATCAATATTCGTCTGCTGCCCGGTGACGACCAACCTTCGCCGACGCTTGGATACGCGGGCAGCGATCTGGCCGCTGTGGTCGCGCTGAATATTGGTGTGCAGAGTAGCGGCGCTGCAGCCACCTTCACCGCGCCCGACGGATTGCACGTGCGTCTGGAGGCGCAACCCAGCAGTGTGCCGATGCCAGATGGCACGTCCCTGAGCCGCACCCCCATCTCCCAACTCGGCAAGTTCGGTGAGTTCGCTTTGCCGGTGGCTAATCGCGATGCGGCAATCGCCTTCTGGCAGAAGCTGGGTTTCGAGCAGATCCTTGTAGAGGACGAACCCTACCCCTGGGCTATATTCAGCGATGGGCTGATTGTGATTGGCCTGCATCAGACCAGCGATTTCGACCAACCGCATATCACCTACTTCACCGCCGACATGAGCGAACGCATCGCCCAGCTGGAGGCCGACGGCCTTGCGGTACGCTTCCTATCCGACGATGACCGCAGCAACGCTGCCTTCACCGCACCCGGCGGCCAGTGCTTCTTCCTGTTCGTCGGCGAGGTTTAGTATTACAGCCTCAGTTGGCATAACAGGGCCAGAATGGTGTAGGGGCGAATCGCATAAGCCCTGTCGCCCAGTGTCCAGGCCAATCGTAACTACGTAACCTGGTCTGGCAACTGAGGCTGTAATATTAGAGCCTATCCCTAACCCACATCAGTCATCCCGAATTTCAGGCAAAAAGCCCCCGGCGGGGGTTGGGGGGAGAATCTTGACTGACAGGTAGGCTAAGGGTAAACATGGCGGTGGTCCCTGCTCAAAACCAACCTGACTGTAGCTTCGAGCTTTCTCCTCCAAACCCCTGCTGGGGCTTAGTGTATTTAGCTATTGCACCTTTTTGCAAATCTCTGGATGACTCATGTGCTTTGTTATGTCCGAAGTCTGCGGATTAAACTTGGGTTAAAACTACAGCTGCGGCCTCCTATACGTTTAACCGGAGCCGCTAATGAGGTATAATATGGCAACGACAATTGCACATCCTCTAGTTTGGAGTGATTACCTTGCCACGAAAGTTTGTTCTGCCTCTAAGTTGGCTGCTTGGTGCGATGTTGCTGCTTGCTGCCTGCGACAATGGGCAATCGCCAACAGTCTACAATCCACCGCTGAATGCAGGCACGACTACGCCCACGCCTACCATTCCGATTATATCTCAGGATACCCCGCTGCCCGGCGGACCGACAACCGTCTCCTCCAGTTGCGCGGCCACGCCAGTTAGCGGTATGGTGGTGGACGATAACTCATGCACCCCATTGGTGCTGCCGCCCGGTCCGCCCACCCCATCGCTTACCCAGAACGATGTCAGCGCGCAGGGCATTCGCTTGGAGCCTAGCAACCAGCTATACCCCGCCGCGCCGCTCAAGATCCTGGTTAAGCTGACCGGCTTGAATAACAATATGGTGGTAAGCGCGGGCCTGCGCGTACTAGATGCCAGTGGCAATCCCGCCACCTATGGTGATAGTCCTGGCGACATCATTAGTATGTTTCCCAGCATGGAGCAGGGCGATTGGTGGGAAGCCACCAGCAGCGCGCCCACCGTCCCTGGCCTCTACTACTTCACAGTCCAGAGCCAGGATACGCAGAAGCAGAAGGCCATGTTCATCCTGCGTAGCGCCCCCATCAGGGTGATTGCCGACCCCCACCCGATTACCAGCGGCTTCTTGATCAGCCGTAGCAGCAACGTTTATCTTATCTCCGCCGACGGGCAGCGTTCGCGCCAGCTTACTTTCTACCCTGAGTTCCGCGCCGTAGCCAGGGATGCGGTCTGGTCGCCCGACGGTAAGCAGATTGCCTATGCCTATGCCCCCGCGCCTGCCAACGACTCGGATGAGCCGCAGAGCGCCATCTGGTTGATGAACGCCGATGGCAGCGCCAAGCGCCAACTGATCGGCCCCGTAGATAAGAACCAGAACCTGGAAGCGCCGCAGTGGTCGCCCGATGGCAAGTACATCTACTTTCATACCATGGTTTTCCTCTACGATAGTCAGGGCAGCTTTACCGGCCAGTCGTGGAATATCGAACGCTTCGAGCTTGCTGCGGGCAAGCGTAGCCTGCTGTTGCAGAACGCGCAGGAGCCTGCCCCCGGCCCCGATGGCAGTCGCATCGCCTACGATGAGATCCTGCCAGAGGACGATAGCGCCCAGCAGCAGGCTGCGTTGATACCCACCCTGACCAACAGCCCGGCCACCACTCCGCTACCCTCCGGTTCGATGCGGCTGATGGTCGCCAAATCCGACGGCAGCAACCCACAGCAGGTAATTGGCGGCAATCAATTCGTCGCCTACTTCGCGCCCAAGTTGTCGCCCGATGGCAAGCGTATCGTTTTCGCCGCCATCGGTGGCCCCAGCAATTTGCAACCGCAATGCGCGTCTACCCTATTGCCTACCCCCACTCCGGCGGCCTTCAAGCCGCTCAATGGTCTGGCCGCGCCGCTCTATCACGGCCTACCCTGGGATGTGTGGCTGGTCAATACCGACGGCACCGGCCTTACTCGCCTGACCGCGGTGAGTGAAGATACCCCCGACCCGATCTGGTTCAACGACAGCAGCCATATCGCCTTCATCGGAGTCACCGGCCTCTATTTGATTGACCTTAGCAAGCCAACTTGCGCGATAACTGCGCTGCAAACCTACTCCGGCGCATCGCACGCGCAGTTGTCCTGGTTCAGCAAGTGAGTTTGCATCCGCGCTTGCAAGTTCAAACGTATATGCAGTATAATCGAGCCAGCTTCAGCATGAAGCGCCACTCGCGCCTTGCCCCAGCCACCATCATATGCCGCGCAACTGCCTGGATCAGACCTTATGCGAGGCGAGCATTTGCATAGCCTTAGAATCGCTATCGGCGTGATTGCGATTACCGCCCTCTTGATGCTTCCTGTAACTTGCATCTGCCAGTTGATGCGGGTTGATGGCCTCTTTGCTATGCCCCCTCGTTTGCTTATCTTTGCAGAACAGCACAACTCTGATGCCCAGGCGGTTGCATCCGCACCGATAAGCGATCAGTCTGGAATGATGGATATGGGTCAGACGCTGGTCGCGGGGATGTTTGACTCCCCGGCAACAATGAACGCCGCTCACCCTGTAGCGCATATGATATTGATACCAAGTGGCGACGCGCTGTCGCAGCATAGCGACACGCTCACCGACCTAAACCCTATTCTAGTCGCTACCCTGCCTGCGCCAGGCCTGCTAGCCCAGGGACTGCCAGCCGCATACCAGCATTTTAGCGGCCAACCCGATGTCCCGCAGTATTCCCCAACCCCACCTACTCCGCCCCCACCTCTTGTTTAATCCAACCGCGCATTACAGACGTAAGAGCACTATAACCTGATCGCGAGGAGGGCCGCTGCGTAGCCCGCGCTGGTTTTTGCCCTCCTTGCCCGAATATTGCCATAATCACCCAAAACAAGAGGAGCATAAGATTACCATGAGCAAGAACAAGAATATGGTCATGCGCCTGGCGCTGGCCTTCGTCATGATGCTGGCCCTCGGTCTGACTATGAGCGGCACCGCCTCAGCCCACGCCCACCTAGCCAGCTCGACCCCTAGCGACGGCCAGACCCTGACCGCCGAACCGACTACCGTGTCCGCTATCTACAGCGAGGAAGCCTCGACATCGCAGAGCTACATGAAAATTTACTACACCGGCGCGAACGGCAGCAACATCGAGGTTGACAACGGTGACGGTAAGCTTGATGCCAACGTTCGCACGAACATGAATGTGACGCTCAAGCCCGGCATGGGCGACGGCACCTACGCGGTCAAGTGGCACACCGTCACCGACAACGATGGCGGTATCGTGGATGGCAGCTTCACCTTCACGGTCAAAAGCTCTGGCACCGCTTCGGGGCCAACCAGCAGTGTCGGCACCCAGGTGGAGAGCGGCGGCGATAGCGGTAGTAGCAGCACAACCAGTGCGGCAGGCAGTACGCTACCCACCACTGGCAATGGCCTCGGTTGGCTACTGTTGTTCACCGCCGCGCTGGGCGTACTGGTACTCGCTGCGGGCCTAACCATGCGCCGCGTTACCAGCCACCGTTAAAGAGCTAATATCCCGTATGAAGTTGGGAGGCTGAAAGCTACCTGCTGCCAGCCTCCCTGGTCCCTGTCTGTCTTAATTCGCCACATAGACAGCTATGAATTGGCCTTGCCTTTATGCTAGATGAGGTATTGCAATGATGAAAAGAATTAAACCAGTAGCGGCAATCGTCTCTGCTATTGCCCTGCTGCTGGTCTTCGGCAGCATCGCCTTTGCCCATGCCCAGCCGACGCAGTACGACCCGCAGCCGGGCAGCCACCTGGGCAAAGCGCCAACTAGCATCCAGATCTCGTTCGACCAGCCGATTGAGCTATCGCTAAGTCGCTTCCAGGTGTTTGACCGCGCCAAGAACCGCTATGATGTCGCCAATGGATTGATGGTTTCGGACAACGGCCAGCACGCCACCATGCCGCTTACCGGCACGCTGAGGTCGGGTGTCTATACCGTGCTGTGGTCGGCAGTTTCCGCCCAGGACGGCCATCTCACCAAAGGCAGCTACGCCTTCGTGGTCGAGGGTGCGCCCCCTACACCAGCCGCTGGCGTAGTCCCTACCCTCGCGCTGAACCAGCCCAGCCCCACCCCTGAACCGACCATTGACCTGAGTACCGCCGCGATCGTCAGCACTGATACCAGCACGCAGGATACTGGCCCTGGCCCGCTCGACATTATCAGTCGCTGGTTCAGCCTGATACTGGCGGCGATGCTGATCGGCGGAGCCGCCTTCATCGGGCTGGTCAGCCGCCCGGCGGCGGCGCAACTGCCAGAAGCGGAGCGCACCTCGGTCAGCGCCAGCTACACCCATGCCTTCATCATCTTTGCCATCGCCCTCGGCTTCCTGCTGATACTTAGTGAGGGGCTGGAGTTGTTGGTGGAGACGGCGCGGGTCAACCAGGCCGACCTTGGCACCGTGTTGGGCAACCTGAACGCCGTCGGCGCAGTGCTGGGCAGCAGCTTCGGCGTATATCTCAAACTGCGGCTGGCCGTCGCTATTGCAATCCCCGCCGTGCTGATGCTTGTGCTTGCGTTTGGCGGGCGGGCTGAGGGGCGGGCCTGGCCGCTGGTGGTGATTCTAGGTGGCGCGTACTATTTGACCGAGGCGATGAGCGGCCACGAGGCATCGGTGGCCGATGCCAACGGCGCGGGGTTGCTCGCCCGCCTTGCGCCTTACTCCGACTGGTTGCACCTGATGTCTACCGCTGTGTGGATCGGCGGGCTGGCTTTCTTTGTGATCATCCTGCTGCCGCGCTTGCGCCACCTGAGCGCCGACAGTCGCCGCATCTATCTCACCGCGGTGGTTAGCCGCTTTTCGCCGATTGCACTCACCTGCGTGGTGTTGCTGATCGGCAGTGGCTCAGTCTCAATGCTGGCACACAACACTACCCTCGACGACCTGCTCAACAGCGACTGGGGCCATGCCCTGCTGGTCAAGTTTGCGCTGCTCACCCTACTAATCATGATGGGGGCGCTGAATATGTTCGTCACCATTCCCCGCCTCAAAGCCCTACGTAAGCATGATCCGCAGGCAGTGGCGAAGCTGAACAGCGCCTTCCGCTGGCTGATGAATGGCGAACTGACTCTCGTCGCCGCTGTGCTAGTCTTCTCCGCCATCCTTACCCTCAGCGCACCGGCTAGCGCCAGTACCAACAATGTAACAATGACCATGCCCCCCGCCCCCACTACTATCGCCGCCGTCGCGACCCCCACTCTCACCCTCGCCCCGCAGCCGACTACTACCGCCGTTGTGCCGCCCACTACCCCGCCGCAAACACCCGTGGCGTTGACCCAGACGGTACTGGGTATGACCGTGCAGCTATCCGCCCTGCCAGGAGCCGATGCCGATCATTTCCGCATCCACCTCAGTGACGCAAAGGGGCAGCCCTACGCCAACGTCACCCAGGTGTCAATGCACCTTACTCTGCTTGACCTGAATGGCAGCCCCGGAGGCACCGATACGCTGCTTGCCGACGACAATGGCAATGGCAACTACGCCATCCCCGACTCGCCTTACCTTACTCTCGCTGGCACATATCAGGTGGTGGTGGTTGCGCGGGTCAAGAATCAGGGTGGTGATGTGAAGGCTGCCTTCCGCCTCACCCTGGCCGATAATGGTACGCTCACCGGCAAGCTGGACGAGTACCTCACCGCCAACATCACCACCGACCCCGAACCGCCGGTATCCGGCAACGTGACCATGACTATCAGGCTGACCGATGCAAACGGCAAGCCGGTCAACGATGCCAAACTGACGGTGCAGGCGATCATGCCCGCGCACGGCCATCTCGCCGATGTGCTGGTTCCCGCCAACAAGGGCAATGGCGAGTATAGCGGCGCGGTCTTCCTGCTGATGGCGGGCGGCTGGTCCATAGACATCACCGTGGTGCGACCCGGCCACGATACCACTGTCACTGAAGCATCGTTCGATGTAGGGCGCAGCAACTTCGACCTTACCCCTTACCCATCGCCGCAGTTCACCCCGGCCCCCTGACAGATGTGGCTACGAGGTTAATGAATGGGTTGCGTTTGGTTAAAGATTGGTGAAAGTATCTCCCCATGTCTTGTAACCGCACGCGCCCAGCGGTATAATGATGATAAGATTGCTGACCATCAAGGTAGGGACAACGATTGACCATTTCACCATCCACAATCAGGCTGTTTGGCGCGGGCATGATTGCCTTTCTGATCATCACCGCTGGCTACGTGCTTGTGCCAGCGCCGAGCCACGTGTCCGCGTCGACTACGACTGGGCAGGGGGCGATAAGCACTGTGCTAACCAGCGTAGCGCTGCTGCCAGCGAGCCAGAGTGTTGTGACCATTGCCGCCACATATCCCCCGCTGCCCGACCGCAGCGCGGGCTGCAGCATTTGTAATGCCAACCCTGGCGCAGTTGTGGCTCTCGTGCAGCTAGATGCTGCCCCGTTTGCGGGCGGCGCGATTCGGGCTGGCGACGTTTTCAGCGCGGCCAAAACTGATGCGGCGCGAACTATTGCCCAGCGTCAACCCGATGCCCTGGAGCGACCCCCAGCGGCATAGCTATTCTCCCTCAACATACCGATCCATCCGTTTACAAATATATAGAGGAGAATAATGCTATGTCCAGCGTTAAGAAGACGAGCGATCAGTCCGCTCGTCCTGTCGCCCGCGCCCAAAGGCCACAGCCGAAGGCAGTTGCGCGTCGCCCCCAATCGGCAGCAATCCCTGTGTACTTCTGGGCAGTGTTGGCCGCTGTAGTCGTGCTTGGTGTGGTCCTGGTTGGCACCATACTCGGCCCCTCCAGCCCGTCATCGGCACCCTCGGCCCAGCCAACCGCTCTCAAATCCAGCGCTAGCGATCTGCTCACCAATGGCTTTGGCGAGGGCAACCCCAATGCGGCAGTGAAGATCGTCGAGTTTGGCGATTTCCAATGCCCCGCCTGCCAATCCTTCTTCAACACCACATACCAACAAGTGAAGCAGGATTACATTGACAGCGGCAAGATTTATTACTACTACAAGCCGTTTCCGCTGACCAGCCTTCACCCCAAGGCAATGAAGGCCGCCGAGCTTGCTATCTGCACCGCTAATGGCGATGCCAGCAAATTCTTCGCCATCCACGACCTGCTCTACACCAATCAGGATGCCTGGGTCAACGGGGATGAGAACACGCTCTGGCCGCAGTACGTCCGCCAGGCGGGCGGGGACCCTGCCTCGGTGATGAGTTGCGTGGCGCAGGCTACCTATAGCGATATGATAAATGCCAACATCAGCCAGGCGATCACCTTGAAGGTGCCAGGCACGCCTACGCTGTACCTCAACGGCCAGTCGCTGGCGATGCCGACCTTCGCGGCGCTGAAGCAGGCGATTGATGTATCGCTCACCAGGTAGAGGATTATGTGTAGGTCATCCAGGGCGGGGTTATCCCGCCCCTACTAATGACCGATGCGGTAGGAGCGGGGATTTATCCTGCTCATACCGCTAGGATTAGAGAGGCTCTTGCATGACCAGAAGGTTCATCAGTGTTTCGCTAGCAGCTATGCTGCTGCTGCTTACCCTGGCCGCCTGTGGCGGCGATACGAGCAGCGTGGGCAACGCCAGCAATAGCGGCAACACCAGCAGCGCCACTGGCAGCGGCGTGGCGACCAACCCTTGCGCCAACGGCAGCCTCAACGCCGCGACCGCCGATCAGCTCTGCCATGCCACGCCGCAGGGCCGCGTCTATGTTGCCGACCAGCTTGCCAACCGGGTGTCGGTGATAGACGTTGCCACTAACCAGGCATATACCTCGATCCCTACTGGCTCACAGCCGCACCATGTGGCGGTCAACCCCGCCAACACCGAGGTGTGGGTGACGCTCTACGGCGAAACCTATATGCAGGTGTTCGCTCTGTCCGATAATCACCTGATCGCTAAAATAGACCTCGCCAATGACCGTAGCGATGATCTGGTGTTTACCCCCGATGGTAAGCTGCTATTCACCAGCCTGGGCAATGGCAGCCAGGTAGCGGTGATTGATACCTCCACTTACAAGCTGGTCAAGAAAATCGAGGTGGGCAACACTCCGCACGGCATCCGCGTGCGACCCGACGGTAAGGAGATCTACGTTACCAACACCCTGAGCAACGACGTGTCGGTCATCGATGTAAGCAAGCTGGCGGTGATTGCCACCATCGCCAACGTGGGCGCGACCCCTTTCGAGGTCAGCTTCAGCAATGATGGCAGCGCAGCGTATGTAAGCAATTTCAGCGGCAGCAGCATCGCAGTGATTGACACGGCCACCCATACCCGCACCGCGATCTGGCGAACCGGCCAGCAACCGGCGATGATCTGGGTCAGCGCCGACGACAAGATCCTGTACGTGGCCTCGACTGGCGAGGGCAAGCTGGTGGTGATGGATACCACCGCGAAGGGCAAGATGCTGCACCATATTGACAGCGGCCAGGAGACGCATGGTGTGGTTCAGGCAGGGAACAAGCTGTATACCACCAACATCAAGGACAACACCGTGACCGTGATTGATCCCGCCACCGATCAGGTAATCACCACCATCGCAGTCGGCAACGCGCCCAACGGCCTAGTCTATACGCCATACAAGGGGCCGGGCGGCAGTTAATACCGATTAGCCGAGCAGATGGTATATGATCCGTAGGGGCGCAGATTCATCGCGCCCATCCGTTTTACTTGGAGTGGTTAACACCCACCAGTCAATCTGGTTGTTACTGTAAGCCTCGATTATCGCCAGGTCGCCCAGCCAGTTGATCAGTTGCTGGCCGTCAATAAGCTCGATTGGCTTGCCCACCGCCCAACTCCTGGTCCCTGCTGAGAATGTGCCGGTGGTGATCAGATAACCTTTGCTGAAGCGGCCATCGTACAACACGCCCGCCAGTTCGCGCACCATCGCAGCATTTACCGTCCCTTTGTAGCGTTTACACTGGATGGCGATTATCTCCGCGCCCTTTCGGGCCACGATGTCTATCCCACCATCGCCTGATACCGGCGTGTACTCGACGCTGTATCCAATCTTCTTAAACAGATTTTCGCCAATCAAGCGCTCAAACGCAACTGGGTGCATCTGAGTCAGACTGATAAGCCGCATATCCCTGGGTATATTGTTCGTCATAGGCAAATGGACGGCTTGGGTGCGAGGGTTGGCCGCTGTGGATGGGCGGTTGCTTGGGTCGCTCAGGTTGGCTGCCCCAGTGCGATACCCCTGCCAGAGCAGGTAGAGAAGGTAGGCACCCCCAATAAACAGCCACAAACTGGCATAAGACCAGATGCGACTATCGGTTGCCGCCCATACAATCAACACCACCTCGACGCAAAGAAGTGCCAGGGATTGACGTTGGAGGTTGGCGGCGCTGCGATAGCAAGGGCCAGGCGCGGGCGGCACAAGCTGCGCTGCCCCCCTTGCTGCTCCGCTGGCCCGCTGCACGAGATGCCAGGCCCCGCTCACGCCTCCGATCAAAATCCGACCAGCCAGATTCTTGCGCCGGGTTCTTCGGTGATAACGTCGTGGCATTGTTCAGCACCGCCTCGTGTTCAGCTGCTACCCGCTCGATCAGCGCCACTGCGTATTGCTGGTCGGGCAGGGCGTGCATCTCGGCTTGCAGCCGCACTATGTTCTGCCGGTAAATCGGATTGTTTAGCACTTCTTCCATTGCCGCCCTAATGCTGGCCGGGGTTAGTTGCCCGCGTTGCACCACCTGCCCCAGTCGCATACTTTGCAGGATATGGGCATTGAAGAACTGGTCGGCAATCAGCGGGATTGTGACCGTAGGTAGGCCAATATCCAGCGCGGCCAGCAGGCTGTTGCTACCACCGTGCATCACCATCAGGTCGCAGCGCGGCAGCAGCAAGCTCTGCGGGATGTAGCGCTGGAT